>NZ_CP009452.1:2898177-3202697 GCF_001278035.1 Sphingopyxis sp. 113P3
CCGGCCGGTGCCACTGCGGCGCTATCCGTTATTCGATGCCCACCACCGTCGCGCATCATGCGCTATGCCACTGCCAGGATTGCCGCCGGCACGCAGGAGCGCCGCTGGTTGGATGGGCGATGGTCGGCGCGGATGCGCTCGAGGTAAGCGGCGTGCCCAAGGTTTACGCGTCGTCCGAACATGGCCGCCGCCATTTCTGCGGTGAATGCGGGACGGGGCTTTTCTACACGAACGAACAGGTCTTTCCTGGCCAGATCGATGTCCAGACTGCAACGCTCGACGATCCCGACCTGATCCCGGCCCAGGTGCAGATCCAGACCGCTGAGCGCATCGGCTGGATGGAAAGCCTGGGTGCGATGCCGAGCTTCGAACGCTATCCGGGCTAAGGCCCGGGGCCGAAGGCGGCGCGCTGCGCCGTGTTTGTGCGCTCGCACCAGGTGCTGCGGATGACCGCTCCCACGCCTTCGGGTCCGGGCGTGCCCGTAGGATTGCGCGATGGCGGCGTCAGGCAGCGCGCTGGCAAAGGCGACGACATCGCACCCGCTACCGAACCGCGGCATCAATCGCCCTTTGCGTGCCCCTGCCGCCGCGCGTCCCACCATGCGATCCGCTCGGCGATGCGCTTTTCGAAGCCGCGATCGACGGGACGGTAGAAGGACGCGGGATTCATTTCGTCGGGCCAGTAATTGTCGCCCGAAAAGCCCTCCGGCGCGTCATGGTCGTAGCTGTAGCCGGCGCCGTAGCCTAAATCCTTCATCAGTTTGGTCGGGGCGTTGAGGATGTTTGCGGGCGGCGCAAGGCTTCCCGTTTCGCGCGCCGCTGCCCAGGCCGCCTTTTGCGCTGCATAGGCAGCGTTCGACTTGGGCGCAGTCGCGCAGTAGAGGCACGCCTGCACGATCGCGAGTTCGCCTTCGGGAGAACCGAGGAACTGATAGGCGTCTTTCGCAGCAAGGCACTGGACGAGGGCCTGAGGGTCGGCAAGTCCGATATCTTCGCTCGCAAAACGGGTGATGCGGCGGAGCACATAGAGCGGCTCCTCCCCCGCAACGAGCATTCGCGCGAGCCAGTAGAGCGAGGCCTGCGGGTCCGAGCCGCGCATCGCCTTGTGCAGCGCCGAGATGAGATTGTAATGCCCGTCACGGTCCTTGTCGTAGACGGGCATCCGGCGATGGAGAAATTGCGCAAGCTCGGCTGCATCCAGCGGCGCGTCGATCGCGGCGGCAAACAAGGTCTCGACCTGGTTGAGGAGAAACCGTCCATCGCCGTCGGCGCTCGCGACCAGCGCCGCGCGCGCCTCGTCCGTGACCGGGAGCGCCCGCCCGACCTCGGCCTCGGCGCGGTCGACCAGTGTCGCAAGCGCAGCCTCATCGAGCCGGTGCAGCACGAGGACCTGCGCGCGGCTTAGAAGCGCCGCGTTGAGCGCAAAGCTCGGGTTTTCGGTCGTCGCTCCCACGAGCACCACCGTCCCGCGCTCGACGAAGGGAAGAAAGCCGTCTTGCTGGGCGCGATTGAAGCGGTGGATCTCGTCGACGAAAAGCAAAGTGCGCTTTCCCGCGGCCGCCATCTTCTCGGCGTCGGCGAAAGCCTTCTTGAGATCGGCGACCCCGGAAAAGACCGCAGACAGCGGAGCAAAACGCATTCCCACCGCTTCGGCGAGCAGGCGCGCGATCGTGGTCTTGCCGGTGCCAGGCGGGCCCCAGAGGATGATCGACGACAATTGCCCCGCCCCGACCATGCGGCCGATCGCGCCCTCCGGGCCGGTCAGATGCTCCTGCCCGACGACGTCGCCAAGGCGTTTGGGGCGCAGCCGCTCTGCCAGCGGAACGGGTCCGGGCGCGCCGCCCGGGGAGGACGCCGGCACGTCGTCCCCAAACAGGTCCCCGGCCATGGCCTCAGGCCCGCCGCTGCTTCTGGCGGATCAGCCGCAAATAGGTGTCCGCTACCGCCTGATTGATCGTATCCCACTGGTAGGACCGGCTTTCCGCGAGCGCCGCCGCGCCGTGCGCGGCGCGCAGCGCGGGATCGCGGCAATAATGTTCCAGATCATCGGCAAACAGGCCGATCGAACCCGGCTCGACGAGATAACCCGTCTGCCCGTGCTTGACGATGCTGGCGCTGCCCGTTGCACGCGCCGCCACCACGGGAAGGCCGCATGCCATCGCCTCGAGCGTGACATTGCCGAAAGTTTCGGTGACCGAGGGGTTGAACAGCATGTCGCACGACGCCAGCGCACGCGCCAGGTTCTCGCCGCCTTGGAATCCCACGAATTTTGCGTGCGGCAGCCGCGATTCGAACCAGTCGCCCGCGGGTCCCTCGCCGATCACCACCACCTCGTGCGGTACGCCGCGGCGGCGCAGGACGTCGATCGTGTCGGCAAAGACGTCGAGCCCCTTTTCCATCACGAGCCGGCCGAGAAACGCGATGACGGGCACCTCGCCGGCGATCCCCCACGACTGGCGCCACATGGCGTCGCGGCGCCCGGGGTGGAAGATGTCGCGTTCAACCCCGCGGGTCCAGATTCCGATATCGTAGTTCATCCGCTGTTCGCGCAGCACCTGCGCAAAGCTTTCCGAAGGTGCGATGAGCGCGTCGCAGCGACGATAGAGGCGCCGCAGCCAGGCGACGACCAGCGGTTCAAGGAAGGAGAGGTTATAGTAACGAAAATAGGTCTCAAAGCGCGTGTGGACCGAACAGGCAACGGGGATCCGACGCCGCCGCGCCCAGGCGGCGGCCTGCCGCGAGACGCGGTCGGGGCTTGAGATATGGAGGATATTCGGCGCGAACATCGCCAGATCCTCGCGCACGCGGGCGGAGAGCGAGAGCGGGATGCGATATTCGCTGCGCCCCGGGATCGCCATGGACGGCACGCTGACGAGCTCACCCGTGGGCGCAAAGTCGGGGTTTTCGACCGTCGGCGAATAAACGCGCACCGCCGCGCCCTCGCCCAGGAGATAGCCGACAAGGCGGTTGAGCGCCTTGTTCGCCCCATCGACGGTCATGTTGTAGTTGCCGCTGAACAGCGCGATGCGAAGATCGGAAACGTCCATTGCGCCTGCGCTAATCGCATCGCCCGCCAAAGGCAACGGCGCCGCGCGGTGCCTAAAAGGGCTCCCCGCGGTCCGACGAGGCCTCAAGGTCGACCTCGAGCGGCGGGTGGAGACGCAAGTGATGGACGCGGCGTTCATCCGCCTCGGTCACCTCGATCCGCCATCCGCTCGGGTGGACGAGGATCTCGCCGACCTCGGGCACATGGCCCGCCAGCACCGCGGCGAGCCCGCCAACCGTGTCGACATCCTCCTCGATCTCGGCAAGCCGCGGGTCGATCGCCTCGCCGATATCATCGAGCTCGGCGCGCGCGTCGGCCTCCCAGCAGCCATTTTCGCCCGGAGCAAAGAGAGTGACGGGCTCGTCGTCATGCTCGTCCTCGATCTCGCCCACAATCTCCTCGACCAGGTCCTCGATTGTCACGAGCCCCTCGGTGCCCGAATATTCGTCAATCACGATCGCAAGATGGGTGCGCTGCGCGCGCATGTCGGCAAGCAGGTCGAGCACGCCCATCGACTGCGGGACGTAGAGCGGCTGGCGGATGAGGTCGAGGAGCGGCGGCGGCGTGCGTCCGTCGGCAAGCACGGCGAAGACGTCCTTGACGTGGATCATCCCGATGACCTCGTCGAGCGTTTCGCGGTAGACCGGGAGGCGGCTGTGCCCCGCCTCTGCGAAGAGCGCGACAATATCCTCAAAAGGCGCGCTTTCCTCGATCGCGATGATGTCGGCCCGCGGGACGGCGACGTCGTCGACCGTCTGTTCGCCGAAATGAAGGAGGTTACGGAGCATCTTGCGCTCGATCGGCGAAAGGTCGCCGACAATGCTGCTGCCGCGGCGCTCGGCCCCTTCTTCCTCGGCCTCGTCGATGACGTCTTCGATCTGCTCGCGCAGCGACGGTTCCTTGTCGCCCCCGAACAACAATGTCTTGAGCCCGGCCAACAGGCCGGATCTACTGTCCTCTTCCGATCGGCTCGAAGATCCCTGCTCGTCGGGCATGATGCGCTTTGGTCCTTCCTATTGCTCGTCGCCATATGGATTGGCGATGCCCAGCGACGCAAGCGCTTTCACCTCCAGCGCCTCCATCGCTGCCGCGCTCACATCGTCCATATGGTCATAGCCCACGAGGTGGAGCGCGCCGTGGACGATGAGATGGGTCGCATGATCGGCAAGCGGAATTCCCTTCTCTTCCGCTTCGCGCGCGCAGGTCTCGCGCGCCAGCACGATGTCGCCGAGCAATATCTCGCCATCGTCGCTGTTCGAGAGGCTTGTGAGAAGGTCGGCTTGTACCTGCGGAAAGGAGAGCACGTTAGTCGGCTTGTCCTTGCTCCGAAAATCGCGGTTGAGCGCCTGCACTTCGGCATCGTCGGTGAGCCGCACGGCAATCTCGACGAGCGGCGCCGCATCGGCAAGCGGCGCATAGGGGGTGAGCGCGAGCGCGGCCGCAGCAGCCTCTGCCGCGCGCGCCTCCCAGTCAAGCGCGTCGGGCCACGGCACCGCTGCGCATGTCTCGACGCTCAGCACGCCGAACGTCCCGGCGCACAGGGCGTCTCACACCCCTTGGCTATCATCATATCCTTGAGGGTATCTGTCCTGCCGGTCGCAGGGATGCGGTCGGGGGTGTGCGCGATAATCATCGATCCACGCTATCGCGGCGCACCTTTGCAGGACAGCGAAAAATGCGGAAGGGGGGCATTGGGGAGCTTTGCCTCACTCCAGGCGGAGCGGGCCGAGGGCGGCCAGAGACAAGCTGGTCGCTAGCGCCGATCCCTTCGCCCGAGGCTGCCGCAACGAGGCAGCCTCGCATCAACGAACGCGCCCATATTCCAGCTTTTGCCCGGGAAAGCTAGTTCACCATCCGCTCATAGCCTTCCCAATAGGGTGCGCGCAGGTCCTTGCGCAGGATCTTGCCCGAGGCGTTGCGCGGCAGGGCCTCGATCACGTCGACGCTGCGCGGCGCCTTGAAGGCGGCGATGCGTTCCCGGGTCCAGGCGATGATGTCTCCCTCCTCGATCGTCATGCCTGGCTTGGGAACGACGACGGCCTTCACCGTTTCGCCCCATTTCGCGTCGGGGATGCCGATCACGGCGACTTCCTGCACGGCGGGGTGACCGTAGATCGCGCTCTCGACTTCGGCCGGATAGACATTCTCCCCGCCCGAGATGATCATGTCCTTCATCCGGTCATGGATATAAAGATAGCCGTCCTCGTCCATGTAGCCGGCGTCGCCCGTGTGGATCCAGCCGTCCGCAGTCATCGTCTTGGCGGTCGCGTCAGGAAGATTCCAATAGCCTTGCATATTGTTCGACGAGCGGGTGACGACCTCGCCCACCTCGCCCGTTGGCACCTCCCCGCCGTCGGGGCCGAGGATCTTGATCTCGACGCCGGGAAGCGGTTTGCCCGCCGAGCGCATCCGCTTGTTGCCCTCCGGATCATGGTCCTCGGGCGGAAGCATGCAGATGGTGCCCGTCGTCTCGGTCATCCCATAGGCCTGGATGAACTGCGCGCCGAACATCTTGATGCACTGGCGCAAGAGGTCGAGCGGAATCGGCGCCGCGCCATAGAGAATATATTTGAGGCGGCTGTAATCGACGCTCGCGCAGCGCGGATGAAGAAGCAGCATCTGGAGCGCGGCGGGAACGATGAAGAAGCGCGTGACGCCATGATGCTCGACTGCGTCGAACACGCCGTCGGGATTGAATTCGGCAAGTACCACGCCCGGAAGCCCTGCTGCGAGCGCCATGATGCCAAGTCCGGTGCCCCCGATATGCGCGCAGGGCATCGCGACGAGCACCGCCTCGTCATCCTCCCACTGGGTGTAGGGCATGTCGAGATTGGCGGAATTCTTGCGCAGCGCGAAAAGATTGGTGTTGGTGAGCACCGCGCCCTTGGGGTTCCCGGTCGTGCCCGACGTGTAGAGCTGAAGCACGGCATCGTCCGGTCCCGACGGCGCGAAGTCGGTGCGCGTCGCAGCGTCGATCATCGCGCGCGCTGCTTCGGCGCCGATGATCCGGGGCGCATGTTCGAGCTTGCCAGATAGCTGATCCGCCGCCGCCTCGAAACCAGGGCCGGTGAAAACGATCTTCGCGCGCGTGTCATTGACGATGAACGCCCATTCGGCGGGGGCCAGGCGCCAGCCGATCGGCGCCATCACGATCCCCGCGCGCGCCGCGCCGTAAAAGAGCGTGAAATAAAGATCGCTGTTCTTGCCGATCCAGGCAATCCGGTCGCCCTTCTGAAGCCCCGCGGCCAGAAGCGCGCTCGCGACGCGCGCAGTCCGCTCTTCAAGATCGCCATAGGTCATCACCCGGTCTTCCTCGCGCATCGCGACGCGATCAGGCCGCTCCTTCGCCCAATGGGTGATAAACTCGTCGAAGGTTAAAAGGTCCGCGATGTCGCTCATGCTCATTTCTCTCCCGGGAGGCGCTTTTGCGCCATTCTCAGCTTTGATAACAACAGAGCTGCGGGCTTGGCAAGCGTAACCCTTTGCAAGCTAAGCGCCCAGCGCCGGCCGCGGCATAGCGGCCGTCACGAACGGCGAAAAAGTAGCATCAGATTGTTGGCGGGCATCGCCTGCCGCGCGGCGAAGGCGAAGCCGGCCTCGAGCGCTGCGGCTTTCACCGCCTCGAGATCGCGCAGCCCCCATTCCGCGTCGCGCGCCCGAAGGCTCGCGTCGAAGGCGAGGTTGCTCGGCGCGGTGGGAACGCCGGTCTCGATAAAGGGGCCGTAGAGAATGAGCGGTGCGCCGCGAGCGAGGAGACGCGCCGCTCCCGCGAAAAGACCGAGGGTCGCGCGCCACGGGCTGATATGGACCATGTTGATGCAGATGAGCCCGTCGGCGCGGCCGAGCCGCCAGTCGGGAGCGGCTGCATCAAGTCGGAGGGGCGAGGCGAGGTTCGCAAGCCCCGCCTCGGCGCTCCACGCCGCGATCGAGGCGAGCGCGGCCTCGTCTGGATCGCTCGGCTGCCAATCGAGCGCAGGGAAAGCAGCGGCGAAGTGGACGACATGCTCACCCGACCCGCTAGCGACTTCGAGTACAAGGCCCGCGCGCGGCAGCCATTCGGCAAGAACGTGGACGATCGCATCACGATTGCGCAGCGTCGCCGGCGCGTGACGCTTCGCCGCGGAGCCCCCTTCCCCGGGCGTCCAGGGCTCGGGGCTCATTGCGCCTTGGCGAGCGCCCGGGCCCGCCGTTCGCGAACGATGAGCCACGCAAGCAGGCCGACCGGACCCGCCATGAGCGTCAGGAACAGGAAGGGAAGCTGGATGATCCGGCTGAAGCCCTTCTGGTCAGCATCGCGCGCGATCCACATGCCGGTGAAGAGGTCAAAGGCAAGATAATGCGTCCAACCGAGGGTCGCGCCGCCGGGGGCATCGAAGAGCTTCATCACCCCGGCCAGCGAGGAGAAATCGCCGCCCCCTGCCCCGCCGGGGTCGATGCCGCCAGTGAGAAAACCAGCGATCAGCACCGTGTAGACGAGGCAAAGCAGCGCAACGCCCGCATAGAGTATCGCCGAGAGGATGCGCGGGCTGCGCGGCGCGAAGGCGAGCGCCAGCCAGCCGGCGAGCGCCCAATAATTGGTGACAAGATAAAGGCTGTTCCAGCTCATTCAGGCTCCCTCCCCCGCCCGGCCGCAAGAGGCCGCGGCGCAGTTGCGCCCTGACGAGCGCCCTATCTGGTCTAGCGGTCCCATCGCGCCGAGCAAAGTCCCCCAAGACGCCACTGGCGACGCGAGGCCGGGACGCGCGGCGGCCTTGATCGCACGGACGAAATCTGAGGGGCGCGTGATCGCGTGCAGATCAGCTCCCCCCGATCTCGCTCATCGAGGGCGTGCCGGGCGCGACCACAGGTTCGCTCCAGGTGAGCACGGGCTTGCGCGCCGCCATCGTCTCGTCGAGCCGCGCGCGCGGAGCGAAATGAGGCGCCGATTTAAGTGCCGGGTCACCATTCTTTGCCCGCATCGCGATACTGCGCAGCGCGCCGATGAACTGATCGAGCACCGCCTTCGATTCGGTCTCGGTCGGTTCGACCAGCATCGCACCGTGGACAACGAGCGGAAAATAGACCGTCATCGGGTGGTAGCCCTCGTCGATCAGCCCCTTGGCGATGTCGAGCGTCGTGAAGCCCTCGGCGAGCCCTTTATCGCTGAACAATGCCTCGTGCATGCACGGACCCGACGCCGCAAAGGGCGCGTCGAGCACATCCTCAAGGCCGCGCAGCACATAATTGGCATTGAGCACCGCATCCTCGGCGACCTGGCGCAGTCCGTCGGCACCGTGACTGAGGATATAGGCGAGAGCGCGCGTGAACATGCCCATCTGGCCGTGAAAAGCGGTCATGCGGCCGAAGCTTTCGGGATGATCCTCGCCCGCGCTTTCCTCTTCGACCAGCCGGAACCGGCCGCCTTCCTTCGTGACGAAAGGCAGCGGCGCAAAGGGCGCGAGCGCCTTCGAGAGCACCACGGGGCCTGAGCCCGGGCCGCCGCCGCCGTGCGGGGTCGAGAAGGTCTTGTGCAGGTTGATGTGCATCGCATCGACGCCGAGGTCGCCAGGCCGCACACGCCCGACGATCGCGTTGAAATTGGCACCGTCGCAATAGACATAGCCGCCCGCCGCGTGGACCGCATCCGAAATCGCCTTGAGGTCGCGCTCGAACAGGCCGCAGGTGTTGGGGTTGGTGATCATGACCCCGGCAACATCGGGGCCGAGCCGGGCTTTGAGCGCAGCAAGGTCGACGCGGCCCTCGCGGGTGGCGGGAATATCCTCCACGCTGAAGCCTGCAAAGGCCGCCGTCGCAGGATTGGTACCGTGTGCGCTTTCGGGGACGAGCAGAACCCGCCGGTCTTCGCCGCGCGCCTGAAGCGCCGCCTTGATGCACAAGATGCCGCAAAGTTCGCCATGCGCGCCGGCCTTGGGCGACATGGCGATGCTGTCCATGCCGGTGAGCGTGACCAGCCACTCGGCAAGCTCATGAATTACGGCATAGGCCCCCTGCACCGTCTCCTGCGGCTGCAGTGGGTGCGCATCGGCAAAGCCCGGCATCCGGGCGACCTTTTCGTTGAGGCGCGGGTTGTGCTTCATCGTGCAGCTGCCGAGCGGGAAGAGGCCAAGGTCGATGGCATAATTCTGGCGGCTGAGACGCGTGTAATGACGCACGGCCTCGCCCTCGCTGAGGCCCGGCAGGCCGATCGGCGCCGAACGCGCGAGCGCGCCCAGATCGGCCGCAGGCGCCTCCTCGTCAAAATCGACCCCGGTCGTTTCGTTCGAGCCGATCTCGAAGACCAGAGGCTCTTCGAGCATCAGCGCGCGGTTGCCGGTGAAGGTCACATTGTCGTCGGCACCGCCGGCGTTCATTTCCGGGCGCCACCCGGCGCGGTTGAGCGCGGTCATGCCAGCACCTCCTTCAGCGCCGCGGCAAAGGCGGCGATATCCTCTACGGTCACGGTTTCGGTCACGGCAACGACGAGACCGTTCGCGAGCCCCTCATTGCCGGGATAGAGGCGGCCGAGCGACACGCCCCCCAGGACGCCCCTCTCGGCAAGCTCGTGCACGACGGGTCGCGCTGCCTTGGGAAGGACAAGGGTGAATTCGTTGAAGAAAACGCTGTTCATGACCGAGACGCCCGGCACTTTTGCAAGCGCATCCGCGGCTGCCTTGGCCCGGCTATGGTTGATCGCCGCGAGGCGGCGGAGGCCCGCTTCGCCGAGCAACGTCATGTGGATGCTGAAGGCGAGCGCACATAATCCGGAGTTTGTGCAGATATTGCTCGTCGCTTTCTCGCGCCGGATATGCTGTTCGCGCGTCGACAAGGTCAGCACGAAGCCGCGCTTGCCATTGGCGTCGACCGTCTCGCCGCACAGGCGCCCAGGCATCTGTCGGACATATTTGGCCTTGCAGGCGAAGAGCCCGACATAGGGTCCGCCGAACTGAAGGCCAACGCCGATCGACTGTCCCTCGCCGACCACAATATCGGCACCCATCTCGCCCGGCGCCTGGATGAGGCCGAGCGCGACCGGCTCGGTCACGACCGCAATCAGCAATGCGCCGGCTGCCTCACACGCAGCAGCGAGCGCGCGCATGTCGTCGAGGCGGCCGAGAATATCGGGATATTGGACGACGACGCAGCTCGTCTCCTTGTCGACCGCCGCGGCGAGCGCGCTCCAGTCGGTGGCGGCGTCGAGGCCCGGGTCTCCGTCAACGAGGAGGTCGCCGGTATATTTTGCCATCGTGCGCGCGACGCTGCGATAATGGGGATGCAGCCCCGTCGAGAGCAGGGCCTTGCCGCGCCGCGTTACCCGCCGCGCCATCACGATCGCTTCCCAGCAGGCGGTCGAACCGTCGTACATCGAGGCATTGGCGACGTCGGTGCCAAAGAGGCGCGCGACCTGCGTCTGAAACTCGAACAGCATCTGGAGCGTGCCCTGCGCGATCTCGGGCTGATAGGGCGTATAGGCGGTGAGAAATTCGCCGCGCTGGATGAGATGGTCGACGCTCGCGGGCACATGGTGCCGATAGGCGCCTGCGCCGAGGAAGAAAGGTCCGTCGCCTGCGGCGCGATTCTGCCGAGCAAGGGCCGCCATATGGCGCTCGACCGCAAGCTCGCTGGCGTGCATCGGCAGCTGGGCAATGGGCCCTGCAAGCTGGGCCGCTTCAGGGACGTCGACGAACAGATCGTCGATCGACGATGCGCCGACCGCCGCGAGCATCGCGCTGCGGTCATCGGGGGTGAGGGGCAGGTAACGCATGAATTACTCCGGCGAAGAAACGGGGTTTTCGGAAAAAAGCGGCGCGAGATCGGCGAGCGATCCACGAAAGGTCGCAGGGCCGCTGTGCGCGGTGCGGACCCAGGGCGCGAGCCAGATCCGGAAACCGGCAGCACGCGCGCGGTAGCAGAAGGCATAGTCCTCGGAGAGTTGCCGGCGAGTTTCAGGCTCGATCATCGGCATGAACAGCCCGTGCACCTCTTCGCCGACCCCGGCGTTCTGGCGGTCGCGCGCATCGACGCGGAAGGCGAGATCGCCGTGCCGCGCGCAGAGCGTTTCGATCACATCGCGCCGCACCAGCATGAAGGCACCGCCAAGCTGCGTCAGCTCGACCAGTTCATTCAGCTTGAACGACTGCGCGGGGTTGAGGAAACTCAGTGCGAAATCGCCGGTAAAGGCTGCAAGACCGCCGGGGTTGCTCCGCGCGAGCCCGCGCTCGGCAGCGCGCGCCACCTGCGCCCAGTTCACGACGCGGCGCGGGACCGGCGCGCCGAGGATCGCGCAATCGGGACGCCCGGCCATCGCTCCGAGCATGGCGAATACATCGTCGGCGGCAAAATCCACATCGTCGTCGATAAAGAGCAGATGTGTGCAGTCGCTCTTAAGGAAGATGTTGGCCAGCATGTCGCGCGCCCGGTGGATCTGCGCCTCGTGCAGGATGAATTCGAAGCGGAGGGGCAGCGCGCGCGCGGCCCCCGCCATCGCCAGCGCGAGCGCCGCGCGCACATAGCCGCCCTGCGCTCCCGCATAGATCGCGGTCGCAATCATCGGCCGGCAATCGGCAAGGGCGGGTGCTGCGGCGGTCATGCCGCGGGCCCGATCGACAGGATGGCGAGAGATGTCATGAACCTATCTCCCCCCTCCCGCGACCGGGAGGGGCGTGACTTACAGGCTGTCGCAGAATTCCTTGTAGGCGGCGGCATTCATCAGACCATCGAGCTGGCTCTTGTCGGATAGTGTCATGCGGAAGAACCAGCCTTCGCCTTCAGGATCGCTGTTGACGAGCGCGGGGTCTTCTTCGAGCTGGCTGTTGCCCTCGGTCACCACGCCATCGACAGGGGCGTAGACGTCGCTTGCTGCCTTCACCGATTCCACCACCGCCGCGTCGCCGCCCGCGCTCAATTCGGTCCCGGTGTCAGGCACTTCGACGAAGACGATGTCGCCAAGCTGGCCCTGTGCAAAATCGGTGATTCCGACCGTCGCGACTTCGCCGTCAACGTCGATCCACTCATGTTCTTCGGTATAGTAACGCGGCATCGTCAGCCTCCCTGTTTGCGGACATAATTGTGCGGAACAAATGGCATGGCGGCGACCGTCACGGGCACGCGCTTCCCCCGCACCTCGGCGGCAAGCGCCGTGCCGGTCGCGGAGAGGCCCGTGGGCACGTAGCCCATTGCGATCGGCGCGCCGAGGCTCGGCGCGAAACCGCCCGAGGTCACGACGCCGATTTCGGTGTTGCCGTCGAAAAGCTTGGCGCCCTCGCGCACGGGCAACTTGCCATCGACAAGCAGCCCGACGCGCTTGCGCGGAGCGCCG
This sequence comes from Sphingopyxis sp. 113P3, assembly GCF_001278035.1. Lineage (NCBI taxonomy): Bacteria > Pseudomonadati > Pseudomonadota > Alphaproteobacteria > Sphingomonadales > Sphingopyxidaceae > Sphingopyxis > Sphingopyxis sp. 113P3. Next base: position 2,910,519 of record NZ_CP009452.1, read on the forward strand.
TCGGCAAGATGGCCGAGGATGCGCGCGGCACCGGGAAAGTTGCCCTCCTCGCGCCGGCGCTTGGAAATCGCGAAGGCAAGATCGCCTTCGACGGGATCGGTCGCGGGGTCGAGGTCATGCCCGTAGAGCGGCAGCCCTGCCTCGAGGCGCAGCGAGTCGCGCGCGCCAAGGCCGATGGGCTTTACCTCCTCCATCGCGCACAGCGCGTCGGCGAGCGCAGTGACGTGCGCCGCGGGCACCGAAATCTCGAACCCGTCCTCGCCGGTATAGCCCGACCGGCTGATACCAAGCGGCACGCCGTTCCAATCGAAGGCATCCGCCTGCATGAACACCAGCGCGCCAACGCCCGGAACAAGCCGCTCGAGCGCCGCGGCGGCCTGCGGCCCCTGCAGCGCAAGCAGCGCCTGCTCGTCCATATGGTTGAGCCCGATCTCGTCGGGCAGATGCTCGCGCAGATGGGCGATATCGTCCCATTTCACGGCACCGTTGACGACCATGTAGAGCCCCTGCTCGCCGCCGGTGATCATCAGGTCGTCCAGAATCCCGCCATCTTCCGCGAGCAGTAGCGAGTAGCGCATTCGGCCGGGTTTCAGCGCGGAAATATCGCCGGGAACGAGCGCTTCGAGCGCCTCGGCGGCGCCTTGGCCGCTCAGCAGAAGCTGTCCCATGTGGCTGACGTCGAACAGCCCCGCATTCGCGCGGGTCCACAAATGTTCGGCCATGATGCCTTCATACTGGATCGGCATCCAGTAACCGGCAAATTCCACCATTCGTGCGCCCTTTGCCCGGTGCCAGGCATCGAGCGGCAGGGTGCCGATAGGCGCGGTCTCTTCGCCCGTCTGTTCGCTTGTCGTCATGTCAGTCTCCCGTCGTTGACACGGCGAGACGCGGCCTCTCGCCGCTCCGTCGCCATGCCCCCTCTGTCACGGGAACCTGAGAGTTTTCCCTTGGGGGATGCGCCCCAAGGTTACCCCTTCGGTGGTTCCGGCACGGCCGGAACGCTTTCCAGAGTGTCCGTTCCAGCCTGCGCGGTCCTGCGAACCTGAGAGTTTCCGGGGCGGTTGCTCCTTCGGTGGCGAGGCGCGGATCGCTCCGCACCGCGCGCTCTCCCGCGCGGCCGGCCGAATCCCCTGCGGGCTCCGGCAGACGGCTGAGCCTTGGCGGCGCGCTTTCTCAGAGTCAATCGGCGAGCGCGCGGATCGCGTCGTTTTCGTGAACATAGGAGCCGCTTTCGCGGCGGGATGCGATCGCAAGGATCGCTTTGGCCACGATTTCGGCGGGAATCGAGCGATAGCGGCGAAGCGATCCGAAAAGCAGCGCGTCGAACAGGGGCGCCGCCGCGATCGCAATCCCCTCCCCCAGCCGCGCAGGGCCCGGCCGCCTGCCGGTGAGCAGACCGGGACGGATCATGTCGAGCCGGTCGAAACCGAGAGCGCGCAGGCCCTCTTCGGTTTCGCCCTTGGTTCTCAAATAGAAATTGCGGCTTCTGGCCGACGCGCCAACCGAACTCACGACAATCATCCGCGCCGCGCCGCCCACCCGCGCGCCGCGCGCCGCCGAGAGGATGAGATCGCGATCGACCGCGCGAAACGCCGCCTGCGAGCCCGCCGTGCGGATGGTGGTCCCGAGGCAGGAGATCAGCACTTCGGGCTGCTGGGCGGCGATCATGTCCGCCCAGCGTTCGGGCGGGGCGACGAGCAGCAGGTGGTGGTCCGGCAGATCACCGGGGTCGCGGCGCGCGAGGATGGTGAGCGATAGATCACCCGCCTCCTGGACGACGCTGCGTCCGACGAGGCCGGTCGCGCCGACCAGCAGAATTTTCGGATGAGCCTCTCTCATCCCGCTTCTCTATCAGCCTTGCGCGCCAATGACACATGCGTGTGTCCAAAGGCTGCGACAGCAATCTGCGCGCGCCTCACACATGCCGCAGCGGCTCGGGTACCGCGTCGCGGCCGAAGATCTCGGCGTAGCGGTCTACGGCAAAGCGGTCGGTCATGCCGGCGATATAGTCGCCGATGTAGCGCGCGATCGCGGTTTCCCCTTCGGGCAGACGCGCGGCCCAGTCAGCGCCCATGCGGCGTGGATCGTCGGCATAGGCGGCAAAGAGGCGGCTGACGACCTGCTGCGCGGCCTCGGCTGCTGCGAGCTGCGAGGGGTGGTGGTAGAGATTGGCGTACATGAAGCGCTTCAGGTCGCGCTCTTGCCGCGCGAGCTCTGGCGAGAATCCGCCCAAGGTGCGGCCCGCTGCGCGAATCTCGGTCGCGCTTTGCACCCCCGCATCCGCAACATTGGCGGCAGTCGCGGCGATGACATCGTTGACCATCACCCCGATCTGATCGCGCACCAGTTCGCGCAGCATTCTCTCGCGCGGGGCGCCTGGGAACCGCTTCTCCACGCCTGCAAAATTGGCCGCGACAAAGGGCTGCGCCATGAGCTGGTCGAGGTCGAGCAGACCCGCGCGCAGCCCGTCGTCGATATCATGGTTGTCGTAGGCGATGTCGTCGGCGACCGCGGCGACCTGCGCCTCGAGACTTGCGTGGGTTGCAAGATCGAGAGGAAATTCAGCGTCGATATCCGCAAGCGCCCAGCCCGGATGGCGAACGGGACCATTGTGCTTGGCGAGTCCTTCGAGCGTTTCCCAGGTCAGGTTGAGGCCATCAAAGCGGGGATAGGGGCATTCGATGCGCGCGAGGGTGCGCAGCGTGTGGCCATTATGGTCGAACCCGCCATGCGCCTGCATCGCCGCTTTCAGCGCATGCTCTCCCGCATGACCGAAAGGCGGATGGCCGATATCGTGCGCGAGGCAGAGGGCCTCGGTCAGATCCTCGTTGAGGCCGAGCGCGCGGGCGATGCCGCGACCGATTTGCGCGACCTCGATGCTGTGGGTCAAACGAACGCGGTAATGATCGCCGTCGGGCGCGACGAATACCTGCGTCTTGTGGCGCAGGCGGCGAAAGGCGATCGAATGGATGATGCGGTCGCGGTCACGCTGGAAGACATCGCGCGGCCCGCGGACGACGCGGCCCGGTTCCTCATGATGGCGACCGCGCGAATGCGCGGGGTCGCTGGCGCAGGAGGCGATGTCGCTCACTTGATCGGTTCGACGGCTTCGCCCGCCTCGCTGGTGAACAGGAAGCCATCGCCGCCCGCCTTCTTATAGTCGGCAAGCCAGTCCTGCGCCGCCTTGCGATCCTTGAACGGGCCGACGAGCAGGCGGCGGGTCTGGCCCCATTCGGCGGTCGACCCCGACTTGCCCTGGAACAGCGCCGCGTTGCGCTTTGCGAAGCGATTGTAATCGAACGCCAAGGCCTTGGGGTTCGCCCCGGTCGCGATTTGAACCCAATTGCGCGCAGGGTTCGCCTTTTTCCTGTCGGCCTCGGCCTTGGCCTTCGCGTCGGCCTCGGCCTTCGCCTTGGCCGCGGCCTCCTCCTTGGCGCGCTTCGCCTCCTCAGCCGCTTCGGCCTTTCGCTTGTCCTCGAGGAGCTTCGCGAGCGTGGCGGCTCCGATTGCATTGTCGGGCCGCGCCATTTCTTCGGGAGGAATTTCGATCGAACTGACGATATCGGCGAGCGAGGCGAGCGGCGCCGCGGTGGCCGACGCAGCGGCGGGAGCCGAGGCGGCACCTGCCGACGCCGGCACAGGCGCGTTGGCGGCGGGCGCTGGGTTGCTTCCCATGTCGGCGATCGAGAAACCGGGCCCGACGGGCCCGCTATCGCGCCGGATCGCAACGCCGATCGGCGCGGGCTGGGCCGCGGCGGTGCGGGCTGGCTGCGTCTGCGTCGGGGCCGGAGAGGCTGCCGCGGGGGAAGGTGACGCCGTCTGCGCCTGCGGCCGTGCGGCCGCGGGCGCCGGTGTCACCGCCTGGGGCTGGGGCCGCGCGGCCGTCGGAGCCGGCGCAGGCGCGGGTGTTGGCGTGGGTTTGGGAGCCGACGTTGCGGCGGCGACAGGTGTCGGCGCTGGGGTGGGGGCCGGGCTGCGGACAGCAGCAGGCGCTGGCGTGGACGTGGGCGTGGGCGTGGGCGTGGGCGCCTTGGCGGCGGCACGGCGGCTCCCCGATCCCCGCCGGGAAGATGCTTCGGCGGCACGCGCGGGGGCCGAGGCCACCTGCACGGGCTTGCGCGCAGGCCCGAGCTCTCCCGCCGGAAAGCGCCCGAAATGGGCGGCTGCGGCCTGCTGCGCGGGATTGAGACGGTCCATGCGCGTCAGATAGGGCAGAATATTTTGCGCGAGCGCAGCCGGCATCGTCGCATTGACGATGTCGGTTGCCTCCTTGTCGCGGCCGTTCATCGCCAGGATCATCGCGCGCAGCCGCCACGCACCGCGGTCTGACTGGCGGAGCTGGGGCCCCAGCATCTGGATCGCGCGATCGGGCTCGCCGCTGATCCCGAGCGACAGCGCATAGCGCCGCGTCACTTCGTCATCGGTCGCGATCGACAGCGCCAGCTGATAATCGCGCTGAGCGGCATCCTGCTGGCCGAGAAGGTCCCTGGCCAGCCCACGGTCGGCGAGAAACAGCCGTTCAGGCGCCCCGAGCAATTGCGCCTCGCCGAAATAATCGAGCGCGCGCGTCGGGTTTTCCATATGGACCATCGCCGACCCGAGCGCGGCCTTGACCGCCCCGTCGCGCGGTGCCGCCTGTTCGGCGCGGACGAGGAAACCGAGCGCGGCGCGGTAATCCTCGAGCGCGATCGAGGCGCGCCCGGCATCGAGAAGTGCCCGCGCATCGGTGGAATTGGCGGCAATGCGCGCGAGCGCCGACGAGAGCATCGTGCGCGCCGCGGTGCGTTTTTCCATCGCGGCGCGCGTGGCGGCGTCGGGCTGCGCCACCTGCATCGCCTGCGACGGCGTCGTGGCGACCGCCGACAGCAACAGCAGCGCGAATGCGCCTTGCCGCCCGGTCATCTGCGATCGCCACATGGGCCAATCATCCCGTTTCCGGGCCGCCCCGCCCGTGTGCGGCGGCCCAAGAGCCCTGTTACTGGTTGTTCTGCCGGCCCAGGAAGCGCGGAATATCGACCCCGTCGTCCTTGTCCGGGGCTGCGCCGTCGCCCTCGGGGGCGACTGCACCGCGCGACAGACGCGACATGCGTTCGAACAAGGTTCCGCCTCCGATCGGTCGGGACGGTGCTTCCTCCGCAACCGTCGCAGGCGCGACAGGCGCCGGTCGATATTCGGCCGCGGGAGCTGCGGGCTCGCCGAGAACCAGTTCGTCTGCCGTGTCGTCGTAGGTCGCCGCGACCTGGGAAAGCTCCATCGGCTCCTCCTCGGGCACCGCACGCGGCGCCTCGGGCTCTGCCTGCCCGCCGAGCGAGAAGCCCGGAGCCGGATCGCTGTCCGCTGCTGGCTCGGCCGCGGGCGCTTCCTCGGCTGCCGGCTCGATCACCTCTTCGGCGATCGGCGCCGGGGCGGGAGCAGGTGCCGGCGCCGCGGTGCGCGCGGGCGCGAAGGAGAAGCTGCGCGTTGCGGGCGCAGCGGCCGCGGGCTCACCCGTGCCGTCGATGCCGGTCGCGACGACCGAGACGCGGATCTTGCCCTCCAGATTCTCGTTGAAGGCGCTGCCCCAGATGATGTTCGCATCGGGATCGACCAGCTCGCGGATGTGGTTCGCGGCCTCGTCGACCTCCATGAGGCGCATGTCCTCGCCGCCGACGATCGAGACGATCACGCCCTTTGCACCCGCCATCGAAACGCCGTCGAGCAGCGGGTTGGCGATCGCTTTCTGCGCCGCTTCGAGCGCGCGGCCATCGCCTTCGGCCTCGCCGGTGCCCATCATCGCCTTGCCCATCTCCCGCATCACGCTGCGCACGTCGGCGAAGTCGAGGTTGATGAGCCCGGGCATGACCATGAGATCGGTGATGCCGCGAACGCCCTGCTGGAGCACCTCGTCCGCCATGCTGAACGCTTCCTTGAAGGTCGTGTTCGGATTGGCGACAAGGAAGAGATTCTGGTTCGGAATGACGATCAGCGTGTCGACATGGTCCTGCAGCTCCGCAATGCCGGCCTCGGCGGAGCGCATGCGGCGCTGACCTTCGAACGTGAAGGGCTTGGTGACAACGCCGACGGTGAGGATGCCGCGGTCGCGTGCCGCCTTGGCGATGACCGGTGCCGCACCGGTGCCGGTGCCGCCGCCCATGCCGGCCGCGACGAAACACATGTGCGCGCCGTTCAGCGCCTCTTCGACCTGCGCGATGCTTTCCTCGGCAGCAGCGCGTCCGACCTCGGGCCGCGACCCTGCGCCGAGGCCCTGCGTGATCTGCGTGCCAAGCTGGATGCGGCGCTCGGCCGGCGAGGCATTGAGTGCCTGCGCGTCGGTGTTCGCGACCACGAAATCGACGCCTTCGACCCGGGCGGCGATCATGTTGGCGATGGCATTGCCCCCCGCGCCGCCCACGCCGATGACCGCGATGCGCGGCTTCAACTCATCGACCTGTGGCGGACCAATATCGATGCTCATCAAATTATCTCCCTGCAGCGGCGAACCTCAGCCGCTAGCCTCACCATGCGACCCAAACAGGCGGTGGTCCCGCCGCCCGGATTCCTGCGACCGCATTGCACTATTGTGACGCTGGAATCACCCAAAAAATTAACCTTTTCACCTCGCGCCTATCAAAAGCTGCTTTTCAATGCCGTGACCAGCCGCTGCAGGATCGACGCGCCCTTCGGGCGATAGACATCGTGCGCCATCATCGGCAGATCGCGAAGGTCGACCGGATCCGACGCTGCATAGAGAACCAGACCCGCGAGCGTCGCGAAAGCCGGTCCCGAATGGGCATCGGGCAGGCCGTGCAAGCCCCGCGGTCGCCCGATGCGCGCGGCGCGGCCGAGCGCGCTTTGCGTATAGTCGGCAATGCCTTTCAAGTCGGCGCCGCCGCCGACGAGCACGACCTGGCGCCCGATCGGACCGACGAAATGAAGGTCCTTCAGCGTCCGCCCGATCTCCCCCATCATCGCGTCGAGGCGCTGGCGGATGACGGACACGAGCTGCGCGCGCGTGATGCGCGGGGATTCGCTGCCCGCCGGCGCCCCCGGATCGAGCTCGATGATCTCATTATTGTCGCGCGGGCTCGCCGAAGCCGAACCGTAGAAGCTCTGGAGCCGCTGCGCCTGGCTCCGCCGAATCCCGAAGGCCGATGCAATATCGTCGGTGATGTCGCTCGCGCCAAAGGGCAGCGAGGCCATTTCGACGAGCATCCCGCCGGCATAAAGCGAGACAGTCGTCACCGCTGCGCCAAGCTCCACCAAGGCTACGCCGAGATCGCGTTCTTCGTCGGAGAGGCAGGCTAGCCCCGCCGCGATCGGCGATGCCACCACCGCGTTTACGTCGAGATGCGCCTGCCGCACCGCCGCCTCGAGGTTGCGCACCGGCGCCCCGTCGGCCATGATGATATGGATGTCGACGCCGAGGCGGTCGGCGTGGAGCCCGATCGGATTCTTGACGCCGGTGAGACCGTCGATCGTATAGAGCGCGGGCTGAGCGTGGAGGATCATCCGGCCTTCAGGGTCGATGCCCGCGCGCCCCGCGGCGAGAAGATCGTCGACATCCTCCTGCTCGATCCGGTGACCGCCCAATTCGCTTTCGATCGGCGCGACGTCGCTCACAAGACCGCCTGCCGAAAAGGCGACCCAGACATCGTCGATGTTGAGCCCCGCAATACGCTCGGCCTGCTCGATCGCCTCGCGCACGACATGCTCGGTCTGTTCCATGTCGGCAACATAGCCGCGCTGGACGCCGCGGCTCTCGCGCTGGCCGGTTCCAAGAACGTGCAGTTGTCCGTCGGCGGTCTGGCCCGCGATCAGCGCGCAGACCTTCCACGACCCGACGTCGAGCGCTGTGATGATCTTCTCGATGCGCGGCGGCGCCATATTATAGGGTCCCTATCCTTCGTTGGCATTGCTCACGGCGAGGGCGTCGGCCGCCTCGCGCGCGGCGTCGAGCTTCGCGGGCGCCACCTGACCCTCATGCGGCAGGCGTAGCACGAACCTGGCCGGATCGCGCATGTCGAAACGCAATATGCCGCGGCCAAGGAGGCGGTTCGCACCGTCCATGTGTGCGAACTTGGCCAGCGCCGCTTTCGCCTCGGCCTCGCCCTCCGGAAGTGAAAGCGTCTCGCCGCTGCGGAAACGCAGATCCCAACGGCGATTGCCGACCCAGGTCGCACCCGCGAGCAACTCCTTGAGGCTGCTCGCCTCGGCGAGCAGACGGTCAAGATCCTGCGAGCGCTGGTTCGCCTTCGGCCCGATGACGAGCGGGAGGTCGGGCATCGTCGCGACGCTCACCGCCTCGAGCACAACGCCCTTCTCGTCGATCAGTGACAGGCGCCCGCCATTCTGCCAGATCGCCGCCGGGGTGCGCTCGACGATGTCGACGACGAGCGTATCGGGCAGCCGGCGCGACACGCGGGCATCCTTGATCCAGCCATATTTCATGAGGTCGCGGCGAACATCCTCAAGGTCGACCGCGGCCATCGAGCGGTCCTTTTGCGCAAGAGCGATGTCATAGACCTTGAGCCGGTCGATCCGCTCGGCGCCGACGACCTCGACTTTCTTGACCTGAAACCCTGCGCGGCCGACCGCCTGCGCCCATTCCTCCTGAACTTTCGCCGTGACCCCCGTCGCGTGCCCGGCAAGCGCAAGGACGCCGGCGAGGCTGAGGCCGATCATCCAGTTCGCGGTGCGCTGCAGCGTCTGCGGGCTGATCGGCAGCGCATTGATGATCGCGTCGATGCGCGAGGTCTTGACCGTCCGGCGCTTCTTCGGTGCGCGTGCGGGGCGGCGCGGCGGCGCCTTGGCGCGCTTGATCCGCGTGCTGCTCATAACGCTTCCTCCACGATGCGTTCGACGAGTTCGGCATAGTCCATGCCGATAGCCCGGGCCTGTTCAGGGACGAGGCTGAGCGGGGTCATGCCCGGCTGGGTATTGACCTCGAGCAGGAAGATGCCGGCAAGGCCCTGCTCGTCATCCCAGCGGAAATCGGAGCGCGAGGCGCCCTTGCAGCCGAGCAGGCGATGCGCCTCGACCGCGAGCCTTTTCATGCGCTCGGAAATCTCCGCGGGCACGTCGGCGGGACAGACATGCTCGGTAAGCCCGTCGGTATATTTGGCGTCGTAATCGTAGAAGCCCGACTTGACGCGCAGTTCGGTGACGCCGAGCGCCTGGTCGCCGAGCACCGCCACCGTCAGCTCGCGCCCCTTGATGAAGGGTTCGGCAAGCAGACGGTCGAACTCGCGCCACGGCCCCAATGCATCGCGCGCAATGGGATTGCCGTAATTGCTGTCGTCCCGGACGATCGCGACCCCGACCGACGACCCTTCGTTGACCGGCTTCAGCACATAGGGGCGCGGCAAGGGGTCGGTTGAAAAGAGGCTTTCGCTCTCGACCATGGTCCCCGCCGGCATGGGGATTCCATGCGGCACCAGCGCCTGCTTCGTCAATTCCTTGTCGATCGCGATGACCGAGGTGACGAGCCCGCTGTGCGTGTATTTGATCCCCATGAGATCGAGCATGCCCTGTACCGTCCCATCTTCTCCTGGGACGCCGTGAAGGGCATTGAACACGATGTCGGGCTTCGCGTCCTGGAGCTTGCGCGCCACGTCGCGGTCCATGTCGATACGCGTGACCTTGTGCCCGCGGCCCTCGAGCGCGTCAGCGACGCCATTGCCGCTCATCAAGGAAACCTCGCGCTCGGCCGACCAGCCGCCCATCAGGACAGCGACATGCCACGGCCCCCGGCTCATTCCGCCTTCCCCACGCGTTGAATCTCCCATTCCAGTTCGATGCCGCTATTCGCCTTGACCCGGCGGCGAACTTCCTCGCCGAGCGCCTCGATGTCGCCGCTCGTCGCGCTGCCGGTGTTGATGAGGAAATTGGTGTGCTTGTCGCTGACCTCGGCACCGCCGATCCTGAGGCCGCGGCAACCCGCCTCGTCGACGAGCTGCCAGGCCTTGCGCCCCTCGGGGTTCTTGAAGGTCGACCCGCCCGTTTTCGATCGCAGCGGCTGCGCCGCCTCGCGGCTCGCCGAGATACGGTCCATTTCGGCCTGAATGGCAGCAGGCGCACCGGGCCGGCCGCGAAAGATCGCCCCGATAACCACCGCTCCCTCGGGGAGCTCGCTATGGCGATAGGTGTAGCCAAGCTCGGCAAGCGCGAGCGTACGGCGCTCCCCGTTGCGCAGGACGATATCGGCCTCGACCAATATATCCTTGACCTCGCTGCCATAAGCGCCGCCGTTCATGCGGACAAAGCCGCCGACGGTGCCAGGGATCGAACGCAGAAACTCCAGTCCCGCAATCCCCGCATCGCGCGCGGTCGAGGAGACGAGAATGCCCGATGCCCCGCCGCCGCAGCGCAGCGTCACGGCATCGAGCGGCTCGACCTTGGCAAAGGCTTTTCCCAGACGGACAACCACGCCCGGAAAGCCGCCGTCGCGAACGATGAGGTTAGAGCCCAGCCCCAGCGCCATCACCGGGACCGAGGGGTCGAGTTCGCGGAGAAAATCGGCAAGATCGTCGGCGTCCTTCGGCTCGAACAGCCAGTCGGCAGGGCCGCCGGACTTGAACCAGACGAGCGGCGCAAGCGGGGCCTTTGCGGTCAGCTTGCCGCGAACGGCAGGAATGGCGGCCGTGGTCATGCCGCCTCCACCGCGGCCGCGAGACCGGCCGCGACCTTGGTAATATCGCCCGCGCCAAGGCAGATGATCCGGTCGCCCGCACCGATGGTGCCCGAGCGGAGGGCAGCGGCGACGGCGGCAGCGAGCGCGGCCCCATCCGCGACGGTCGCGGCGTGACGATGGCCGCGGTCGCGCAGACCTGCCACGAGCACGTCGGACGATATCTCCTCGATGGGGACCTCGCCTGCCGCATAGACGGGAAGCGCGAGAACCATGTCGGCGTCGTTGAAGGCCTGCTGGAACTCGTCCATGTGATCGCGCAGGCGGGTGAAGCGATGCGGCTGGACGACCGCGATGACGCGCCCCGCCCCTGCCCCCTCACGCGCGGCGGAAAGGACGGCACGAATCTCCACCGGATGATGGGCATAATCATCGATAACCGTGATCACGCCGCCATCCGCTGCAATTTCACCCACCTTGGTGAAGCGTCGCTTGACCCCGGCAAACCCGCTGAAGCCCGAGGCGATCTTCTCGTCGCTGACCCCCATGTGCAGCGCGACCGCAATCGCCGCGAGCGCATTCTGGACATTGTGGCGTCCCGACATCGGCAATTGAATGCCCTCGATCGTCCGGCTCACCCCGTCGCGGTCGCGCACGACGACGTCGAAGCGGTTGCCCTCGGGGCCCGGCGTCACATTGGTACCGCGCACATCGGCCTGGGCCGAAAATCCATAGGTCACGATACGTCGGTCGCGGATGCGCGGGATGATCGCCTGAACCTCCGGGTGATCAAGACAGAGCATCGCAGCGCCATAGAAAGGCACATTCTCGATGAACTCGACGAAGGCGGCCTTGATCGCGTCAAAGCTCCCATAATGGTCGAGATGTTCAGGATCGATGTTGGTGACGACCGCGATGGTGCCATCGAGACGCAGGAAACTGCCGTCGCTCTCATCCGCCTCGACCACCATCCAGTCTGACGCACCGAGCCGCGCGTTCGAGCCATAATTGTTGATGATACCGCCATTGATGACCGTGGGGTCGATCCCTCCCGCATCAAGCAGGGCAGCGACCAGGCTGGTCGTAGTCGTCTTGCCGTGCGTGCCCGCGATGGCGACGGTCGATTTGAGGCGCATCAGCTCGGCAAGCATCTCGGCGCGGCGGACGATCGGGATGCGGTGGGCGAGCGCGGCCTCGACCTCGGGGTTGCCACGCTTGACCGCGGTCGAGGTGACGACAACCGCCACTCCCTCCACATTCTCCGCCGCATGGCCGATCGCGACCTTGATCCCGCGCTTGCGAAGGCCCTCGACGACATAGCTTTCAGCAATGTCGCTGCCTTGCACCTGATAGCCGAGGTTGTGCATCACCTCGGCGATACCCGACATGCCGATGCCGCCGATGCCGATGAAATGGATGACGCCGATATCGGTCGCAACGCCGCGCATCAACGGGCCTCCCGCCGCGCCGCAGCGACGCCGCTTGCCGCCGCGCGCTTCGCGCTGGCCCCGACGCGGATGACGTCCATGAGCGGCGGCGGCGCGAAGCTTTCGACCAGGTCGGCAAGATCGCGCGTCGCGTTGGGCAGGCCGCAGCGCGCGGCATTTTCCGCCGCCGCCTCGATCGCGCCCGGCTCAAGTGCCATGCGCTGCAACTGCTTTGCGACATTGGCTGGAGTAAAGTCCGCCTGGGCAAAGGACTGCGCGCCGCCCGCTTCCACGAGATCGGCGACATTGAAGCTTTGGTGGTCGTCCATCGCGTGCGGATAGGGGACGAAGATCGCGGGGCGTCCGGCGCAGGCGAGTTCGGCCACCGTCGAGGCCCCTGCGCGCGCTATGACAAGATGTGCCCAGCGCAGCCGGTCGGGGAAGTCGGCGATATAGGGCGCGCATTCGGCCGCAACGCCGAGCTCGGCATATTTGGCCCGCACCGCCTCGAGATCGGCCTCGCGCGCCTGCTGGACCACTTGCAGGCGGTCAAGCAGCGCGCGCGGCAGCATCGCGATCGCGGCTGGCACCACCTCGCTCAGGACCGTCGCGCCGAGGCTGCCGCCGACCACGAGCAGGCGGAAAATGCCGTCCTCGGGCAGCGGCGGCAGACCTTCTTCGCGGATCGCGACGATCTCTTCGCGCACCGGATTGCCCGTGAGATGGCGTTTCAGCTCGCATTTGGCGGGAAAGCGGTGGATGTTGCGATAGGCGACCGCAATGGCATCGACCCGCGGCGCCATCAGCCGGTTGGTGCGGCCGAGCACCGCATTTTGTTCGTGGACCATGCTCGGCGTCCGGGTTGCGCGCGCGGCAAGCAGGCTCGGGAGCGACGGATAGCCGCCGAACCCCACAACGACCGCAGGGTCGAAGTTGCGGATGAGCTCGATCGCCTTCCGGCGCCCCTTGCGGATTGCGAGCGCCGCCTTGATCCAGCCGACCGGACCGCCGGCGACGCGCCCGGCAGGCAGGACATGGGTTTCAAGTTCGTCGGGAGCGCCGGGAATCTTGAGGCCGCGATCGTCGCTCACGAGCGCGACGCGGTGACCGCGCGCGATCAATTCGCCTGCCAGCGCATAGGCGGGGAGCATATGTCCCCCGGTGCCGCCGGCGGCGAGGAGAAAGTGGCGGGTCGCGGTCATTTCCTGTTCCAGTTGCGGGTCATCGACACGCGCGCCGCATAGGGGTTTCGCCGGGTCAGCGACAAGAGCAAACCCATGCCGATCGACAATGCGAGCATCGACGAGCCGCCATAGCTGATGAAGGGCAGCGTCATGCCCTTCGAGGGGAAGAGCTGGGTGTTCACCGCCATGTTGATCACCGCCTGGCCGCCGAATTGCGCGACGAGCCCGCAGACCGCGAGAATGAGAAAACTGTCTTCCTCATCGAGCAGGCGGACAAGCACGCGGACGATGATCGCAAGATAAAGTACCGCGATCGCGATGCACGCGATGATCCCGAACTCCTCGCCGATCACCGAAAATATGTAGTCGGTATGCGCCTCGGGAAGCTGGAACTTTGCAAGCCCCGCGCCGGGCCCGGTGCCGATGAGCCCGCCGGCGGTGAGCGTCGCATGGGCCTTGTCGACCTGGAAGCTGTCGCCTTCGGCAAAGAGCCAGATGTTGATGCGCTGCTGCGCCACCGGATAGAAGAAATAGGCAAGAACAAGCCCCATGAGGCCCGCAACGCCAAGCCCCGCCATGATCCGCATCGAAAGGCCGGCAACGAGCACGAACCAGGTCGCCGCAAAGATAATCGTCTGCCCCAGGTCGGGCTGCCCCATGAGGAGCACCGCGATGATGCCGGTCAGGACGAAAGACAGGGGCACAACGGGCAGGCTCTGGTCGTGAAGTCGAAGCGAGAGAACCCACGCAAGCGAGACGGCGAAAAACGGCTTCAGAAACTCCGACGGCTGGAGACGGAACATGCCGCTCCCGAGCCAGCGCTGCGCGCCGTTCACCGAGGTGCCGATAAGCGGGACGAGGAAGAGCAGTGCAAGAAAGGTCAGCGTGCCATAAATGGCGAAACGGCGCGCCTGCGCCTTGGGCAGCATCGAGATGCCGAGCATGACCGGCACGCCGACGATCACCCACATGAGCTGGCGATAGAAATAATAGAGCGGATCAAGGCTCGCGGTGGTCGTCGAGAGCTTTTGCGCCGCCACCGGGGAGGCGGCGGCGACCGCGACGAGACCGATCGCAATCAGCATCGAGACGAGAAGCAGCAGCACCCGGTCTATTTCCCAGAACCACAGGCCGAGCGGCGTGCGGTCGGCCCGGCTGAGGCGCGGCCCGCGGCGCTTGACGCTGCGCATGGTCGCGATGATCGGCCGCTCGCCTGCCCTGTCCATATTGTCGATCCCCCCGTTCATGCGGCAAGCCCCCGCACGAGGCTACGAAACTGGTCGCCGCGCGCCTCATAATCCTTGAACTGGTCGAACGAGGCGCAGGCGGGCGAAAGAAGAACGATGTCCCCGCTCTCGGCCGCCGCTGCTGCATGCGCGACTGCTGTTGCAAGATCGCCGGCGCGGTCGACCGGAATGGCATCGCCGATCTCGCCCGCGAAACCCTCCATCGCCTCGCCGATCAGATAGGCGCATTTGACATGGCTGAACCAGGGACGGCACGCCGCGAGTCCGTCTCCCTTTGCCTGTCCGCCAGCGATCCAGTGCAGACGCTGGTCCGGCGCCGGCGGAAACGCCGCCAGCGCCGGTGCAGCGGAAGCCGCGTTGGTCGCCTTGCTGTCATTGAACCAGCGGACGCCAGCGACTTCGCCGACCAATTCCATCCGATGCGGGAGCGCGTGATATGTCGCGAGCCCCTTTTCTATCGCCGCATCATCGAGCCCCAGCACGCGGCACACCGCGATCGCGCACACCGCGTTCTGCGCGTTATGCGGCCCCTGAAGCGCGGGCCAGCGGGCCTGGTCGGCCGGGTCGACGTCCTTCGCCGATACGCGAAAAAGACGGTGACCGATGTGACTTGCGATACTCTTCGACCGGTCGTCGTCGATCGCGACGATGGCGACCTGATCCTTGTGCTGAAGGCTGAACAGGCGTGCCTTTGAAGCTGCATAGCCTGCAAAATCGTCATAGCGGTCGAGATGGTCGGGTGTGATGTTGGTGAGCACCGCAACATCTGCAGCGAGACTGTGCGCAAGGTCGATCTGATAGCTCGACAGCTCGAGAACATAGACCCCGCCTTCGGGGAGCGGATCGCGGGCGAGGATCGGGAGACCGATATTACCCCCCATCAGCGCGGGAACGCCCGCGCTTTCAAGCATATGGGTGACGAGCGCGGTGACCGTCGATTTGCCGTTGGTGCCGGTGATGCCGACCACGCGGTGCGCGGGAAGATCCGCGCGCGCCTCGGCGAATAGTTCGATGTCGCCGATCACCGGAACCCGCGCCGCGCGGGCATGGGCGGCGATCGGATGGCGGTTGAGCGGCACGCCGGGTGAGACAACAACGCCAGCGAAGCCGACAAGATCGATCTCGAGCGGGTCGCCGATGTCGGCGCCCAGCGCCATCGCCGCGTCGCGCGCGTCCTCGCGCATGTCCCAGGCAGTGACCCCAGCGCCGCTGGCGACGAGCGCCTCGACGGTCGCAAGCCCCGAGCGCGCCAGTCCCAACACCGCATAGCGGCGACCGGCAAAGGCGCGCGAGGTAATCACCGCAGCTTGAGCGTCGCGAGCCCCGCGAGCGCGAGGACAATCGAGACGATCCAGAAGCGGATGACGACGGTGGATTCGGGCCATCCGAGCTGTTCGAAATGATGATGGATCGGCGCCATGCGGAAGACGCGCTTGCCGGTCCTTTTGTACCAGAAGACCTGGATGATTACCGAGAGCGCCTCAACGACGAAGAGCCCGCCGACAAGGATGAGCACCAGTTCGTGCTGCGCGGTCACCGCGATCGTCGCGAGCGCGCCGCCCAAGGCCAGGGAGCCGGTATCGCCCATGAACACGGCGGCAGGAGGCGCGTTGAACCACAGGAAGGCGAGACACGCGCCGATGATCGAGGCGGCAAAAATCGCAAGCTCGCCCGCGCCGGGCACGTGCGGAATGCCAAGATAGCCCGCAAACTTGGCGTTGCCCGAGAGATAGACGATGACGAGGAAGGCGAGGCTTGCAATGAGGACCGGAAAGGTCGCGAGCCCGTCGAGCCCGTCGGTCAGGTTCACCGCATTGCCGAAGCCGACGATCAGCACCATCGCAAAGACATAGTAGAGCGGGCCCAAGGGGATATAGATGTCGTTGAAGAAGGGCAGATAGAGGTCCGTCCCCGTCCGCGAGACAATCAGCAGTACCGCGATGCCGGCGATTGCAAATTCAAGGAGCAGCCTCACGCGCCCCGGAATCCCGCGGTGGCTCGCCTTTGTCACCTTGTCGAGATCATCGAGAAAACCCACGACGGCAAAGCCGCCGGAGACGAAGATGCACGCCCAGACGAAACGGTTCGACAGATCCATCCAGAGCAGCGCCGAGATCATCAGCGCAATGAGGATCATCAGCCCGCCCATCGTCGGCGTGCCCTTTTTGGCAAGATGACTCTGCGGTCCGTCGTCGCGGATCGGCTGCCCCTTTCCCTGCCGCATCCGCAGCATCAGGATGAAGCGGGGGCCGATCCACAGCCCGATGATCAGCGCGGTCGCCACCGCCGCTCCCGAACGGAAGCTCAGGTAGCGAATAAGGTTGAGCGCTCCCGGAAAGCCAAGCCATTCCGCCAGCCAGTACAGCATCAATAATCCCCGTTGGTCAGCGCCGTCACAACGTGCGACAGGCCGACACTGTTCGATCCCTTGACCAGCACGATGTCGCCGGCGCGGATCACGTCCCGGAGCCGCGCGGTCGCGGCCGAATGGCCGGGCACATGCTCGAAATCGATGCGCCCCTCAAGTGCTTTGGCGAGCGGCGCCATCTCTTCGCCCACGAGCAGGGCGAACTGCACTCCGGCTGCGACGAGCGGATCGGCGAGGCCGGCGTGATAGGCCTCTCCGCCCGCACCCAGTTCCTTCATCGCGCCGAGAATCGCGACCTTGCGACCTGCGGATTCGTCCCCGAGCTGACCGATGGTGGCCGCCATCGATGCCGGATTGGCGTTGTAGCTTTCGTCGATGAGGAGGATCGTGCCGCCCTCCGCGGCGATGCGATGTCGCGCGCCGCGTCCGGCAAGGCCTGCCATTTCGGCAAAGGCGAGGCCCGCCGCGGGGAGGTCGCCGCCGACCGCCTTCACCGCAGCCAGCACCGCGAGGGCATTGGTCACCCAGTGCGCGCCTGCCTGCGCAATTGTGAAGCACAGCAGCGCGTCCTGCACCTGCGCGGTGACCAGTGATCCGCCCTGTCCATCGGACAGCCAGTCGACCGCACGCACGTCGGCGCCTTCGCGGAGACCGAAGCTCACGACATGCGCTGCGTGCATCTCCGCCTTTGCGCGCAGCCGGCCGTGATGCGGACTGTCGAAGGGAATGATCGCGGTGCCGCCGGGCTCGAGTCCCTCGAATATTTCGCCCTTCGCATCCGCGATCGCTTCTTCGCTGCCGAAATATTCCATGTGCGCCGGCGCGATCGTGGTCACGATCGCGACGTGCGGACGCACCATGCGGGTCAGCGCCGCAAGCTCGCCTGCATGGTTCATCCCCATTTCGAAAATGCCGTAATCGGCGGTCGAAGGCATGCGCGCGAGGCTGAGCGGCACTCCGACATGATTATTGTAGCTCTTGACCGAACGGTGCGCCTTGCCAGGACGGAAACGGTCCAGGGCGGCGAACAGCGCTTCCTTTGTCCCGGTCTTGCCCGCCGAGCCCGTGACGCCGATGATCCGGCCATGGCAGCGCGCGCGGGACGCGGCGCCCAGCGCGTTCAGCGCAGCAACGCTATCGGGGACGCGGACGTGGGGATGGGCGATCGCGGTCTCGCAGACGATCCCGGCTGCCCCCGCGGCGATCGCCTTGTCGATGAACTTGTGGCCGTCGGTTTCCTCGCCCTTCATGGCGATGAAGAGGTCACCCTTCGTGACTTCGCGCGAGTCGAACGCAACGCCCTGCACGGTGAAGTCACCGCTCGCCGTACCGCCCGTTGCGGCCGCAATCGCACGCGCGGTCCAGAGCGGCGTCATGCCGCCACTTCCCGCGCGACCGCGACATCGTCGAAGGGGATAACGCGCATGTCGGCGCCTGCTCCCACGATCTGGCCTTGCTCGTGCCCCTTCCCGGCAATGCAGACAATGTCTTCGGCGCGCGCCGCAGCGACCGCGGCGGCAATCGCGGCGCGGCGGTCGCCGATCACCTCGGCCCCCGGCGCGGCCTCGGCAATGGCAGCCCGGATCAGCGCGGGATCCTCGCCGCGGGGATTGTCGTCGGTGATGATCAGGTGGTCGGCCTTGAGGGCCGCGATCCGGCCCATTTCAGGGCGTTTGTCCTTGTCGCGGTCGCCGCCGGCGCCGAAAACCAGGATCAGCCGGCCGCGCGCATGCGGGCGTAGCGCGTCGAGCGCAGCCTCGATTGCGTCAGGGGTATGCGCATAGTCGACATAGACGGGCGCGCCCGCACGGGTGATCGCCGCACGCTCAAGACGCCCGCGCACCGGCTGAAGCCGCGCGAGATTGGCAAGCGTGAGGGGCGTATCGCCGCCGGTCGCGATGACGAGGCCGGCAGCGACGAGCGCATTGGCGACCTGATAGGCTCCAATCAATGGCAGGCTGACCTTCTGCGTGAGATCACCCGCTGCGATGACAAGCGACTGGCCAAGCTGCGTCGGCTCGCGCGACACCAGGCGAAGCGCCTCGCCTTCGGCGCCCACCGTCATCAGCGCCGCGCCGCGCGCGCGCGCCGCATCGATCACCCTCTTCGAATAGGCGTCGTCGGTCCAGACGACCGCCGTTCCGCTCGCCTCGAGCACCTCCGAAAAGAGCCGGAGCTTGGCGGCGAGATAGGCCTCCATCGTGCCATGATAATCGAGATGATCGTGGCTGAGATTGGTGAAGGCAGCCGCCTTCACCGGCAGCCCCTCGGTGCGATACTGGTCGAGGCCGTGGCTCGAGGCCTCGAACGCCGCATGCGTCACCCCCTCGGCCGCGAGCCCCGACATGTTGGAAAGGAAGGTGACGATGTCGGGCGTGGTGAGCCCGGTCGAGGCGCGCTCGTTCGAGGTCGTGATCCCGAGCGTACCGACCGAGGCGGCGTTGAAGCCCGCCAATCGCCAGAGCTGGCGGGTCATCTCAACCGTCGAGGTCTTGCCGTTGGTGCCGGTGACCGCGACGCAGGTTGCGGGAAAGCGGTGGAAGAAACGGGCAGCGATCTGGGCAAAGGCCCGGCGGGGGTTGGCATCGGCGATGTGAACGGCGCCCTCTACGCGGGCTTCGGGCCGCGCAACGACAGCGATCGCGCCAGCGCCGACAGCTGCCTGAATGAAATCCTCGCCGTTGAATTTCGCACCCGCGAAGGCGCCAAAGATCGTGCCGGGCGCGACCTTGCGATGGTCGATGGCGAGGCCGGTGACCACGGGGTCGGCGTTGAGAGGAGCCGGAGTGTCGATCAGCGCCGCGAGACGCATCAGTCCGCTTTCCCGTTCTTCCAGAGCAGCGGAGTGAGTTCGGACACGTCGACATCGCGGCTCTCGTCGGGGAAGACGCCGAGCATCGGGCCCGCGCGCGTCACGACCTGCTTCACCACGGGCGCTGCCGTATAACCCGCGGTGCGCTGGCCAAAGCTGAAGGCGTTGCCCTTGGGCTCGTCGATCATCACGAGCACGACATAGCGCGGATTGTCCATTGGGAAGGCGGCGGCAAAGGTCGAGACGAGCGAGTGACGCCGATAGCCGCCCGCGCCCGGCTTTTCAGCGCTTCCCGTCTTGCCGCCGACACGAAAGCCCGGCGCGTCGGCCCTGCGGCCAGTGCCGTCGGACACGATCAGACGCAAAAGCTGGCGCATCCGTGCGCTGGTCGATGCCTTGAACACGCGGCGTCCTTGCGGGGGGGACTTGTCGCCGAGCTTGAGCACGGTTGCGGGGCGGTAGATGCCGCCATTCACCAGCGCAGCATAGGCGCTTGCAAGATGCAGCGGGGTCACCGCGATGCCGTGGCCGTAGCTCGTCGTCATCGTCGTGACGCGGCCCCAGTCTCTCGGCCACAGCGGGAAGGCGCGTTCCTTCAGTTCGATTTTCGGGCGCCCGTCGAATTCGAGGTTGCGGAACAATTCCTCCATCTTCTCGCGGCCAAGTTCGTCGCCGATCTGCGCGGTGACGATGTTCGAGCTGTGGATGAGCGTTTCGGGCACGTTGAGCCAGCGATTCATCATATGCGAATCGCGGATCCGGAAGCCTGCTATCGCCAGCGGCTTGGTCGCATCGTAGCGCTTTGCCATGCTGGTCACGACGCCATTGTCGATGGCCGCGCCGACGGTCAGCGGCTTGAAGGTCGAGCCCAGCTCGTAAAGATTATAGGTCACCGCGTTGCGGCGCGCGGCCATATCGCCGCCGACCAGCTTGTTCGGATTATAGGTAGGCAGCGAGGTCATCGCCAGCACTTCGCCTGTATGGACATCGAGGATGATGCCCGCGCCGCCGACCGCCTCCAAATTGGTCACAGCCGAGCCCAGTTCGCTTTCGAGAACGCCCTGGACGCGTGCGTCGATGGACAGCGCGAGCGGCTCTCCCCGCGTCGCCTTGTCGGTCAACCGGTTCTCGAACGCGCCCTCGACCCCCGTGACGCCCTGGCCATCGGCATTGGTGAAGCCGAGGACATGCGCTGCCAGCGTGAGCTGCGGATAAAGGCGTTCCTTCTCGCGCGGGAAGTCGAAGCCGATTTCGCCGATAGCGTTTACGGCGGCCACCTGGTCGGGCAGCGCGCGGCGGCGAATATAGGTGGGGCGCGGCCCGGTCAGCTTGGCGAGGAGGTCCTCGCGCGCCATGTCCGGAAAGATGCGATGCAGTTCGCTCGCCAGATATTCAGGGTCGTTGAGCAGCTTTTCAGGCACGACCCGGATCGAATAGCCGTCGATCGTGCGCGCGAGCGGCACACCGTTGCGGTCGACGATGTCGGCGCGCGCCGGCACGAATGCGGTTGAAACCGATCCGTGCCCCGTCCCGGTGTCGAACAGGGCGTAATAGAGAAGCCGCACCGAAACGAGGAAAAAGGCCGCCATGAAAAGCAGCATCAGGATCATCAGCCGCTGCTGCGCGGTCAGCAGGATCTGCTGCCGCACCCCCGCGGTTCGAACCCTTGCCGGACGGACGACCAGCGTGTTCATTGCGCCTTACCGGCCCCCCGCAGCTTCCGCCGCCGCACCGCGTTTCAGCGCCGCGAGGGTCGAATCGGAGAGGAGCTGATCCTCGATCAGCCGCAGCTGCTCCTGCCGGCGGCTCGGCGCCAGGCGCGGCGCCGCATCGGTGCGGACGGCCACATGGGTGTCGGCCTGGGCAAGCTGGATCGGCTTGGGCGCTGCCGCCTTCGGCGCCGCTGCCTTTGTGGGAGCAGGCTTCACCGATGCCGGCGCGGCGGCAGGCGCCGGGACGGGCTCGGCGGCGGCTGGCGCGGCGACAGGGCTCACCATCGCCATCAGCACCGGCGCGACATCATTGGCGCCGCTCGCGCGCGGCAGTCGATCAAGCGACGCGAGCTGGCGTTCGCTCGAGAGATATTGTTCGGCGGTGGGTGCCGAGTAGCCGAAGCTTTCCGCATTCCACTGCTCGAGCTGGCGCATCGAGGCGCGCACCGCGAGCTCGGATTCAAGGTAGCGGATATTGTCACGCGCGCTCGCGATCTGCTTGTTGATTTGTGCAAGCTCGCTGCGCGTCGCCGCCACCTTGAGCGATACGGGGTAGAGCATCATCGCGAAGATCAGAACGAGAAGCACCAGGCCGATTCCCTGGAGCTTGCGAGCCGCCATCAGCATGAGATAGCCTCCTTTGTCGTCTTGCCGCCCGACCAGGCGGGAGCGGCAGTGCGGACCGCGCTACGCAATGTGGCCGATCGGGCGCGCGGATTGCGCGCCTCCTCGGCCTTGCCCGGACGCACCTTGCGCGCCGGGGGGTGGAAAGTTGCGGCCCGCGCCGGAGGGGCGAGCGCGGGCCGGTGGCGCGAAGCGCGGACATCGCCACCGCTGCGTTCGCGCAGGAAAGATTTCACGATCCGATCTTCGGTGCTGTGGAAGCTGACCACCGCAAGGCGGCCGCCTGGGCGCAGCAGCCGCTCGGCCGCCTCGAGACCCCCCTTCAGCTCATCGAGTTCGCCGTTGATGTGGATGCGGATCGCCTGAAAGCTCTTCGTCGCAGGATCCCTGGGAGCCCCGGGAGGATGGCGCAGCGCCTTGCGGATAACGCTCGCCAGTTCGCCGGTGCGCGACAAGGGCCGCGCGGCGACGATCGCGCGCGCCACGCGGCGCGACTGGCGTTCGTCGCCATAATGGTAAAGGACATCGGCGATCTCGGCTTCGTCCGCGCGGTTGAGCCAGTCGGCGGCAGTTTCGCCTTCCTGCGCCATGCGCATGTCGAGCGGGCCGTCCTTCTGAAAGGAGAAGCCGCGATCGCCGCGGTCGAGCTGCATCGAGGAAACGCCGATGTCGAAAACGACGCCGTCGACCGCCTCTATCCCGTGCTCGCCCAGCAGCCGGTCGATCTCGCCAAAGCGCCCGTGAACCAGTGTGAGCTTGCCGCCCGCCTCGGCGACGAGCGCCTGCCCCTCCGCGATCGCGTCGGGGTCGCGGTCACAGGCGACCACCGCGGCGCCGGCGGCGAGCATCGCCCGGGTGTAGCCACCGGCACCGAAGGTTGCATCGACGTGGCGCTCGCCGGGCGCGATCGCCAGCGCGGCGATCACCTCGTCGCGGAGCACGGGATCGTGGCGGGGATCGCGGGGAAGCTCGCTCATTTGCGTCCCTTCCCTTTCGTCTCGGCCCAATTGGCAGCGAGACGCCGGAGCACGGGATCGGCCTCGGCGCATTCAGCAAGTGTCGGCAGCCACCAGATCTCGAAGCGCCGTCCTGATCCCACAAAGGCAGTTGCGCCGGCGTCGCCGACGCGGTCTCGCGCGGTGAAATTGGGAAGGAAGCGCCCGCTGTCGTCGAGCGTATAGGCCTCGGTATAGCTGAAGCGCTGCTTGAACGCCTCATCCTCGTCAAAGTCGAGATTGCGCGCGAGCGCCGCCGCGCGATCGCGCTCGATCTCTTCCGAGAGGCGATCATATTGGTCGTGTCCATAAGCGACCAGGCAGGGCAGTTTCTCGTGGAAACCCACCCACAGCACGCGCTGACCATCCGCATTGAGGGGCACATTGTTGCGGAATTGCGAGGGCACGGCGATGCGTCCCTTGCCGTCGATCGCGGCGAAATTGGTGCCCGAGTATCGGCCGGGCGTCACAATCGCCATCGCTGTCGCCCCCGTTTCCTCGCGCCACCGGGCAATACTTCCCTGTCGCCGGAATCGCAGGATTCCGAAGCGAAAGACTCAGGCGGAGATTGCCCCTCTCCGATTCCTGCCTACCAACTATGGATCGGGGTGGAAAGGGGAAAATTAGGGTGAATTAGGGAATTGAGCCCCGTTTTGCCACAAAAACGCATCGAAATGGGGGCACGAAGGGATCATTCAGGTTGGGCGCCGCCGCGCCGGGGCCGAGCGGATCGAGGCTGGATGGGCGGCGCGAAGGCGCACAATCAAATTTGCGCGAGGGCCCGCTCGAGGGACCTTGTCAGCGAGCGCAGCCAGGTTTTCGCCTCTACGAGACTGAAGAAGAGGCCGCGCGATGCGCGCCTGCACGATGCGGCGCCTCCATGACGCCAGGGGAGCGAAAAGGAATCTCAGGGCCGAGGCGACCGGGTCCAGATCGGATGGAGCAGCGCGCTGGCCGCGCCCTTCCCGCGCAGCCGCGCGCCCAGCCATTCCATCGTGTCGGCGCGCCGCAGATGGTCTGCACCGGGCACCGCTGGCGCCCACAAGGGCGCAAAAAGCAGGTCCGCATCGCCGACCAGCCACGCCTCGCCCGCGCCGATCGGGCAGTGCGCGATGCGCGCTCCTGCAAATGGCTTGCAGCCGGGTGGAAGGTGTTCAAAGCGCCCGGCGCTGAAAAGCCGGAGCCGGCGGCCGTCCACATCATGGGCCTGCGCTGCTCGCTCGCCGACGGGCGCCGCGCCCAGCGTTATGTCCCAATGATCGAGCAGGGGCGTCAGCAGGCTGGTGACCGGCGGGTTGCGCGGATCGCCGAGCGGGTAGCGCGCGGGCCAGCCCGAGAGCGCGTCGGCGAGGATCACCGCGCGGCCGCCCCCGCGCACGAAGGCATCGACCGCGACAAGCTCGCGCGGGGCGAGCGCGCGCGGGTGCGCAAGAAGAAGGGTGCCGCCCGGCGGCGGCACATGGTCGGCGAGACTGTCGACAAGCAGGACCGGCCCGTCCGCTTCAATGCGTGCAAGTGCTGGATCGTCCTGCGCGCCGGCCGCGATCATCTCTGGCAAATCATCTCCTGCCCAGCGGAGCGGCAGGCCGGTCAGCATGGTGACGACCACCGCGTCCGCCGCGGGCGCGGGCGCGCGGTAGAGGCGCGCAAGGAGCGCATGGCCGGCGACAAACCAGACGATCACCACGAACGCTGCGACCAGGACCCGAAGGGTGCGTCCCCATTTGCGCCGCCGCAGGGTCGCCCCGAACAAGACGCTGGCTACGCAGCTTGCGGCAAGAACAAGCGCGATCTGTTCCCATCCAGAACGCCCGGCCAGCATCGCGGCGAGCGTGCCCTGCCCGACCGCGATGGCCAGCAGCACCGCAATGATCGTGCGTTTCTGCAGGCCCGGCGGATCCCCGCGCTGCCACCAGGCGAGCAGCAGCATCGGCAAGGGAAGGAGCGGCACCGCCAGCGCCGGATCAACCCGGCCGAGCGCGCGCTGGCCGCCTGCAAACCAGGTCAGCAGGAGAAGGAGCGCCGCAATGCAAAGCGGGCGCAGGCGCGCGATCACTGCTTGGCTTGTCGCGCGCGCTGCAATTCGGGGTCGGGCTGCAGGTCGGGAACGGTCGGAACGGTCTGCGGCACCTTCACCGAAACCGCTTCATTTTCGTCCTTCGACACGGGCTGGACGCCGAGTTCCTCCAGCGGCGCGCTCGGCGCCTTCGAGGGCTCGCCCGGCATCTTGACTTCGGTGGAGACGGGCGCGTCGGCGGCCGCCTTTTCGCGGGCCCGCTCGCCGATCAGTCCGGCGAGACCGACGAGCAGCAGCACGATGAGGAGGCCCGCAATGCCAATCTGCAGTCGGCGCACCGTGTCATGTTCGGGTGTCGCCGCCGCGGCGGGCGCCTTCGCGGGGGTTTCGGCCAAAGTGCCCGTTCGCTTCACGCCTGAACCTCCGCCAGTCCCTTGCTCGCCAGCCACTCGGGATTGTAGAGCGTCGAGAGATAGCGAAACCCGCTGTCGCATAGAATGGTTGCGATGCGCTTGCCAGGACCGAGCTGGCGTGCAAGGGCCATGGCGCCCGCGACGTTGATGCCCGACGAAAGGCCAAGGCACAGCCCCTCTTCGTCGAGCAGTTGCCGCACGACAGCGAGCCCTTCTGCATCGGAAATGCGAAATTGCGTATCGATCGGCGCGCCTTCGAGATTGGCGGTGATGCGGTTCTGGCCGATTCCCTCGGCGACGCTCGATCCCTCAGGCTTCAGTTCGCCGCACTTGTAATAGTTGTAAAGGCCCGCCCCGTGCGGATCGGTGAGCGCAACGGTAATCCTTTCATCCTTGGCCTTCAGCCCGAGCCCCGTGCCGGCAATGGTTCCGCCGGTCCCGGCAGCGCAGGTGAAGCCGTCGATGCGCCCGCCCATCTGCTCCCATATTTCCTCAGCCGTGCCGAAGATATGCGCCTTGCGGTTGGCGATATTATCGAACTGGTTGGCCCAGATCGCATTGTCGGTTTCCTCGGCGATGCGGCGCGAGGTGTGAACGAAGTGACCAGGGTTCGCGAAGGGCGCGGGCGGCACAAGGACGAGTTCGGCGCCAAGCGCGCGGATCGTCGCCATCTTCTCGGCGCTCTGATTGTCGGGCATGACGATGATCGTCTTGTAGCCAAGCGCGTTGGCAACGAGCGCAAGGCCGATGCCCGTGTTCCCCGCCGTCCCCTCGACGATCGTCCCGCCGGGCCGCAGGCTTCCGTTCGCTTCGGCGTCGCGCACGATATAAAGGGCAGCGCGATCCTTTACCGATCCGCCCGGATTCGCATATTCGCACTTGCCCCAGATTTCGCATCCGGTCGCTTCGCTCGGTCCCTTGAGGAGCACCAGCGGCGTGTGACCGATCAGGTCCAGGCTGTTTTCCGCTATGATCATGTCCCTGATCTAAGCCCGCACCCGAGCCATCGCAAGACAGCTTCGCTTGCCCCTGGCGAGACCGGCCTTTGTCGACGAGCGCCACGCCAGCAGCGACGAACGCCGGATCAAATGCAAACGAAGGGGTTGCGATTGTAACATTATATCATTACTGGGCACTCCCAGCGAAAGCCAATAAACAGGAATCCTTACCGCATGCGCCTTCTCCCCTCCTCGCTTCTTACGCTTGGCTTCATCCTCTCGGCTCCCGCTTTTGCGCAGGAGAACGGGATCGATGACGATGTTCATACGGGCGACGCGATTGTCGTCACCGCGCCCTATGTTCGCAGTCTCGACATTCTCGGCAATGTATCGGTGCTCGAAGGCGACAAGCTCGCGCGCGACATTCGCGGACAGATTGGCGACACGCTCACGCGGCAACCCGGCGTGTCTGCCACCAGCTTCTCGCCCGGCGCCTCGCGCCCGGTCCTTCGCGGCTTTTCAGGCGAGCGCGTCAAGGTTCTGACCGACGGAATCGGGTCGATCGACGCCTCGAACACGTCCGCCGACCATGCAGTGACCGTCGACCCGCTGACCGTGGAGCGCGTCGAGATCCTGCGCGGGCCTGCTGTCCTTCTGTTCGGCAGCCAGGCCATCGGCGGGGCGGTCAACCTGTTCGACCGCAGAATTCCGCGCAAAGTGCCCGCCGACCACGTCCATGTCGACGCGATCGGCGGCTATGCGAGTGCGGCGGATGACCGGAATATCGGCAGTTCGATCGACGTCGCACTCACCTCGCAGATCGTCGCACACGTCGACGCGAGCTGGCGCAAGACGGGTGACATGCGGAGCGGCGGCTTCATCTACGCGCCGGGCATTCGCAGCGCTCTGCTTGAACTTGCCGGCGAAGAGCTCGAGGAGGGACACGCGGGCGAAGCCGCCGAGCGAAGGGCAGAGGCGGAAAGGCGCGGCAGGATCGACAATACGCAAAGCCGGACCTGGACCGCAGGCGGCGGGCTGGCGCTCATCAACGATGGCGGGCAGCTTGGTATTTCCCTTGGCTATTTCGATACCCGCTACGGCGTCCCCGAGCGCCCCGCCACCGCCCACGCTCATCAAGGCGAAGACGAAGACGGCGGCCACGACCATGGCGAAGGCCCCGTCACCATCGGCATGAAGCAATGGCGCGCAGACCTGCGCGGCGAAGTGGAACTGGGCGAGGGCTTCTTCGACAAGCTGCGCATCCGTGCAGGCTTTGCCGACTACAGGCACACCGAGTTCGAGGGCGACGAAGTCGGTACCATCTTCACCAATCAGGGTGTCGAAGGCCGGCTCGAACTGGCGCAGGGCGACCGCGGCGGGTGGCGCGGCGCGAGCGGCATTCAGTATAGCCACCGCGATCTCGACGCGATCGGCGCGGAGGCTTTCGTGCCGCGCAACCTCACCGAGCAGTTCGCGCTGTTCACGCTGCAGGAATATAGCGCGGGTCCGCTCGGGCTTGAGGCAGCGGCTCGCTATGAGAAGACCAGTGTCCGTTCGCCGGCGCTGGGATTTGAACGAAGCTTCGGCAGTTTCTCGGGGGCGCTCGGTCTCACCTATGACATTTTCGAGGGCGCAAAGCTCGGACTTTCAGCGTCCCGCGCCATGCGCGCGCCGTCAGCCGAGGAGCTTTTGTCGAACGGCCCGCACATCGCAACCCAGAGCTTCGAGCTCGGCAGCCCCGACCTCAAGAGCGAATCGAACTGGGGCGCCGAAGCCTCGTTCAAGCTCGAGACGGGCGCCTTCAATCTCAGCCTGACCGGCTATGCGAACTGGTTCGACAATTTCATCTATTCAGCGGCAACCGGCGCCGAAAAGGATGAGCTGCCCGTCTTCCAGTATTTCCAGCGCGAGGCGCAAGTCTGGGGGTTCGAGGCCGAAGCGAGCGCGCGGCTCGCGCAGCTCGGCGGGTTCAACATCGTCGGCGACGTCACCGCCGACATGACGCGCGCCAGGATCAGGGACGCCGGGCTCGACCGCAATGTGCCGCGGATACCTCCCCTGCGCGTGCTGGGGGGCATCGAGGCGCAAAGCGATAGGATCGATGCGCGGATTGAGGCCGAGTGGACCGATCGTCAGCGCCGGGTCGCGCAATTTGAAACCACGACCAAGGGCTTCACGCTCGTCAATGCATCGCTGAGCTGGCGCCCTCTTCCCGACGCACAGAATCTGACACTCAGCCTGTCGGCGAACAATATCTTCGACGTCGAGGCGCGCCGCCATGCAAGCTTCACCAAGGATTATGTGCCGCTTGCGGGGCGCGATTTCCGTCTCACGGCGCGGGCGAGCTTCTGACCCCTCCTCGGCTCGCCCCCGGGGACCGGGTCCGGCCTGGCCGGACCCGGTCCGTTCGCATTCAGGAGAGCATCGCCATCCCGCCGTTCACATGGATGGTCTGGCCAGTCACATATCCGGCCTCCTTCGAGGCGAGATAGACGACCGCGGCGGCGATGTCGCTGCCCTCGCCCATCCGGCCCGCGGGAATACGCTGGTTGAGCGCTTCCTTCTGCGCGTCGGGGAGAACTTCGGTCATCGCGGTCGCGATAAATCCGGGAGCGACGCAGTTGACGGTCACATTCCGGCTCGCAAGCTCCTGCGCGAGCGCCTTGGTCATGCCGGTGACGCCGGCCTTCGACGCAGCATAATTGGCTTGCCCGGGGTTGCCCGTCGCGCCGACGACGCTGGTGATCGAGATGATGCGCCCGAAGCGCGCCTTCATCATCGGCTTGGCTGCGGCGCGCGCCAGACGGAAATTGGCCTCAAGGTTGATGCGGATGACATCCGACCATTCCTCGTCCTTCATCCGCAGGATCAGATTGTCGCGCGTCACGCCGGCATTGTTGACGAGGATGTCGAGCGTTCCGCCCAGCGCGTCGAGCGCCGAAGGCACCAGCGCATCGACCGCGGCGGCGGCGCCGAGATCGCAAGGCAGCGCCACATGATCCCCGCCAAGCGTATCGCGAAAGGCATTGAGCTTGTCGGCATTGGACCCCGACACCGCGAGCCGGGCGCCTTGCGCCGCGAGCGCGGCAGCGATCGCGGACCCGATGCCGCCCGAAGCACCGGTAACGAGGGCGGTCATGCCGGTAAGATCGAACATTCTACTCTCCTGAAAGCGAAAAAGCCTCAAAGCGTCTTCAGCAGCGCTTCGATATCATCCATCGAAATCACGCTCGCCGTCTCGACCTCGCCCGACGCGCTGCGCTTGACCATCGGCGAGAGGACCTTGCCGCCGAGTTCGACGAATTGTTCAACGCCGATCGCTTCCATCGCGGCGACGCTTTCGCGCCAGCGCACGCGGCCGGTGACCTGGGCGACGAGGAGGTCGCGGATCGTGTCGGCATCGCTCACGGGGCCGGCCGTCACATTCGCGAACACCGGAACGAGCGGTGCCGCCGGCGGGTTCGCGCCGAGCGCCTCGGCCATCGCGTCGGCCGCGGCCTGCATGAGCGGACAGTGGAAGGGCGCCGATACGGGCAGAAGCACGCCCCGCTTGATGCCATAATCCTTGACCAGCGCGACTGCGCGCTCGACCGCGCCCTTGTGACCCGAGATGACGACCTGCGACGGGTCGTTATCGTTGGCGACGGTGCAGACCTCGCCCTCGGCCGCAGCATCCGCAAGCTTTTGCGCGGTATCGATGTCGGCGCCAAGCAGTGCCGCCATCGCGCCGACGCCGACCGGGACCGCCGCCTGCATCGCCTGCCCCCGGGTCTTGAGAAGCCGCGCGGTTGTTGCAAGGTCGAATGCCCCGGCTGCACAGAGCGCGCTATATTCGCCGAGGCTGTGGCCCGCGACATAATCGGCCTTGGCGGCAAGCGTCACACCGCCTTCCTTCTCGAGCACGCGCAGCGTTGCGATCGCGTTCGCCATGATCGCGGGCTGAGCGTTTTCGGTGAGGGTGAGTTCGTCCTCGGGCCCCTCGCTCATCAGTTTGAAGAGACTCTGGCCGAGCGCCTCGTCGACCTCCTCGAACACCTCGCGCGCCGCCGGCGACGCCTCGGCGAGCCCTTTGCCCATACCGACCGCCTGGCTGCCCTGACCCGGAAAAATGAATGCGCGCATATTGCGTCCCCTGCCTGTTCTCTATCCGGCCCGCGCCTATTCCCTCACCCGGCTCGATGCAAGCCGAAGGGCACGACCTTGTTCGCCGCATCGTGGCCGATATCAGCGCGGCCGAGCCAGGCGATGCCGGTGCGCGCGCACCAGCCGCGCGCAACCTCCTCGGCCTCCATGCCGAAGGGCCGGTCGTTCTCGGGAATGTCGCTGACGCGGCCGAGGCGAAGACCCGCGAGCCCGCGCGGCGCGAGCACGGTCGCAACATGAAAGAAGGCGCGGTCGAAGGCGTAGAGATATTCGCTCACCTCTTCGACGAGCAGCACATGGCCTGCAAGGTCGGGCTCAAGCGGCGTTCCGAGCAGCATCGACAATGTCATCAGATTGAACGCGGCGTGGCGCGCGCCATGCTCGAGCCCGGGCTCGCACGCCGCCGGATCGCGCGCGACGAGCCAGTCGAGCGCGCGTTGTACCGCAGCCTCTCCGCCCTCGCGGCGAATATCGGCAACCATCGGTCCGTGGGCGACATGGTCGAAGCCTTCGCGGTAGAGGCAGGCGAGGAGATTGCCCTGGTCCGAATAGCCGAGAAACGCCTTGCCGCGCGCCGCAGGGGTCATCGCAGCGACCGCATCTTCGGCGATGCGGCACGCGCCATAGCCGCCGCGCGCGAACCAGATAGCATCGATGTCGGGGCGGTTTGCCATTTCGACAAGGGCGGCGAAGCGATGCCCATCCTCGCCCGCGAAATGGCCGTGCACCGCGAAACATTGCCCGTCGAAAATGAGTTCAACGCCCGGATAGCCGATCGCGGCAATCGCGCGCACGGCTTCGGCGTCGTCAGGCAGGATCGGCGTGGAGGGGGCGACAATACCGATGCGCATGACCTTAACCTTTATACTCCGTCTGCCGCGAGCGCCGAGACCTTTGGGCGCTCGCCGTGTGCCGAGGATGCTGCGCGATGCGGACAGATGAGGATTACCGCTCTGGTTGCAAAGCCTTCGCCAAAGCCATAACGCCGCGCGATGGCCGAAAACAAATCCTATTTCTTCTGCGGCATCGGCGGGTCGGGCATGCTGCCGCTGGCAATGATCGTCGCCGCGCGCGGCGCTTCGGTCGCGGGCTCCGATAGGAGCCGAGACCAGGGCCGCTCAGCTGCAAAGTTCGGCTGGATCGAAAGCCGCGGCATCGCCCTCTTTCCGCAGGACGGGAGCGGCGTCGGGGCGGGACAGACGCTCGTCGCATCGGCCGCGGTCGAGGACAGCGTTCCCGACGTCGCGGCAGCCAAGGCGCTCGGCCTTGCGCGCCTCACCCGCGCCGATCTCAACGCCGCGCTGTTCAACGAGGCCGAACGCGCGATCGGCGTCGGCGGGACGAGCGGCAAGTCGACCGTCACCGGCATGATCGGGTGGATCCTCGAAAGCGCCGGCCGCAAGCCAACGGTGATGAACGGCGCGGTGATGCGCAATTTTGCGCGTGCCGGCACCCCCTTTGCAAGCGCGCTGGTCGGGGATACGGGGACCTATGTCAGCGAAGTCGACGAGAGCGACGGTTCGATCGCGCTCTATTGCCCCGACGTCGCAGTGGTCACCAATATCAGTCTCGACCACAAGAGTATCGCTGAACTGCACCGACTGTTCGGCGATTTTGCGGCGAAGGCGCGGGTCGCGGTGATCAACGCCGACGATCCTGAATCCGCGCCGCTGCTGAGCGGAGGCAATGTCCTGCGCTTCGGTTTCTCCGACGCGGCGGCGGTGAGGGGCAGCGGTTTCGAACCGCTCGCCGATGGATGCCGCTTCCATGTGCACTTCGCCGGGGACAGCCACGAGGTCCGGCTCCGGATGCCCGGCCGTCACAACGCCGCCAACGCGCTCGCCGCGATCGCCGCGGCGCGCGCGGTCAATATCCCCTTTGCACAGTCCGTCGCTGCGCTTACCGATTTTGCGGGCCTCGCGCGGCGCTACGAGGTGCTCGGCCAGGCCGGCGGCGTCACCGTGATCGATGATTTTGCGCACAATCCCGACAAGGTCGCAGCCACGCTCGCCGCCGCCACAGAACTGCCAGGGCGTGCGCTTCTCTTCTTCCAGCCGCACGGCTATGGGCCGCTCCGCCAGATGGGCAGGGAGCTTGCGGCGAGCTTCGCCAAGGGAATGCGGGACGGCGACAAGCTCTATGTCTGCGATCCCGTCTATTTCGGCGGCACGGTCGACCGCAGCATCGGCAGCGAGGCGCTCGTCGCCGACATCGCAGCAGCCGGAGGCAATGCGGTGCATCTGGCGAAGCGCACCGAGTGCGGCGCTGCGATGCTCGGCGAGGCGAGACCGGGCGACCGCATCCTGATCCTCGGCGCGCGCGACGACACGCTCACCGAATTCGGGCATGAACTCCTCGAAAAGCTCGCCCGCGCTTGATTTCTCCGCGCGAATCTGTATAGGCGCCCGCATCCGGGGCGAGGCCTTGTGCCGTTCGCCCCGTTTGCTTTGCACTGGTACGCAAAGCCGGACGACAGCCGGAGGGGTTTCGCGATTGGCGCGAAATCAGCGATCGGCCAAATCGAAGGACGCAAATCATGCCGTTTTACGAGCATGTCTTTATTGCGCGTCAGGATCTGAGCCAGGCTCAGGTCGATGCGCTGGCGGAAACCGTCACCAACGTCATTGGCGAATTCAAGGGCACGGTCCACAAGACCGAGACCTGGGGCCTCAAGCAGCTCGCCTACAAGATCCAGAAGAACCGCAAGGGTCACTATGTGATGCTGTCGGCCGAAGTCTCGGGCGAAGCCATCGCAGAGATCGAGCGTCAGGCTGCGATCAACGAAGATATCATCCGCTGGCTCACCATCAAGGTCGACGAACTCGAAAAGGGTCCCTCGGTGATGATGCGCAAGCAGGAACGCCGCGGCGGCCGTGGCCGTGACCGCGACGGCGAAGAATAAGGAACAGCACAATGGCACGACCCTTTTTCCGCCGCCGCAAGACCTGCCCCTTCAGCGCGAAGGACGCTCCGGTCATCGATTACAAGGACGTTCGTCTGCTCCAGGGATATCTGTCGGAGCGCGGCAAGATCGTCCCGTCGCGGATCACCGCGGTGTCCACCAAGAAGCAGCGTGAGCTGGCGAAGGCGATCAAGCGCGCCCGCCACATCGGCCTGCTCCCCTACATCGTGAAGTAAGGAGGGCAGCGTCATGGAAATCATCCTGCTCGAACGTATCGAGAAACTGGGCGGTATCGGCGACGTCGTCACCGTCAAGAATGGCTTTGCCCGCAACTATCTGCTCCCGAACAACAAGGCGCTTCGTGCGAACGAAGCCAACCGCAAGCTGTTCGAGGCAAACCGCGCGAAGATCGAGGCCGACAACGCTGAGCGCCGCACCGCTGCCGAAGGCCGCGCCAAGGACATCGACGGCAAGCAGGTCGTCCTCATCCGCCAGGCGTCGAACACCGGCCAGCTCTATGGTTCGGTTTCGGTGCGCGACATCGTCGAGGCGCTGACCGAAGACGGTGTCGAGGGCGTAACCAAGGCAATGGTCGAGCTCGAACGCCCGATCAAGTCGCTCGGCCTCGTCGACGTCAAGGTGAAGCTGCACCCCGAAGTCGTGGTGACCGTCGGCGTCAACGTCGCGCGTTCGCCCGACGAAGCTGAAATGCAGAGCCAGGGCATCGACGTCATCGCCGCCATGTTCGAGGAAGAACAGGCTGCCGCTGCTGCGGTTGCGCTCGAACCCGACAGCGAGGACGAGTTCGAAGAAGCTGCGGCGCCGTCGGAAACCGCCGCCGAGGAAGCTCCGGCTGCCGACGAAGACGAGGGCGAAGAAGCTTAAGCTTCTTGTCTTGCGAGACAGAAAAAAGGCTCCGGAACCCTGCATTCCGGGGCCTTTTTCTTTGCGCTGAGGGCGGAGAGAATTCTGGCCGCAAAGCCCGGACTGAACGGGATGCAGCCCCCATCAGGCCGACATATTTGGCGCGGCCAAATCGCGCCGCCGAAAGATCCGCACAAGGATATGGGCCGCGCTTCCTCGCCTCGGCGATCAATAGCCCATCAAGCTCAGCACTTCCTTGCGGCTGCGCTCGTCATCGAGAAAGCAGCCGAGAAGACGGCTGGTGACCATGCCGACCCCGGGCGTACGAACGCCGCGGCCGGTCATGCAGCCGTGCTGCGCTTCGATCACGACGGCAACGCCTTGCGGATGAAGATTTTCCCAGATGCACTGCGCGACCTCTGCGGTCAGCCGCTCCTGCACCTGCAGCCGCCTTGCAAAGCCATTGAGGACGCGTGCGAGCTTGGAAATACCGACGACGCGGTCCTTGGGCAGATAAGCAATGGACGCCTTGCCGGTGATCGGCGCCATATGATGTTCGCAGTGCGACTGGAAAGGTATGTCGCGCAGCAGGACGATCTCGTCATAGCCGCCGACCTCCTGGAACGTGCGCGACAGATGCGCCGAGGGGTCCTCGCCATAGCCCTGGCAATATTCCTTCCATGCGCGCGCGACGCGCTTCGGGGTATCAAGCAATCCTTCACGCGTGGGGTCGTCGCCCGCCCATTCGATCAGCGTGCGAACGGCCGCTGCGACGTGATCCGGGACGGCGACCTTGCCATCCTCGCCCAGTTCGACATCCTCTATCATTACGCCGCTTCCCCTGTTGCTTTCATGCGGCACATGTCGGCCCAATCGGCGCGTTGCGCAAGGCCCGGCCCACAAGAATTTCGACCCGCAGGGCAAGTTTACGTTGCGGAAATTCGCAAGCATATCCCTTGGAGCCGTGCAATATTCAGGCCTTCCGGCGATGCCGCGGTCGGCGGGGACGCCTTCGTCCCCATAGGCCTGCGTCGCCGGCCGCGACCGGCGCGTGCCGATGAAGAATCCCGGGCCTGGAAGCGGCAGACCGCATGGACGGCCTTTGCTACCCTTGCGTCCTGAAGGCTCGCGGTGAGACCGAAGCGCTCCCGGGTCCGACCCTATAGGTGCGAAGGGCGGTCACCCGGCACGTGCCGCGTGCACAATCTCGGCGGCACGGGAAACCAGACGGCCAACAGCTTCCGGGCTTTGCCAGCCGGTGTGGGCCGTCAGGATCAGATTTGGAATTTTCCGCAAAGGGTGGTCTGCCGGCAGCGGTTCGGTCGGATAGACATCGATAGCAGCGCCTGCCAGATGCCCGTCGTCGAGCATCGCCACGAGCTCGGCTTCGTCGAGCAAGGCGGCGCGTGCCGTATTGATCAAGATGGACCCTCGCTTCATCCGGCGAAGACGCGCCGCGTCCAGAAGACCCAAGGTCTCGGGGTTCAGCGCGAGATGCAGCGATACAATGTCCGCCTCGGACAGGAGAGACTCAAGATCAAGGGTCCTTATCCGATTGTCCGGGACCGGTCTCCGGCTGGAGACTATGACGCGCATGCCGAGCGCGAGGGCGATATTCGCCGTTTCCCTCGCGATCGCTCCAAAGCCGACCAGACCAATCGTCTTGCCGTATAGCTCGCCGATCGGCGCGCCATCCCAACCGCCGCTTTTCATGAGTGCGTCCTGCCGGGGAATGTCGCGATAGACCGCAAAAAGCATTGCGATCGCATGCTCGGCTACCGTGCGGTCACCATAGCCCGCCACACCATGAACGGCGACGCCATGTTCAGCGCATGCCTCGACGTCGACGTAACTCGAATAGCCCGTGCCGAGAAACACGATCGCACGCAGATCGGGGCATTGCTCGATCACCGTGCGGGTAAAATAGCTTTCGTTATTGATCGCAACGGCGTGACCCTTCAGCCTCTCGATGAGCGCCGCCTCGTCGGGCCGATCCATGTGAACCACCAGGTCCCCGATCGGATTCGGCACCTGCGCCAGCGCCTCGAGCAGCAAGGGCGTGGCATCGGGAAAGACGACGGAGCCATATCCGCTGGTCATGATCAAGCCTCAAATTCGGGGTCGGTGCGGCGAAGGTCGCGGACAAGGGCCTGCCATTCCGCTTCCCCCACAGGCTGGCCGGCAAAGCCTTCATGCTGGCGCGCAGTGAGGGCGCAGGTATCGGGGGAAGGAAAAGTGAGGGTTGCGCCCGAAGCCTGCGCGCGCAACTGGATCTGGCACGCGCGCTCCAGGTTGACCATCAGGGTAAAAGTTTCGGCGACGGTCCGACCCGCGACGAGAAGGCCATGGTTTCTCAGGATCATGACCCGATGCTCGCCCAGGTCGGAGACCAAGCGCGCCTTCTCGCCATCGAGCAGCGCAATGCCCTCATAATCATGATAGGCAATGCCTGCGTAGAATTGCAGGGCATGCTGGCTGATCGGCAGCAGCCCATCCTCTTGGCACGAGACGGCCACGCCGGCGACCGTGTGAGTGTGCATGACGCAGCCGACGTCGGGCCGCGCGCCGTGGATTGCGGTGTGAATCAGCGCCCCTGCGGGGTTCACACTGCCGAGCCTGGGACCGTCAATGGGCATGCGCAGCAGGTTGCTCGCGGTGACTTCGTGGAACAGCAAGCCGTAGCGATTGATCAGAATGTCAGCAGTGCCAGGCACGCTCGCTGAAATGTGGGTAGAGACGAGGTCGGTCAGCCCGAACTGCGCCGCCAGCCGATAGCAGGCCGCCAATTGCTTGCGGATATCGGCTTCAACTTCGTCCACAAATGTCCCTTTGCGTTTCCGCGCCTGGCGGGCCCCCGCTACCCGAGCCCGCCGAAGCTCTTGCGTCCAAGGTAATGATCGCGGGGTCTGCCTCAGCGGTCCGGTCGCTTCATTCGGCGGCGAGCTCGCACGCGCAGAGCATCTCGGGCCTGTCTGCGGGCTTTCGAATGCCCTCAATTACCTGATGGGCGCGGACCTGCGCGCGCGTAAACCGGCGCACAGCGCGGGCAATGGCAGCCCAGCGGGCATTCCCGCGAGCCGGTGCGCCCCGCACAATCTCCATCCCTTCGCTCACAGCACCGCGCGCTTCAGCGAGATAGGCCTCCAACGCGGCAAAGCCGGCAAAGCTCTGGCGATCAACCGTCCCCAGCGATTGGGCGGCCGTGTCGATGCGCTGCTCGGCCAGTTGGCAGGCCTGTTCACACACTGCTTCGGGATCCCTGGCCAGAGTCACTTCCCAGAACGCCGCGGTCTCGTCGTAATAATAGTAGCCGTGCCCCGGGTCCTTGCTGCTGACGGCCCGGTTGGCGGGGCCGATGCAGCCGCGATATACGCCCTTGTCCCCATTGTCCGCCCTGGCAACGGCCGTAAACGCATTCATGCGGTGCCCGGTCGAAACATTCCATTCCTCGCCTGCATTGAAGCGCTCGGAGATCTCCTCGAATGTGCCGGGGGGGACTTCGCCGCTCTGCCGGTACATCATGGTGACGTAATCGAGATCGACACGGCCG
This sequence comes from Sphingopyxis sp. 113P3, assembly GCF_001278035.1. Lineage (NCBI taxonomy): Bacteria > Pseudomonadati > Pseudomonadota > Alphaproteobacteria > Sphingomonadales > Sphingopyxidaceae > Sphingopyxis > Sphingopyxis sp. 113P3. Next base: position 2,948,321 of record NZ_CP009452.1, read on the forward strand.
TAACCCGCGAGCATCATGCGGTGCAGGTAACGGTTGCGCGCCGCGCTGCATCGTGCAGCCCGCCGCCACATCGACTTGACGATGCCGTCGGCATGAATGAGCTTGGGATCCGCTGTGTACCATCCAGCTTCCAGCTCGTATGTGTAACCGCCGAGCTCCGGACTGGGGGCATTGTTCGCGTGGCCCGAAAGCGGGCTGATGGAATTGTTGTTGGCATAAAGAAAGTCGTACGCCTTCCCTTCCCGGTCGAAGGTGACCTCGCGGATGACCGGATTGGGCGGATTTGGAGCACCGGGCCGACCTTCGAGCACGAATCCATAATTTTTGTCGGCCCAGAAGCCGCCAACGCTGCCGAGGACCACGCCAAGATCGCCCACGGGGTAGGTGAGTATCCTTTCCAGCGCCTCCTTCGCTGAACTCGCGTACTGGAGGAGGTGGAATGTCATGGGACCGCGACGGATGCCATAACCCCATTCATGGGGCGCCTCGGTGCCCCCCGCACCGCCATGATGGACATAGGCGAGACCCTTGTTGTTCATGCCCGGATGGCCGGCCATGAAGTGGGGTCCCATGACAGGTATCGACCCGTTCGCAGCAAAGGGTGTATAGACAAAGGCATTGCCGTCGTCCGGGAAGGCAATGATGGTCACCGTGAAGGCGCAGTCATTGTCCTGCGTTGCGGCGAAGACAAGTTCACCGTCAGCCGTGGCGCGTCCCCAACCACCAACGCCGCTGCACATGTCGTTGCCCGCGGAAGGCCGAATGGACTCGGCGCTTTTCTCGGCATTGAACAGCCCTCCGTCCTCCATCAGTTCCGGTGCCACTGCCGGCGGATTGACCCCGGTCCAGATCGACAGCGCCTGCTCGTAGCTCATCGCAACGCCGCGGTCGGTTGCGCCTTCCGCCCACCCGCGTGCGAAATCGAGAACCTCGGGCATATGCTGTTGAAGCTGGGCTTCCCATTTGGCGATTTCGGCGAGATTCTCAGACGTAAATTCGCGGCGCCCATGCCATTGCAAAATGAAGGGGCCATAGATGTCGAGCAGCTGCTCGGCATATTGGCGCCCCATCTCGCGATTGGAGCCCTTCAGGACAACGATCGGGTTCACCGAGGGAACGATCGGCACATCGTCAAAAAAGAGAATCTCGGTTCCCTTGGAGTCAAGCCGTCCCTGCAATTTCAGCGGCGGCAAAGGCGCCGATGTTTCAAGACAGTGCTTGATCTCTTCAGCGCGCGATATCGCCTGTTTGAACAGCGCCGAAGCGGCCTCGAGCGCGCTCGCCTCAGCCTCCGGAGTCTCGAAGGGATCTTCATACCCTGCCAGCGTTCCCGTGACGCGCCCAAAAAGCCATTTCGCCTTGGAGAGGATCAGCATTACCTCGTCGAGGGCGTTGCGCGCCGACACATAGGCCGGCTCGCTCCAGTCACATTTCACAAGCCTCTGGTTGGCGAAATGTACCGCATAATGCGCCCGTTCGAGTTCGTCCTGAACCGATGCCCGCGTCAGGCTCTGAGATCCCATGGTCATATCTCCTGAATTTTCCCGAATGCGGTCATTCCGCGGCGGCGAGGCTCGGACGGGGCGCCGATCCGCTCGGTTTCGCGGCAAAGCGGTTTTGGGGCCGCGGGACCCTGAGGTTCTCGCGCAGTGTCCTGCCGCGATACTCGGTATGGAAAAGACCCCGCCGTTGCAGTTCGGGGATGACTTCTTCGACAAAGATGCCGAGCGAATCCTCGTCATTGGCAAACTGGACGTTGAGCCCGTCTGCTGCATCCGCTTCCATCCATTCCTCGATCCGGTCCGCGATGCTCTGGGCCGTGCCCGGAATGGCTGATGATCGCGCCATGACCTGCATCAGCTGGCGGATGGTCAGATTGTCGCGCTTGGCGATGTCGAGGAAATATTTCTGCGTGGTCCGCGATCCGCTCTGGTCTTCGGGCACGTCAGGCACCGGCCCGTCGATCGGATAGGCCGACATATCGACCTTGAGGACCGCGCTGAGCAGCTCCATGCCGACCACGGGATCCACGAGCGCATCGAGCTCGGCAAGCTTGTCCTCCGCATGAGCCATGCTGTGACCGACCGAGAAAATGACCGCCGGCAGAATCTTGACATGATCGGGATCGCGGCCGGCGTCGGAGGCCTGCGTCTTGATGTCGCTGTAAAATTCCTGGGCGTGTTTGATCTCGGCTTGCATGGTGTAGATCACGTCCGCATGGCGCGAGGCGAACGCCCGCCCGGGCCTGGAAGACCCCGCCTGCGCGATCACGGGATGTCCCTGGATGGGCCGCGCAATGTTGAGCGGGCCCGCAACCGACAGATATTTGCCCCGATGGTTGAGCGCGTGCAGCTTTTCGGGATCGAAATAGCGCCCGGACGCCTTGTCGCGAATGAAGGCATCGTCTTCCCAGCTGTCCCACAGACCGGCGACGACATCGAAGAACTCCTCGCCCCGCGCGTAGCGTTCATCGTGGGGCATCAAGGCTTCGTCGCCGAAGTTCAAGCCAACCTTGGGGTGCGCCGAGGTGACCACATTCCAGCCAGCCCGCCCGCCCGAAATATGATCGAGCGACGCGAGCAATCGCGCGACATTATAGGGCTGGGAATAGGTTGTGCTCACCGTACCGAGCAGTCCGATCCGCGAGGTGCAGGCAGCGAGCGCGGACAGGAGCGTCATCGGCTCCCATTTCGATCCCGCCGCGGTGCGGCTCAGGGCCTCCACGCTCACATCGGCAGGCCCCATCCCAACGACCAGCCCGTCTGCGAAGAACGCCGCGTGAAACTTCCCGCGCTCCGCCAGCTGTATCTGGCGGCGGATGATGTCGAAATCCATCTCGACGGCTCGTTCCGTCCCGCCTTCCCGGCGCCACGCGGCGGTGTGAAACCCGCGATATGTGGGCATGAAGAAAAGTACGGCTTCCCTTTTTCTGGTCATCGCTCTCGCCTCACTCCGGCAGTATGAGTTCACCGTTGGTCACAAAGAATTTCTCCATCACACGCTGCCCCAGCGGCTCGAGCGATGCGGCGAGTTTATCGACCGGTCGCTTGCCGCCCTCGGTGTGCGGATAATCGCTCATGAAGCAGTAGACGTCTTCAAGGCCGTTTTTCTGGATATACTCGCCAACCGGCTCGAAATCGAAAACCGAAACCCTGACATTCCGGGCGATATATTCGGAAGGACGCATCGGCAGACGGCGCCCTTCGCTACCGTCGGCGAACATCATCGGATGCATCGCCTGGTTATTGTCGTGCCAGATATCGAGCTGGTGGGCCAATGGGCCGATCCAGTGGCCGGTAAACTCCGCCACCGCGACGCGCAGTGTCGGATGGCGATCGAAAACGCCGCCCGCCACCATGGTTCCGATGAAGTTTTGTGCCGCCAGGTGATATGTCTGCAGAAACCACGGGCTCATCAGCAGCTCGGTGGTCTGCTTGAACCCCTCGAACGCCCTTGCATTGTTCCACTCGGGGTCGAGAAACTGGGTTTCGTTCGAAATATGGAGCGTCAAAGCGACATCGGCCTCTGCGAGCATCGCGTAAAACGGATCGAGCGCGTTCGACGCCGCCGACACGCCGCCGGGCAATATCGCGGGTGCGACCTGCACGGCCCGGATTCCGCGATCGATCACCGATTTGGCCACCGCGATCAGTTCTTCGGGTGTATCGCCATAAATCTGCGCCACCGGTCGCAGCCTCGGAATGCGCCTCGCCGTCTCGACGGACCAATTGTTCTGGGCGTCCATCATCCTTCGAGCGAGCGTATGGAATTCGTCCTCCGCAATCCCGAGCGAGGCAGCGAGGGGCGCCACATTCTTCCGGAACGCATACATGGTAAGACCCCCATGACCGGGTCCCGACGCAAACATCAGCTGCCTATTGATACCCATGGTATCCATGAGCTCGGCGCGCCGGCCCATATCGCTTGCGGCTGGAGCGTTGGGCCCCTTGCCGGTGATCCAGACGGTCTCGGGGTCGATCTCGCGAACGTCCCCCACATAATCCGGCGCGTTCAGTTCATTAAAGTTTCCGGCCCTCTTCGATGAGGCGAGCGTCCGATCGGCATAGGGTTTGACCACGTCGCCGAATACCTCGACCCAGATCTGGGCCGGAATCATCTCATGACTGTCAATGTCGAGGATACGGCCGGCAAAGGGCGCAACATTTTCGGGCAAGGACGGCACTGCCGACATTTTCTGGTTCCTCTCATTCGTGGGGCGCGTCCCATGATCCAGCACTTCAAAGACGAGGCCATGCGGGTCCGGGACGACCGAACGCCTGCGAGTTTTCCGAAACTACCCTCCCTCGCACAAGGGCAGGACATGACAAAAACCTAGCGCGACACGCCAAAATTGGCCTCCCCCAACCCGGCCCGGAAATGAAGCCCGACCACAGGCGCGGCGCTTGCCGGCACCCAGACGTGAGCTGCGCGAAATCCTTTCGCGCTCGAGGGTGATGAAGCCTGATCGAAGACCATCCGGCCTACTCTTTGCGCGCACGGGGTGCCGACCGGTGGACATCATTCGGCACCTCGTCGGTTCAAACCGCCCGATTGGTCACGATCGTCTGGGAGTTCGTATACTCTGCAAGACCCTCGAGCGCATTTTCGATGCCGATGCCCGACTGCTTGTGGCCGCCAAAGGCGACATGGGGCGAGAAGCTGTGGATCTCGTTGATCCACACAGTCCCCGCTTCGATGCGCCCGGCGATGCGCCGCGCAGTGTCAATGTCCTTGCCCCAGACAGAGGCGGCAAGGCCATATTCGGTGTCATTCGCCCGGGCCACCACATCCTCAATGTCGTCGAATTTGAGGAGCGGCAGCACTGGTCCGAACGCTTCCTCCACAACCACGCGCGAATCCTCGGGTGGGTTGTCGATGATGGTCACGGGAACAAAATATCCCTTGCCCTCGGGAATCTCGCCGCCAAGGAGGAAGGACAGACCCGCGCTGCGCGCGTCGTCCAGCAGATTCTTCAGTTTCTCGAACTGCATCTTGTTCTGGATCGGTCCAAGGTCGGTGCCTTGCTGCGAACCGTCGCCGACTTTCACGGTCTTGGCGTAATCCACCAGCGCCTTGGCAAAACTGTCGTAGATATCGGCATGGACATAGACACGTTTTGCCGCGACGCAGAACTGCGACGTGTTCTGAAATGCCGCCCAGAAAAGCTCCTTGGCCGTCTTTTCAACCTCGACGTCGGGCAGCACGATTGCCGGGTCATTACCGCCCAGTTCAAGCGTTATCCGCTTCAGATTGCCGGCGGCGCTTTCCATGATCTTGCGTCCCGTTGCGGTCGAACCGGTAAAACTGATCTTGCGCACATCGGGGTGCTGCGTCAGCCAGGCGCCAAGATCATTTCCACCTGAAACAATGTTGAGCACCCCGGCAGGCAGGACATCGCGCAGCAATTCACCAAGCTTGAGTGTGCAAAGCGGCGTCCAGGGCGAGGGCTTGAGCACCATTGTATTGCCCGCGACCAATGCCGGCGCGATCTTCCAGACCGCGAGCAGGACAGGGAAATTCCAAGGTGTAATGCCGCCGACGACGCCCAGCGGCACCCGGCTCGTCTCCACGGTCCGGCTCTCGGTCTTCTCCGCCACATGCGTCGCCAGGCTCTGGGTTGCGATCTCACGGCACCAAATGACCGAGCCGCCAATCTCCCATTCGGCGCCAGCTCGCGCCTTTCCTTGCTCGAGCGTCAGAAGACGCATGAAATCCTCGGCGTGCGCCTCGATGACGTCGCCGATCTTCGCAACCAGCGCCTGCCTCTCCGCGATGGGCCGTGCGGACCATCCCGCAAATGCCGACTTTGCCGCGGCAATCGCAGAATCGAGCTGATCCCGCGAAGCGTCCGGCACCGAGGCGATCACCTCCTCGGTCGCCGGATTGAACGCCTCGAACGTCGCCGTGGACGTCGCGCTCTTGCCATCGATCGTCATTGTGTAGTCGCTGAAAAAATCGAAGGTCGCCTTTTCCGCCTGGGTAGCCATAGCCATCTCTCCTCCTGAATTTTGACCGGTTATTGGGTCTGTTCCGACCGATCGCGCAGCGCGCGGCGAAGGATCTTGCCGGTGCTCGTCTTGGGCAGGTCATCGACAAAATGAACGGCCCTGGGGATTTTGTAGGCAGCAAGATGCTCGCGGCAGTACGCGATCAGCGACGCCTCGTCGGGCACCGTGCCGGGCTCCGGGACGACAAAGGCATGAGCCACCTCGCCCTTTTCCTCATCGGCCATGCCGACAACCGCAACCATCGACACGCCCTCGAAGCGCGCAATCACCTGTTCAAGTTCGGCGGGGTAGACATTGTACCCCGCGGTAAGGATCATGTCCTTCTTGCGGTCGACGATAAAATAATAGCCCTCATCGTCGCGGTAGGCGACATCGCCGGTGGCGAGCCAGCCTTCGGCATCGATCGCGCTCGAAGTGGCCGCTTTGTTGCGCCAGTAGCCCGAGGTGACCAGCGATCCTCGCACCATCAGTTCGCCGGGTTCGCCCGTGGGCGCATCCTGCGAGCAGTCGGCGGCGGCAATCCGAAGTTCTGTACCCGGGAAGGGAAGGCCGATCGAGCCGTGACGCGGGGGCCACCAGGGCGAATGCGATGTCGCCGGACCGCCCACTTCGGTCATGCCCCATAACTCGAGTATCGGACATCCAAAACGCTCTGCGACCGCATCCAGCTTCGAAACGGGCATGGTTTGCCCGCCGACGGTGCAGCGTGTAAGGCTCGACAGGTCCGCCCCCTCCAGCGCCGGATGAGCGAGCAGCTGGTAATACATTGTCGGCACGCCCTCAAAGAGCGTGATGCGCTCCTGTTCGATCGCCTTGAGCGCGGCTCCAGCGTCGAACCGCTCCGCGAGGAAGAGCGAGGCGCCTGTAAGAAAGCAGCTGTTCATCACGACATTGCCGTAGACATGCGGCAGCGGGAGCGCCGAGTAGACGCGGTCGTGGCGCGTCCTGACGTGAATCGTGGCGGTGTGCGACACGCTGGCGAAAATATTGCCATGGCTGAGCATGGCGCCCTTGGGCTTGCCGGTCGTGCCCGACGTGTAGCCGATGGTGAAGAGGTCGTCCGGCCTGCAGGCAAGCGGCTCGAGCCATTCACCATCGAGAAGCGCGTCGAACGGAGTCCCGGCCGTCCCGTCATCGGTCACGACGAGGGCCTCGCCGACGTCGACCTTGGAGGCTCGATCACCCGGGAGGATAATTGCGTTCGCCTCGCAATCGGCTGCAATGAAACTGATTTCGGCGGCGGAGAGCAGGATATTGGCGGGAACGACCACGGCGCCCATGCGCGCCAGGGCGTGGTAGGCAATGATCCATCGCCACCCGTTCGGCAAATGAAGGATGACCCGGTGACCTGCGCGAAGGCCGAGTGCCATGAGCTTGCCGGCGGCTCGCCCCGCCAGCCTGTCTATCTCGGCAAAGCTGAGGGCCTTGTCGCCAGAAACCGACACTGCCCGCTTCTCGCTGAAGGCTCGGGCCGCATCATGAGCGAGGGTCGCGATCGTCGCTCGCATGATCAGCCTCTCCCACCCTTCTCCGGGATAGCGCGGCAGACGGCCATGCAGCGCGCATGCGCGGCGTTAGGCTCGAGGCGCACGATAGGAGCACCCAGGGGAACAGCTTCAAGTGGAACCGCGTTTCGCATCTCCAAATGTCCTAGCTGGAGCCAGCGACATCGATGCGAGAACGGAAGGTGTAATATCGACCGTTCACATAGATCATCGGCTGGATCGCACCGGATTCGCGCACATTCAGCACGTCGCCGACGAACAGTTCGTGGGTACCGTGACTCAGAGTGTGGCGCTTGACGCAGACCATCGAACCCTGGGCATCGGCGAGTATCGGGACGCCGGTCTCATGGTCTGCGATCCAGGTGCCGACCGAGAAACGGTCTTCTCCGCGAAGCCGTCCCCCGCAGGCCTGGGCTAACTCTTCCTGCTCGGCGCCCAGCAAGTTGACCGAGAAATTCGCCCCCGACGTCAGCACGGGATGCAAGCTTGCCCCATGATTGACGCAGACAAGCATCGAAGGGGGATCGAGAGAGAACACGTCGACCGCGGTGGCCGCCATCGCAAACCGCTTGCCCTCGTGGCAGGAGGCGATGATCCAGACCGACTTGGCGGCGCGCCGCATCACCATTTTGGTGGCCTCTGCGACGGACTGGGACACGGGTGCGCCTTCCTTCGAGGGACGGGTTGAAATAATCGCGTTCATGACGTTGCGTCCAGATCGGTCTCGCCGAGGAGGCTTCGCCCGTGCAGCTCGAATGAACTGTCACTGACATAGAAGTGCGTCTGCGCCATCTGGACATCGCGCATGGTCCGCTCGATCAGATGTCCCGCCCGGGCCCCCTCCCCTCCGGCGTAGCGCATGATACCGCTCATCACCTCGACCGCGGCCAGCGTCGCGAGGGATGCAGCGGCGCGGCTTTCGATCTCGGTATGGAGAGGATTGTCACCAAGGCTTTCGGCTTCGGCGACAAGCCGCTGCCCGACATCGATCATCATCGCGCGCATGGCCATCAGCCGCAGCCGCGACTGCCCCAAAAAGGATTGGAACACGCTGCGGCGCGCCAGGGGGGTCTTGCTTGAATAGCCCCGCGCCTTGGTTTCGGCCATTTTGCCTATTTCATCAAGTGCCCTGAGAGTGCCGCCGACCGCCACCGATGCAATGGTATGGGCCGAATAGCCCATCAGCCCCAGTTTGAAGATCGCGCCGCCCCGCAGCGGCGGGCCAGGGAAGGGAAATGTCAGCGCGGCGGGTACAAAGACATCCCTGGCGTGATAGTCCGCGCTGCCGGTCCCGCGCATTCCCACGACGTGCCAATTATCCTCAACGGTCATATCGCAGGAGGGAACAAGGCAGAACACCAGTTGCGGCTCTCCTGCCCCTGTTTCGTTGGCCCCCATCACCATGAAATAGTCCGAACCGCTGCTGCCGCTGCCGTAAATCCAGCGGCCGCTGAGCCGGTAGCCGCCCTCCACGGGAACAAGCGATCCAGGGATGAGCCCCCCGCCCCCGCACGTTAGGGGAAGCCCCTCCCCGGCAAGCAGCCGGGCGACGCCCTCATCGGGGAGGCAGGCGGCCACTTTCCCGAGAATATCGGTATAGATAAACATGCACCAGGCGGCCGCGGTGCTATGGTAGGCAAGGCGTTCGATCACCTCATACTGGACTGCATTGTCCGCTTCGAACCCACCAAGCTCCAGCGGCAGCTTCAGTCCGAGAAGCCCCGAACGACGCAGCGCCGTGAGAGCCGCCGGTGTGAGATGGCGTTCATCCTCGGCCCCCGCGGCCTCGGCCTCCAGCACCGGGCCGACTTCCTCCACCGCGGCGAGAAGGGCCGCACGCCGCTCCTCGCGCGTCGCATGGACTGCGCGGTTGGATTCCATCTCGACCGGCTTCGCTGCGCCCATTCGGCCTCTCCATCCCTGTTCGGTGACTCACAATATACAATTTGTATATTCGTGCAGAAAGCTCACGTCAAGCGAGCCATGAAAAGGCGGCTCGCTCCAGATGTCCGTGCAATTGAACGAAGCATCAGATTGGACCGCCAAAGAAAGTTGCGCTGCGCCGGCGGCGCCCAGGAACAAAAATGCCGCGCTATCGCGGCGGCCTGGCCTTTGGAGGCCAGGCGGCGTCGCGCGGGAGCGCGGCGAGGATGCCCGCGAACCGGCCGCCCCCTCAAGACGCGCGGCCGGTGCGGACTGCGGTCAGTTCGGCATCAGAAATTCGCCATTGGTGACGAAGAATTTCTCCATTACCCGCGGTCCCAGGGGCTCGAGCGACGCCGCAAAGGCTCCCACCGGGTCCTTCCCGCCTTCGACGTGCGGAAAATCGCTGGCGAAGCAGTAGACATCCTCAAGACCATACATTTGGATATATTCGCCGACGGGTTCGAAATCGAACGGCGATACCCGCACATTGCGGTTGATATATTCGGAAGGCTTCATCGGCAGACGGCGACCTTCCGATCCGTCCGCAAACACCTTGGGCTTGAGCGAGAAGTCATGCTCGTACCAGATGTCGAGCGCGCGGGCGAGCGGCCCGATCCAGTATGCGGTGAATTCGGTGACGCCGACGCGCAACGTCGGATGGCGGTCGAAGACGCCGCCCACCACCATCGTTCCGATGAAGTTCTGCGCGGCAAGATGATAGGTCGAGAGCTTCCAGGGATTGAGCAGAACCTCCGTGGTTTCCTTATAGCCCTCGAACGCTGCCGCCTTGACCCAATCATTCGTGCGCAGGAACAGGTCCTCGCCCCCGATGTGCAGGGTCAGCGCCACATTCGCCTCGGCAAGCATCGCATAGAAGGGGTCAAGGTCGTTGTTCGCAGGCGACCTGCCCCCAGGGAGACGCGGCGCGGAAATCAGAACTGCACGGATGCCCTGATCGATGAGTTTCTTGGTGACAGCGATCAATTCCTCCGGCGTGTCCCCATAGACGGGCGCCACCGGACGGAATCGGCTCGATATTTTCGCCACCTCCACGGCCCAGCGATTGTAATTGTCCATCAGGTCGCGCGCGAGCGTGTAGAAATTGTCGTCGGTAACGCCGAAGCTGGCGACGCCATATTTTTGCGCATCGTTCGGGGATCCGTACAGCGCGAGCCCGCCCAGACCGGGCCCCGACGGAAACATCAGCTGCCGGGACAGTCCCATCACATCCATAAGCTCGAGCCGGCGGTTCATGTCGGCCGCGCCTGGCGCCGAGGGGCCCTTGGTCGTCCAGACCGCTTCAGGATCCATCTCGGCGACGTCACCTTCAAAACCGGGAACGCTGATGATATTTTGCGCGCCCCCATTCGGCTTGACGCGCATGGCGCGCTCGGCCCACGGGCGCGTGATCTCGCCAAAGACGTCGACCCACACCTGTGCGGGCAACATTTCGTGGCTGTCGATGTCAGTAATGCGCCCCCCAAAGGATGCGACACTGTCGGGCAATAAGGGTGTTACCTGCATTTTTTGGGCTCCTCCAATTTCAGCGCGCCGCGGCTAGCTTTGTCGCCTCCAGGATCTCGATCGCGAGATGGACCTTGTGACCATCGACGATGACCTGCGGCGTTCGCGGCGGAAAGGCGGCGCACTGCTTGATCGAAAAGCCGTGTTCGAGCGGCTTGAACTGGTGGTATGCAAAGAGGTTCATCGGCGTGCCGTCGCTTCCAAGCGTCGTGCTTCCTGCCATGACCATCGGATAATCGGGATCGCGCTCGACGCCCGGGACAGTCAGCGACTGGTCGGGGTGCGCATAGAGCCATGTGGGCCCACCAAAATGGCCGAAAATCTCCATATGCTCGAGCCTGACGCTATCGCCGCTCGCGAAATGATGGTCGGGATGCAGCAAGGCGTAGCATTGATGGATGGCGTCGAGGTTCACGACCGAGCCCAGCGCTTCGAGCGAGATACCCCGCACCGTGATCTGCGTACGCGCAAGAAGGAGCGGCGCGCCGTCCGGCGCTTCGTTCGCCGCCTTCCATAGCTGGTCCGCCTCCAAAAGTTGCTCGCGGAACAGATGCTTGATGCCGTCGATATCGAAGGCCTGACGCGTCGCGATCGACACCGCCCGGGCCTCTTCGGGGCCAAGACCGTCAATATCGTCATGCGAGAGCATTTTTTCGCCGTGCGCCACATCGGCTCCCAGCCGCTTCAACTGGTGCAGCATCAGGATGTGACGCAGATACTGGACGCGCTCAAGCTGACTGACCGTATAGTTTTCGCCGTCGATCACGCATTGAAAATCAAAGTCGCGCATCAGTTCCGTCTTCCTCTGCTGAATACGAAGGCCCTCCCATTGATCCAAGAAACGGGTCCAAACAATCGCCAAAGACGCCAAAAATATGTCCTTGTGCGCCAAAAGGCCACTTCGGTGACGCCGTAGTGGCCGCGACCGCACGCCGCGGCGTCATCCATTGCGCTCGCTCTTGCAGATATATGACTAATGGTCATATATTCCATCCTCGGCGGACTCACCCCGCCAGCCGCGCGGCTGCCATTTCCTCTGCCTCGCGAGCCGACCTGACCTCCATTCATGGGAAAATTGCATGACCCTGACATTTCAAGATCGCCGATCGGCCGCAGTTCCGCGCGGTATTGCCTCGGCAACGCCCCTTGTTGCCGCGCGTGCGCTGGATAGCGAGATCTGGGATGTTGACGGCAACCGCTACATTGATTTTGCGGCAGGTATCGCCGTACTGAATGTCGGGCATCGTCACCCGAAAGTGATCGAAGCGGTCAAATCGCAGCTCGACAGCTTTACCCACACATCCTTTCAGGTGTTGGCATATGAGCCTTATGTTCGGCTCGCAGAGCGACTGAATTCGCTGGCGCCGTTTTCGCGGCCAGCCCGCACGATTTTTCTCAACAGCGGGAGCGAGGCCGTGGAATGCGCCGTCAAGATTGCGCGCATGGCGACGGCCCGGTCGGCCGTCATCGCCTTTACCGGCGCCTTCCACGGACGGACCCTGATGGCCACGGCCCTCACAGGCAAGGTCAGCAATTACAAGCGCGGCTTCGGGTCGATGACGCCCGAGGTGTTTCACTTGCCCTTCCCGAATTCGGGGGCCCACGCTCCAGGCGAGACGCTTCAGTCTCTCGATATGCTCTTTGCAGCAAGCATCGACCCCGAACGCGTCGCTGCGATCATCATCGAACCGGTGCAGGGCGAAGGCGGGTTCTACCCCGCGCCCCACGATCTTCTCACCGCACTCCGCGATATCTGCGACCGGCACGGCATATTGCTCATCGCCGACGAGGTGCAGACGGGATTTGCACGAACCGGGAAAATGTTCGCGATCGAGCACAGCGGCGTGGAGCCCGATATCATCGCTGTCGCAAAAGGCATGGGCGGCGGCTTTCCCTTGTCAGGCGTGATCGGTCGCGCAGACGTCATGGACGCTGGAGACCCGGGTTCGCTCGGCAGCACTTACGGCGGGTCTCCCGTTTCCTGCGCCGCGGGGCTGGCAGTGCTCGACGTGATCGCGGAGGAAAAGCTGATCGAACGCGCCGCACAAATCGGAGAGCGAATGCGCAGCCGCATTGCGGCCTTTTCGGAGCGGGACGATCTGCACCCCATTTCGCAGCCGCGCGGCCTCGGCGCGATGGTTGCCTTCGACGTCTTGGACGCTTGCGGAGAAGCAGGTGCCCCCTCGAAGGTCCGAGAAATTATGGCGCGCGCCCGCGACAGGGGCCTGATCATCCTTTCGTGCGGCTCCCAGGCGCAGGCGGTTCGGCTGCTGCCTCCGCTCACGATTCCGACCAGACTTCTCGACGAGGGGCTCGATATTCTCGAGGCCGCCCTCTCCCCAAGCTGAACCGGGTCGCCTGCCACCCCTCCACACAGCGGGTGACAATCATAATAAACATAGTATATATTGTGATTCGATCGGGGAGAGACCGAGTCACAGTTCGCTGTCCTGGCAAGGCCAACGGTTGGAGCTCTTCGCCAGGGGCTCGCGCCGCGAGCGTCGGGCGCTCCTGCTCATGAAGCAGCGGGCGACGCCCGCAAGAGATGGAGGGAATGATGGCGACCGACACGGTCCACCGATTGCGGCAATTGCTTGCGGAGGCCGGCATGACGCATTCGGGTCTTGCGCGAGCGGCCGCGCTGCCCAGCAGTCGCTTGCGCGGAATGGAGAGCGACGACTGGGTTCCCTCGCCGGACATACTCGCCAAGCTCGAGACTTACCTTGCAAAGCGCGAAGAAGGGACGGCGCTGGCAACGCCGGAAGAGATCATAAATGAAGCGCGCAACGGGCGCATGTTCATTCTGGTGGATGATGAAGACCGGGAGAATGAAGGCGACCTTGTAATCCCCGCCCAGATGGCCACTCCCGATGCCATCAACTTCATGGCGCGGCACGGACGCGGACTCATCTGCCTTGCTCTGACCCAGGCCCGCGTGGACACGCTGGGGCTCGACCTGATGAGCCGCGACAACCGTACGCGGCACGAAACCGCCTTCACGGTTTCGATCGAGGCGCGCGAAGGGGTCACGACGGGCATCAGTGCGGCCGATCGTGCGAGAACCATTTCGGTCGCCATCGACGCCTCTAAAACCGCAGACGATATCGTCACCCCTGGCCATATCTTTCCGCTCGTCGCCCGCGACGGAGGCGTGCTCGTCCGGGCCGGTCATACAGAAGCGGCCGTGGACGTAGCGCGACTTGCGGGCCTCAATCCGTCCGGCGTGATTTGCGAGATCATGAAGGACAACGGCACAATGGCCCGGCTCGACGATCTCATTCCCTTGGCGCGCAAGCATGGACTTAAGATCGGGACAATCCGCGACCTCATCGCCTATCGGCGCCGGAACGACCATCTGGTCGAAAAGCGGGCGCAAGTCAGCTTTACAAGCCGTTGGGGCGGCGAATGGCAGGCGATCGTCTTTTTCAACCGAGCCGCCAATGGAGAACAGCTCGTCCTTCAAAAAGGGCAGATCGATCCCGACCGGCCGACCTTGGTGCGCATGCACCAATTGTCGCCGTTGACCGATACGTTCGGCCAGATAGAGCCGCGCAGCCATTTGCTCTCGCGCTCGATGGAAATCATCAGCGAAGAGGGCGCGGGCCTTATCGTGATCCTCAACCGCCGGACGCCCGATTCCTTCAGCCGCATGTTCGACGCGCTAAGGTCCGGCCGGGAACCCGACATGGACGAGTTACGCGACTATGGAATCGGCGCGCAGATATTGAGCGAAATGGGCGTGCGCGACATGATATTGCTCAGCAATAGGACCCACAGTCTCGTTGCGCTGGATGGCTATGACCTGTCCGTCGTCGGGCATCGCCCGATCGATGCGCCCTAGCGCGCCTGCATCCGCGGAGCGCCAGGACCCAGCCATCGGGGATGGCGCTTCGCCCAAACAGCTCATCCGGATTTCGTCTGCAAAGGAGACACAAGGGTGACCATCGCACGCCAATATGTGATTCATGCCAGGCAGGGGCACGAAGGCAAGCTGCGCGACGCGCTTGCCAGGCTCGCGGACCTGGTGCGCCCGACTGCCGGCTGCAACGGCGTCACGGTGCTGCAGGACACGAGCGATCCGCGCCGCTTCCTCTTCACCGAAATCTGGGACAGTGTCGACGCGCACAAGAACGCACAAAGCCCCCGCGCGCATGCCTTTCTTCTGGAGATTCTGCCGTGGTATGAGGGTCCGCCGGAGGGCGCCTATTACACGCGCCTCCTGTCGGTCTGACGGCCGGGTTCCGGACGCGGCCTGGCTCCGGCCGGTCCCGGCCGATCCCCAGAGCTCTCACTCCTCGACGGAATCGGGATATTTACCCAGAAGCATGAATACAAAACCGGCGGCGAGAACAGTGATCGCCGCAACGACCAATGCGACCTGATAATCGCCAAATATGTCGTAGGCCCGCCCGATAAGCGAGGCGGCGATGGCAATACCGACAACCACGAACAGCCCGGCAATCCCGGCGATCGTGGCATAGTCATTAAGACCGAAATATCGTGCCACCATATACCCAAGCACGTCGCTTTCGCCGCCCATGCCGATCCCGACCAGGATCACCGACAGGTAGAAGATGGCGGGTGTGGTGTCGCTGCCGAACAGGACCAGCATGGCGCAGCCCACGGCCGAAATCGCGCACATGGCAAATGCCACTGCAGGCGCCCAGACCCGGTCCACAAATATGCCGGCGATCAGCGCACCGGCGATGGGGGCAATACCCGCTGCCGACACCGCCCCCACGGCAGTCGCCGACGTCAGCCCGGCGGAAACACCTATCGGCTTGAGCTGGGTCATGATGGCCGCGAGCGGCGCAGAATTGAGCATCGCTGCGAGCGAGACGATCAATATCTTCGGCTGGCGCGCGAGGAGCTGCCAGCGGCTCGGACCGGCCTGCGCGGCGCTCTGCGATCCGGCCTCGACGAGCGAGCGCTTGCCGGGGACCAGAAAAAGCAGGATCGGAAGGGTGACGAATACATTCACCCCCGCGAGCATGAGAAAACCGCCCGTGGATCCGAATTGCGCAATCGCGGGGTAGATGAGGAGAGGCATGCCCGCCAGCGAGATCCCCATTCCCACGCGCAGCAATGCGAGCGAGGTGCCCCTGCTCTTCTTGAAGGTTCCAACCAGAATGCGCCCGTATGTTATCCCCGTCGTCGCCATTCCGGCGATAACGAGAATGAAATAGATCGCATAATAGGCGGACAAGGAACCATTGAGCTGCGACAGCGCAACAAAGCAGAGCGCGCTGGTGATAACGCCGAACAGGGCGACCGCCTTCGCCCCTACCCGGTCGACCACGCGGCCCAGAAACGGCGCTGCGAAGCCCGTGATCATGCCCACCGAATTGGCGAGCGCAATTTCGCCCCGCGTCCAGCCGAACTCGCGCTGCAGAGGCTCGATGAAGAAGCTCGATAGATGCGTCCAGAGCGTGTAGCCTAGCGAGAGCCCGATGATTGCAGCGATCCCCGGGCGCCAACCCGCCCGCCATTCGCGCGCAAGCGTCAGCAACTGGCTTTCGCGCGGCTGCGGCGCCGGATCGACCGCCGTCGCCGAATCCAGGGCTTCTGCCGCGGCCCCGCTCATTGCGGCACCGGGAGGCAAGGAAGCGGTCGCGCCCGGTGTTTTCGAACTGCTGTCATAATCTTCATTGCGGTAGCCTTTTTTCGCATGTGCCTTGCAGGCAGATCAATTCCGGTATTCGGCAGCCTGCACGAACATGTCCACAAGGGCGGGTTCAAGCGGTCGGTACTTCATCCCCAGCGCCGAAATCGACTTGCTATTGTCGAGCAGCATCGGCCGGCTCGGCGACGTCCGCGACGTCTCGGGGGGGAAGGGATATCGCTCCTCGCCAAGCTCGGCCTTCAGAATGCGCAGCTTGTCATCGAGACTGAGCGTCTTGGCGGAAATGATGTGGCGCCCCTCGGCCCCGGGAATGAAAGCGCCCCGCAGATGCGCCTCGGCCACATCGCGGACATCCACGGTGCCGACCGAAAAATCGGGCACCCCGTCCTTGTACGACCCGTCGATAAACTTCCGGAAATAATCGAATGAAGCCGAGGTCTGCGACGCGGACGTGCCCTCGCCGATGATGAAAGCGGGATTGATCACAACCAGCTTCCAGGCAGACTGCGCGCCTGCGATCTTCCACGCCTCGCGCTCGGCCAGAACCTTGGAAAGTGCATAAGCCCCTGTCTCGATCGCCGCCGAATCGTTCCAGTCGGCCTCCGTGAAAGAGCGTGGTTCCACGGACGGATCCACAATAGCGATGATCGAACTTGTGAGGACGACGCGCTCGACCCCGGAGACACGGTTAGCGGCCTCGAGAACGTCGCGTGTCCCTTTGAGAGCCGGGTCGATCACGTCGCGCTGCGGATCGGATATCTTGGAGGGGTCGAGGAACGGCGATGCGGTATGCATGACGATCCGGCAGCCCTGCATCGCCTCGTCATGACTTCCGGTCTCCAGCAGATCCGCCTTGAACAGTTTCAGCGTGCCGGGCGAGGCCTCCGCCATCTGCCTCAGGTGGCCCACCTTGAATGCATTATCGGGATCGCGCACCGTTCCATGAACGGTCATCCCGGCCTCGAGCAGCATCTTGATGACCCAGCCTGCCACATAGCCGCCAGCGCCCGTCACAAGGACGGGACCATCATCCGGTCCAAAGCGGTACGTTACGCCCATATTCCTTCTCCCATCATTTTCCGTCGATCCCGCTTCGGCATCATTCCACGCGGCCCGGTTCCGGCTGCCGTGCCACTGCGGGCAGGTCCGAAAGCGTCAGCCACGGCTGGGCAGAGTCGCACCAGACCTGCAATTGGGGACGAAGCACCGATGGGTCGTCGAGCGTTCCCGCCTTGACGGCAATCCGGTCGGATCGGACCGGACTGCGCGATACGACGGGTGACCCGCATGTCTCGCAGAATTCGCGATAGATGGGTCGCCCTTCGTGATTCTGGTCCTCGTACCGCTTCAGCGTCCCCGTCATCGTGAAGTCGGCGGCATTCACCAGGAGCGCGATCGAAAAGCTCGATCCGCTCTGTTTTTGGCAATTGCGACAGTGGCAGATGGCCGACGGAGTGGCGTCGTTACTGATATCGTAGCGCACGGCGCCGCATAGGCAGCCGCCTTTCATCGTCATATCATCCTCCAGTCATAATGATCACCGTGTATAACCTGAAAAACGTCACGACGAAAATCATTTTCGTAAAATTAGCGAGAATGCCCGAATTCGTGCGCCCTGCCGCTGGAGGTGGCCGCCTGATGGGCGACGCCGTGTTGGGCGCGCCATTTGCCGAACGAAACGCCCTCCCAGCTTTTGAAAGCGCGATAAAAGGAGCCTGCGTCCTGATAGCCCAGCATGGCGGCTATGCGGCCAACGTCGAGATCTGCGCTCGCCACCAGCTCGACCCCCAGTTCGCGCCGCGCCTCGTTCAGCAAGGCGCGAAAGGTTGTGCCGCTGCGGGTGATTCGCCTCTGCAGCGTGCGCACCCCGAGGCCCATATCGCTGGCGATTGCCGCCATCTCCGGTCGCCCGTTCAATATAGCTTGTTTGAGGGCCGCCCTGACGCGGTCACTGAACCGTTCCGCGACCGGCAGTTTGCCCCGGTCGATGGAGAGAGCCCGCGTCATCACTTCGACAAACTCGGGGCTGTATCTTGGAAACGGCGTATCGAGATCTTCGCTGGTGAAGCTGATCATATTATGCGCCGCATCGAAGCTCGGCGCACATCCATAATAGGCTTCCAAGGCCGACGAGGGATGCCGCGGCCGCGCGTATTGGACATAGGCGGGCCTGATGCGCCCTCCCGTCCCGCGCCGGCCCAGTTCAACGACCAAGGCGAAAGTAAGATCGACCGACAGCGCCGGCTCGGGCTCCGCCGCGTAGTGCCAATCCTTGCCCATCGTCCATATTCCCCCGGCTTCGCGGGTCCACAGCCGCTCCGACGCACTGAGGCGGGATCGCATCAGCCGTTCGAGGGCATCTCGAAAGCTGGATGCGTAGAGTCCGACGATAAAGCCGGGCTGCTGCTCGACGCCGGTTCGGGCCCTGACCAGACGCACGGCGAATCCAGGGTCGTCAGCGAGGGCCTCGGCGGCCTTCCAGATCGAAAAATACTGCGCCGTGGACATCGCGGTCGAGGGGTCGGCGTAGGATCGCGGCAGTCCGGCCCGGTCGAGTATCACAGCGGGGGCAATTCCCGCGGCCTGAATGGCCCGCCAGACCGCCCCGGGAAACCGAGCAACATCGGCATGACGTCGAGGCCCGTCGCGCATCGTCATTGCGACATCGATCGGACAGGACCGGGCACGCCCATTCCTGCCTTTCGCTCGCCTCGCGACGTCCGCGCCGCTTGACGGCCAGTCCCTCGGCCAAACATCGAGGTACGGCGCGGAACCGAGGGCGATTCCTTGCCCATCTGTGAACCAGGCACGCGCAAGCTGCCGCTGCCGAAAGTGGCATCCGTTCGAGAGACGCACGGCGTGATCATGTTTCCAATGAGGGTCGGATAACCCCGACGGAATATTCTCATGGACCAGGCAGACATGCGAAGCGCCTTCATTTGCGGCACGCGGTCAGCGAAAGCCCGCTCCCCCGAAAAAAACCACGGCCACCGAGGGCGTCTGCGCCCTTCTCGCGCGGCGCGCGAAATTCCAAAGATCCGAAGAAATGGAGCGAAAACGACCGCGCCGACCTCCTTTTCCTTCTTCTGCGCGCCCTACCCAGCCAGGCGCCGAAGCAGCATGTGAACGATAAGTCATTTATGGGAAGGAGGCAAGATCGCGGTCACGGAGTCGCGGGGATAGATCACGAGCGCGAGCGATCCGCCGAATATGTTGCGACGCGGTGGCGCCGGAGAATCCATGTCGCGCAGCTCGGGCGCAGACGCAATTTTTCTTCAGGTCAATTTATTGAAAATCAAACACAATATGAAAAAGCTACCATCGGCGCAGCCTATATCGTGCTCGCCCCCCGATTCATAAACTAGACATTGAATTCATTCTGTGTGAGAAAGAGGCGGTCCAGGGGATCCGCAAAAAGCGCACCACCGGGCACTAGAACATATGTTGGAGGGGATGACCGATGTGGATTAGAACGATCCTGTATGCGGGGTCTTGTGCCCTCGCCTTGGCTCAGGCGGGTACCGCGTTTGCGCAGACGTCAGAGAGGGGCGCAACTGAGGACCCGGCGCCCGACGCCAGCGACATCATCGTTACCGCGCAGAAATATTCCCAGAGCGTCAACAACGTACCGATGACGATCACGGTGGCCAACGCCGAGCAGCTCGAAGAGGCCGGCATCCACGCAGTCGAAGATCTGGTAAAGATCACGCCCGGCTTCAACGTCACGCAGACGCCCACGGGGCAGTCAGTCTACACGCTTCGCGGGATCGGCTTCAACGACTCCTCGCTGAGCACGCGTCCGGCCGTTACCGTCTATATGGATGAAGCGCCGATCCCCTTTGGCCTGATGACCCGAGGCGCCAACCTCGACATCGACCATGTCGAAGTGCTGAAAGGGCCGCAGGGAACCCTTTTTGGTGCCAATTCGACCGGCGGGGCGATCAACTATGTCACCGCCAAACCTACAAAAAGCTTCACTGCTGGGGGGGCGGTGACCTATGGGCGGTTCGACCAGTTCGACATCAACGGCTTTGCCAGCGGTCCGCTCAGCGATACGCTGAGCGTGCGCATCGCGGTCGAGCACCAAGGCAGCGGCGACTGGCAAAAGAGCATTACCCGGGACGACACGGCCGGACAGAAGAACTTCACCAACGGCCGGGTCAGCCTGTTGTGGGAGCCCGTCGGTTCGCTTCGGGTCCTGCTCGCGGCCCAGCGCTGGGTGGACAAGTCGGATGCGCTGGTCGGCCAGGCCTTCGAGTTTGATCCCGGGGTGCCCGCCTTTGCCGATGCCACGGGCGTGAAGGATTACCCCTATGGCATTCGCGGCAGCCGCTACGCGGACTGGGATCCGGACTCCGACCTGGCGCGAGACAACAAGTTCACCATGCTGACAGGGCGGATCGACTATGATTTGAGCGACGCCATCACGCTGACCTCGCTCACCAATTACATCGATTTCAAATATCACCTGCTCGGCGAGGCCGACGGGGTCCCGGTTCATAACACGACCTTCATCACCGATTCCACGAACGAGACCTTCTCGCAGGAACTTCGTCTGGCAGGAAAATTCGGCAATCTGCGGGCGATCCTGGGTGCCAATTACGAGCATGACACGCCCAACGAGAACACGCTGCAGGATCTGACCACGGCAGCCGCGATCGTGTCGCTCAGCACGCGCTTCGCACCCGACACGCCGCTGCGCACCCTTCGCGTGGCCGCCCGTCAGAAGACCAACATCTACGCGATATTCGGCAATCTCGAGTATGAGATTGCGCCCGGTCTCACGCTGCAGGGCGGTGCACGCTATACGCGCTCGAAGATCGCGTTCAGCGGCTGCCTTGCCGAT
Source organism: Sphingopyxis sp. 113P3 (assembly GCF_001278035.1). Taxonomy (NCBI): domain Bacteria; kingdom Pseudomonadati; phylum Pseudomonadota; class Alphaproteobacteria; order Sphingomonadales; family Sphingopyxidaceae; genus Sphingopyxis; species Sphingopyxis sp. 113P3. Next base: position 2,969,753 of record NZ_CP009452.1, read on the forward strand.
TCCGGAGACGGAACCGCTGCGCCTACCTACACCGGCCTGATCAACGCCACCCGTGGTGCTCGCGGATTGGCCCCGATCGCGCCGCTTGGCCCGGGCGACTGCGTCACGATGGACGCGACGACCAACCCGCCCTCGCTCAATCCCGGTTTGGTGACGACGCCCTATGACGAGGATAATGTGTCCTGGCGGACAGGGGCGCAATATAGCGTCGGACCCAATGCGATGATCTATGCGAACATCTCGAAGGGGTACAAGATGGGCGGCCATCCCTTCGTCAACGCTACATATAGTACCGCCCTCACCCCCGCGAAGCAGGAATCCATCCTGGCCTATGAAGGCGGGTTCAAAGCCGGGCTGCTGGACCGGGCTCTCCAGTTGAATGGCGCGGTATTCTACTATGATTACAAGAACAAGCAGGAGGTCGGCACGATCGTCGATCCAGCGATCGGACGCATCGGGGCGCTGACCAACATCCCCAAATCCCGCGTCTATGGCGCAGAGTTCCAAATCGATGCGATGCCTTTGAAGGGGCTGACCCTCCAGGCTGCCGGGATTTATGTACGAACCGAGATTCTCGGTCATTATACCAGCACCAATGCCGTGGGCGAGACGCAGGACTTTCATGGGACCGAGCTCGCCAATGCGCCGCGGTGGCAGATCAACGCCTCGGCGCGCTACGAGCGGGAACTCACCGATCGAATGAACATGTTCCTGAGCGGCCGCTTTTATTATCAAAGCACCGCGCAAGACCGGATCGGCAATATCCCGGGCTACGAGCACGAAGCCTATAAGCTGGTGGATCTTTCGGCCGGCCTCGAAAGTCCTGATGCCAAATGGCGGGCCTACATCTGGGGCCGGAACGTCTTTAACGAACGCTACGGCCTGACCAGAAACGGCATCGATACGAACATCCAGTTCCTGGCCAAGCCCGCGACCTACGGCATCACGGTCGGCTTCTCCTATTAGCCCATCTGGAAGAACGATATTCGCAGAGCCGCACGGCGGTGACGCGAACGCCGGGGCACCATCCTGGACGGCGCAACTGGTCCGGCGCGACATTCGCGCCGGACTTTTTTGCCCTCAGGGCAGGCCCTGCCGCCCGGCAGCTAGCTCGGGGTGAATTTCCGGGTGGAGCGCTGCACGACGTCGCAGCTACCGCGCGAAATGGAGGGCCAACCGATCCCCCCAACTTCCCGAGGGTTCGCCATGAAGGAAGATGGACCAACGGTCATAATCGTTCGAAGCAGCGACGCTACCCCGTCTCCAGGGTGAGAAGATCACCCGCCCCGCATTGCCCGCGCATCCTTGCCGGCGGAGTGAACGGTCTCGTCCGCGCGGGCGGCTTGGCCAGCGGGCCTCGAGACGTGACGCTACACGCAAATCGGCTGCCACAGCGCAGCCGCGACGCACCAAATCCGCCCGTCGCAAAGGCAAATGACAGGATTAAAAAGTCAGACTGGACAATCAATTCATTCTGTGTAATGTGCCCGCCGACACGACGCACCGGCCATGCGAGCGGTGAGTCGACCAGAAAATGATTTGGGGAGATGAGACATGCCGATCAGAGGAATGTTGTGCGCGAGTTGCTGTGCGCTGGCCCTCGCTCACGCCGGCAGCGCCTATGCGCAAGCGGCGGACGCGGATACCAACGCGAGCGACAGTTCCGATGCCCCGGCCGACATCATCGTCACGGCGCAAAAATATTCACAGAATGTGAATAGCGTGCCGATGTCGATTACCGCAGTATCGGGCGAGCAGTTGCAGACTGCAGGCATAAAGGCAGTGGAGGATCTCCCCAAGGTCACGCCCGGCTTCAACGTGACGCAAACCCCGACGGGTGCAGCGGTCTACACGCTGCGCGGCGTTGGCTTCAACGACTCCTCGCTCAGCACGCGCCCCGCGGTCACGGTTTATGTCGACGAAGCCCCCATTCCCTTTGGCGCGATGACGCGCGGCGCCGGCCTGGACGTCGATCACGTCGAGGTCCTCAAAGGTCCGCAGGGAACGCTGTTCGGTGCCAACTCCACAGGCGGCGCAATCAACTATGTTGCCAACAAGCCGACCGACACGCTGGAGGCGGGACTCTCCGCCACCTACGGCCGCTTCGACCAGTTCGACATCGGCGGCTTCATCAGCGGTCCGCTCACCAGCACATTGAGCGTCCGCCTGGCGTTCGAGCACCAGGGGAGCGGCGACTGGCAAAAGAGCGTCACGCGAGACGACACGGCGGGCCGGCAGGATTTCAATAACGGTCGTCTCAGCGTTCGCTGGGAGCCGAGCGATTCCTTTCGCATGCTGCTTACCGCGCAGCGCTGGGTCGACCGGTCCGACGCGCCGGTGGGTCAGGCGTTCGAATTCAAGCCCCAGGAGCCGGCACTCGCCGACCTGACGGGAATCGCGGACTATCCCTATGCCCGGCGCGGGAATCGCTATGCCGATTGGGATCCGGGTACCGATCTTTCAAAAGACAACCGCCTGACGATGCTGACCGGCCGGTTCGACCTGGATGTGGGCGAGGCGGTGACGCTGACGTCGCTGACCAGCTTCAGCAAGTTCCAGACATTTCTCCTGAGCGAAGCCGACGGTGTTCCGGTGGAAAACACCAGTTTCATCGTCGATTCCCGGAACAAGACGTTCACGCAGGAACTCCGCGCGGCGGTCCGGCTCGACGGACTGCGGCTGACATTCGGCGCCAACTACCAGAGTGACCGGCCAAGAGAATCGACAGTCGAAGTCCTCACCACGGCTTCGCCGATCATAGGGCTCAATCTCGCCTTTGGCGACGGGACCCCGTTTCGCGAACTGGAGGTCAAGGCGCGATCGGCCGCAAACAGCTATGCCGCCTTTGCCAATCTGGAATATGAGGCCACGCCCCGGCTGACGTTGCAGGGCGGCATGCGCTACACGCGCTCCAAGATCCGGTATCGAGGCTGCCTTGCGGTTTCCGCCGACGGTTCGGCAGGGCCCGCCTACACAGGCCTCATCAACTTCCTGCGCGATGGTTTCGGACTGGGACCGCTTGCCGCACCGCTTGAGGCCGGAGATTGCATTACCCTCGACGCGTCAACCAATCCGCCCACGCTGCTGCCGGGCTTCGTCACGACACCTTATGACGAAGATAATGTTTCCTGGCGCGCCGGCGCCCAATATGAAGCAGCCGACGGCCTCATGCTCTACGCCAATGTTTCACGCGGCTACAAGATGGGAGGTCACCCCTTCCTGAACGCGACCTTCAGCGGCGCCCTCACACCGGCCCGGCAAGAGTCCGTGCTCGCCTATGAAGCAGGCTTCAAGGCCAGCCTGGCGGACCGGAAGGTCCAGCTGAACGGCGCGATTTTCTATGGTGACTATAAGGACAAGCAGGAGGTGGGAACGGTCGTGGATCCTGTTCTGGGTCCGCTGGGAGGACTGACCAATATCCCTAAATCGCGGATCTATGGCGCCGAGCTCCAACTCCAGGCTGCTCCCTACCCCGGCCTGACCGTCAATGCGGCGGGCAGTTATGTTCGGGCCGAGGTTCTGGGACATTATACCAGCACGAACGAAGACGGTGACATTCAGGATTTCCACAAGACCGACCTCGCCAACGCGCCGCGCTGGCAGCTGAATGGCAATGCCCGCTATCAATGGGCGCTCAATTCCCAATTGGACATGTTTGTCGGCGGCGCCGTGTCTTACCAGAGCAGCGCCCAGTCCGTGCTCGGCAACCTCGGGTACGAGACCAGCGGCCGCGCGCTTGTCGATGTATCGGCTGGCGTAGAGACCTCGGACGGCAAATGGCGCGCCTTTCTTTGGGGGCGCAACATTCTGGACAAGACCTATGTTGCCACTTTCCGGAACGCGATCGACACCCGCATGACCTATATGGGCAAGCCCGCCACCTACGGGGTGAGCGTTGTCTTCAAATATTGAGGCAAGGCCGCGAGATGCCGAGCGTGTCTCGCGGCGCCTCCGGGACGCCGGGTCCATCTGCTCTTCCTCGCCAAAGCCAGCCAGAAGCGAGCGATGGTCTGCCGGCACGAGCCAAGGAAGGCCGCCCCAGTGACGAAGGACATGATCCTTTTCTGGATGCCTGAATATCTGGGGGCCCATGCGATGGCCTGGCGGCGGGATCGCTCCCGCCGCACGCTCGAAATGGATTTCGGCCTCATCTGCCGGCAGGCGCAGGTGGCCGAGCGCGGCAAGCTGCACGGACTGATGCTGACCGACACGGTGGCCGTGGGCTATTATGCCTCGAGCATGACGAAGGAAGCCTTGGGCCGGACCGCCAAGGGCTCGCGCTGGGAACCGCTGACGCTCCTTAGCGCAATAGCGACCTCCACCAGCCGGATCGGACTGATTGCGCCGGTCAGCACCAGCTATTCGGAGCCCTATAACGCGGCCCGCATGATCGCGTCCCTTGACCATATTTCGGCCGGCCGCGCCGGCTGGGCGGTCGACTGCGCCGTCAATGCGCATAGCGACGCCAATTTCGGCGCTTCCTCGTGCACCGCTCACCAAGGTGGGCGCCACCAGGAGTTCATCAATGTTGTGTCGGGCCTCTGGGACAGCTGGGAGGATGATGCGTTTGTCCGGGACAAGGCTTCGGGGCGCTATTTCGATCCGGCAAAGCTGCACGCGCTGAATCACCGGGGCCCTCACTTGTCGGTCGCAGGCCCCCTCAACATCGCGCGCCCGGTTCAAGGCCAGCCCGTGATTGTACAGACCGGCCCAGCGGTACCCGAAAGCGGGTTCCCGGGCGGCGATGTCGTTTGCGCCTGGCACCCCGGCATTGAAGCCGCGAAGGCCTTTTACGACGCAGTGAAATCCGGGGCCGCGGCGCGTGGGCAAGATCCGGAGGGTGTGAAAGTCCTGGCAGCGCTCGTCCTCGCCGTCGGCCGCAGCCGGGTCCATGCAGAAGAGAAGGTTGCGCGCCTCGACTCCCTCCTCGACCCCGTCTTCGGACGCGAGCTCCTCAGCACGACACTGGCGCTGGACCTGTCCGGTTATCCGTTGGACTTTCCCGTGTCCGACGTTGCGGTTGATCCTGCAAAACCCAGCACGGTACGGCAATATTATCTGGACGTCGCAAAGCGCGACGGTCTCACCATTCGCCAACTCATGGAGGTCGTTGCGCGGGTCTCTGTCATCCCCGGTTCGGCCGCCGATATTGCGGACATGATGCAGCGATGGTTCGAAGCGGGCGCCGCCGACGGTTTTGCCATCACTTTCGACAGCGACGAGGAGTCATTGGAAATTTTCGTCGACACCGTGGTACCGGAGTTGCAGCAGCGCGGCCTCTTCCAGCGCGACTATCGTGCCTCGTCGTTGCGGGAGAATCTTGGGCTTCCCCGCCCGGTCAATCGCTACATCGCAACGCCGTGACCCGTCTCACCCTTCCGGGCTCTCGTCTCCATTTTCCGTCGATCCGGCACGCACCTGAAAATATCGGCGCAAGATGGTGTCGGCCTCCTGCGCCGCGATCACATCGGCTTCCTCAAATGACAGGCCAAGGCCGCGCAGAATAATCGCGGTGAGCTGCTGCGCCCGCGCGATCGTCGCAAACGGGTCCGGCTCGTCGAGGGAGTGGGCATAGGCCGCACCGCTCAGCCCGTGTACAAGCAACACGCCGGCTTCGGTCGTCGGGATCTGGAATCGGCCGCTGGCGATACCTTCCGAAACATAGCTTACGATGCCGGTATCCATGGGATCGTGGATCGGCCGGATGGAAAAGCGGCTATGCATCAGAAACAATATCTGCTCGCGGTGATCCAGCTGGTAGCGAAGCCCGACGCAAAAGGCGCGCGCAACCTTCCGCGCGGGGTCGGGAAGGTCGGCGGTTTCCTCGATGATGCGCGAGTGAACCTGCTCGCGCACCGAATCGACGATCGCGTTGAAGAGTTCGTCCTTGTCGGCAAAATGATTATAGAAGGTGCCTTTGGCGACCTTGGCTTCAGCGACGATCTCGTCGATCGAGACCGCGCTTATCGAGCTTTTGGCGATCAGGTGCTGGCCGGCGTCAATCAGGGCCTGGCGGGTTCGATCGCGTCGACCGCCGCGGATTTTCGGTTCTTCCGCGCTGCTTTCCACGGGGACACGAGCGATATTCGAAGCTGCCATAGAGTTGGTCTACCTTAAACACCGGCGCCAGAACGTTGGGTCTGCGCAGGCAATGATCGAGAAACCGGTTAATCCGCCGCGGCGGCTGGCCGCCACCCATCATCACGAAATTGCCGACGAGAACAAGAGGCCAGGCCGGCAGGGCGGCCTGCAGATTACCCGATCTCGATGATCGACGGCGCCCGCTTACCGAGCCGCTGCGCGCCTTGGGGGGTGCAAACGACGGTGTCGCCCCAATATATCCACTTGGCCCGGTCCTTCGTGGAGACAATCGGCTTCACGACAAAGGCGCTATTCGCCTCGATCGTCCAACTGGCCATCGCCGCATCGCGAACCCCGAAGACGGCCATCGGAGAATCATCGCCCATACCGCGGCTGTGCATAAGGACCCGCATGTCATAGCGATCGTCCGTCATCGCGTTGATGGCCGACGCAATCGCGCCCACGGTCTGCCCAGGGCGGAGCATTTCGTGGCAGATGTTCACCGCCGCCTGCTGATATCTGAACATCTCATGATATTCGTCCGGGGCGGGCCCAAGGAAGAGGGATTGTGCGCCAGCCGCGTCGCATCCGCCATATCGGGCCTGCAGTTCCGTGAGCAAGGCATCGCCCGTGCGAAGCGGGCGCCGCGTTGGAAGATAGCTGTTGCTCGGTGGTTGCGGCATGCCGGCCGACCAGAGCGCAAAGACTGGAAGCTCGGAGCCTCCTTCTATCAGCGACGCCACCATCCGGGCGTAGATCCGGTTTTCAGGCACGCCCTCGCGCGCGGTATCGGCGATGACGTCGATGGCGCGTTCGACCAGCTCCGTGCCCATGCGCAGGAAAGCAATCTCCTCGTCGGATTTCACGAAGCGCACCTCGGCCATCAGGGGCGTTGCGTTGACCAGTTCCACCTCGGGCAGCTGCTCACGAAGCATCCTGACGGTGCCGTGCGCCGTCGTCCCTTCCGGAAATCGCGTGTTGCCGGACAGCCCCGAAACGCCCAAGCGCCGCAAGTTGGGGATCTGCTTCAGCCGCTCGATCACCGAGCCGGTGAACCCCCAGGCCCCCGTCATTGCTCGAATGTCGGTGACCCAATCCTGCCGCAATCTGCATATTTCCGGATGGACGTCGGCGCTGGTGAAGACGGTCACGTCACCCTCAAGAGGAAACACGCTCGCGAGGGTCCAGTGATTGCCGCCCAGCCCCGTCAGATAGCGTGTATTGGCTTGCTGCGTATCGAAAAGCCCCGTGTGTGGAGGAACGAAGATGGCGTCGATCCGCTCCATGGCCATGCGTTGGCGGACCAGCCCCCAGCGGCGCTCGCGTTCGGCGATCGTAAATTTGGGAATGCCGCGTTCGTCGTCGTGCGCGTCAGCCAACGAATTTCTCCCCTCTCTCATCTGCCGGGCGAGCGGACCGGCGTTCCGGGTGGACGATGCCTTGCGTGGAAAAGGGGACGGATTCCCCGCCGCCCCCTCCCCTCCTATGCAGGAAGGAGCAGTTCCCCATTGGTGACGAAGAACTTTTCCATCACGCGCGGACCAAGATGCTCGATCGACGCGGCGAGCCGGTCTACCGGCCGCTTGCCCCCTTCGATATGGGGATAGTCGCTGGCAAAGCAGTAGACGTCCTCGAGGCCATATTTCTCGATGTACCGGCCAACCGGTTCGAAATCGAAGGGCGCGACCCGCACATTGCGCGCGATATATTCCGACGGACGCATCGGCAGCCGCCGGCCTTCCGACCCGTCAGCGAATTTGACAGGAATGATGGTCTGGTTGTTGTCGTGCCAGATATCGAGCATTTCGGCGAGCGGCCCGATCCAGTGCGCGGTATATTCCAGCACCCCCACGCGGAGCGTCGGGTGCCGGTCGAACACACGGCCCGTCACGATCGTGGCAATGAAGTTCTGGGGTGCCAGGTGAAAGACCGACAGGTTCCACGGATCGAGGCTACCCTCGTTGCCCATCTTATATCCCTGGAATACGGGCGCATTTCCCCATTCTATCGTGCGGAACAGCAGGGACTCGACGCCCGTCGTATGGAGGGTCAGCGGAACATTCGCTTCGGCGAGCATGGCATAGAAGGGGTCGAGCTCCGGCGAGGCAGGCGATACACCACCCGGCAGTCGCGAGGCCGAAAGCTGCACGGCCCGAATGCCGCGGTCGAGCAGGTCCTTGGTGACCGCGATAAGTTCCTCGGGGGTATCGCCATAAATCACCGACACCGGCCGGAAGCGGTCGGAGATGCTCGCGACGCGCGCCGACCACTCATTATGTGCGCGGATCAGCTTGAGCGCCATGGAATAGGTTTCGTCGCCAAATATCTCATAGCGCGCCGTTCCCTTGGCAGAACCGAAAAGGATCGACCCGCCCAATCCGACACCCGATGGAAACATCAGCTGGCGCTTGATGCCCATCGTGTCCATCAGATCGTGCCGCCGGTACATGTCGGTGGCGGCAGGTGCTGTCGAACCCTTCGCCGTCCAGACTGTGTCCGGACTGATCTCTGCGACGTCTCCCGCGTAATCCGGGATGTTCATCACATTGGCGTTCCCGGGATTGGGCGGTGTGGCCATGGTCTTCTCAGCCCATGGGCGGACCACTTCACCAAACTCTTCCACCCAAAGCTGCGCGGGGATCATTTCGTGGCTGTCGACGTCGTTTATGCGGCCCGCGAATGGCCGGACGCTCTCGGGTAGTTCGTACATGGCTTGTCTCCGAAATTGCCTTCAAATGCTCGCGGTGTCCCAACCGGGGGCTCCTGCTCGCGTCGATTGGCGTGGTTTTTATGCTGTCATGCGGCCAACAGCAGTTCGCCGTTGGTGACGAAGAATTTCTCCATCACGCGCTCGCCCAGTGGCTCGAGCGACGCCGCAAACCGGTCAAGCGGCCGTTTGCCGCCTTCGACGTGAGGATAGTCGCTCGCGAAGCAGTAGACATCCTCAAGGCCGTAGGTCTCGATATACTCGCCCACCGGCTCGAAATCGAAGGGCGCCACCCGAACGTTGCGCGAAATATATTCGGAAGGTCGCATCGGGAGCCGGCGCCCCTTCGAACCGTCGGCAAAGGTGACGGGAATGATCGCCTGGTTATTGTCGTGCCAGAGATCGAGGGCGCGGGCGAGCGGCCCGATCCAGTGTGCGCTATACTCCATGACCCCGACGCGAAGAGTGGGATGCCGGTCGAACACGCGGCCCGTCACCATCGTGGCTATGAAGTTCTGCGGAGCAAGATGCAGCGCCGACAAGGTCCAGGGATCCATGCCGACTTCTGCCGTCTGCTTGAAGCCCTGGAAGGCGCTGGCCTTGTTCCAGTCGTTGGTCCGGAACAGCAGGGAATCGCCCCCGATATGCAAGGTCAGCGCGACGTTGGCCTCTGCAAGCATCGCGTAGAAAGGATCGAGATCGTCCGCGGCCGGCGATACCCCGCCCGGCAACCGCGGTGCGGAAATCTGCACCGCACGGATGCCGCGATCGATAAGCGGTTTCGTCGTCGCGATCAGTTCGTCGGGGGTGTCGCCGAAAACGGGTGCGACCGGTCGGAAACGATCAGAGATGCCCGCGACACCAACAGCCCACTCATTATTCGCGCGGATCAAATCACGCGCGAAAGCATAGGCCTGACCTTCGGGAACGCCGAAGCGCTGCATGTTGAAATGCCGGTCCTCGGCAGATGCATAAAGAATGGTGCCCCCCAGGCCCGGTCCGGTCGGGAACATCAGCTGGCGGCTGACCCCCATGGTATCGATCAGTTCGACGCGCCGATTCATGTCCGCAGCTCCCGGGGCAGTCGGCCCCTTCGCGCTCCAGACCGTGTCCGGATCGAAATGGCGAACGTCGCCCGGAAACTCGGGCGCACTCATATTGTTCGGATTGCTGGGGTTGCGAGCATTCGCCTCTATAATGAGGTCCGCCCATGGCCGGACGACCTCGCCAAACACTTCGACCCAAAGCTCGGCGGGCAACATTTCGTGGCTGTCGACATCGTTCATGCGACCCCAAAAAGGTGTCATGCTGTCCGGCACTTCATACATCAGCCATCTCCCGCGATTTCGAAGGGGCCCGGCGCACGCATCGCTGTCGGTGGCGCCGAACCGCTCGCTTCATCTGTGCCTGGCCTCATTGCGCTGGCGCCATCTCGGACAGCGGTGACGGAGATGATCGCCCAGTGGCAAAGCGGTTTTCGGGCCGCGGCAGCCCGAGATTTTCGCGAAGCGTCCTGCCGCGATACTCGGTCTGAAAAAGGCCCCGCCGCTGAAGCTCGGGGATGACCTCGTCGACAAAGAGTTCGAGCGAGTCCTCGTCGCTCGCCAGGGTGATGTTGAAACCGTCGCAAGCGCCGGCTTCCATCCATTCCTCGATCATGTCAGCAATATCGACGGGGGAGCCGGGCGCGGTTCCCAACCTCGTGACCACCTGCATCAATTGACGGATGGTCAGATTATCGCGCTTTGCAAGGTCGAGCCAATATTTCTGGCTGGTGACAGACCCGCTTTCATCGACCGGTATTTCGGGCACGGGACCGTCGAGCGGATAGCCGGAAAGGTCCGCTCTCACATAACTTGCCAGAACCTCCAGCCCGAAAACCGGATCGACGAGTTCGTCGAGCGAGGCCATCTTTTCTTCGGCGTGGGCACGGCTGCGTCCCACCATCAGCCCGATCGCGGGAAGAATCTTCACATGATCGGGATCACGACCGTTTTCTGCCGCTTGCCCTTTCACATCGTCATAGAATTGCCTGGCATGCTTGATCTCGGCCTGCATCGTGTAGATGAGATCAGCATGGCGAGCAGCAAAAGCGCGGCCGGGGACCGACGAACCGGCTTGGGCGATCACCGGGTGGCCTTGCGGGGGACGCGCAATGTTCAGCGGGCCTGCCACCGCCTGGTACCGGCCGCGATGGTTGAGCGCGTGCAGCTTTGCCGGATCGAAATAGCGGCCTGAAGCCTTGTCGCGAATGAACGCGTCGTCCTCCCAGCTATCCCAAAGCCCCGCCACGACATTGAAGAATTCCTCGCAGCGTTCGTACCGGTCGGCATGGCTGTAATGGGCCTCGAGCCCGAAATTTTTCGCCGACTTGGGGTGAGAGGTGGTGACGACATTCCAACCGGCGCGTCCCCCCGATATATGATCGAGGGAGGCAAACATGCGCGCGACATTGTAGGGCTCTGCGTAGCTCGTCGTCACCGTTCCCAGCAGCCCGATACGGCTGGTGCAGGCGGCAAGCGCGGATAGAAGGGTGACCGGTTCCCATGCGGACGCCTTGGCCGTCCGACTAAGCGCATCCATGCTCACATCGGCCGAATGCACCCCGACGGCGACCGTATCCGCAAAAAAGGCCCCGTGAAACTTGCCCCGTTCGGCAATCTGGATCTGGCGGCGCAGAATATCGAAATCCATCTCGTTCGTCCGGCACGCCCTCTCCTGCCGCCAGGCCATGGAATGGAAGCCGAGATAGGCCGGCATCCAGAGAAGGATCGCCTCTTTCTTGCGCGTCATCGGCCCCTCCACATGGCCAGGCTTCCCGTCGCGCAATCGCAGCGCGTATGCGCAGCTTCATTCGGATCAGGGCAGGACTGGACCGGACACTGACCGAAAACACGGTTTCGGCGCGACGGGCGCAAATTCTTGATGGGGCTTATCATGGTCATAGGGACTCACGCTGGCGATTTATGACTGTATGACCAATTCAAAGCAAATTGCAACAGGGAACATCGACGATTTTCTGCCGCACTTCGTGATTTTCGCACATTTTATGACCAACAGTCAAATTATGGCGGCCCGTGAGCTGCGCTATTGCGGGCGCCTCCCCTTATCCGCTGGCCGGCTATCTTGCGCGCTCTGCGGTCGGATAATCGAAGCGCATCGACATATTCGCCTTGATCAAAATGAACGCATTGTCGATCATGTCACGGACAATCTTGCAAGGGCGTCCGCTCGCAAGGCGATGCCAGGGGCTTATTGGAGATCGATATGAGCAATGTGCGCTCGAGACCCGCTGTGGGTTCAGGAGCAGAAGATGATTTTCGCGCCCGTTCGGCAGCGCGCAAGCGGGAACGCATGCGGGCGCGGCTGCTCGACGCGATTATGGCGGTCTGCGCCGAACGCGGCCCTCAGGCTGCCATCATCGAGGATGTGCTGAAGATGGCCGGCGTGTCGCGCGGGACGTTTTACGCCCATTTTGACTCGCTCCACCAGGCGATCGCTGCGCTGGGACACGCCCTGGCTGACGAGGCCGTCGCCGTGTTCAAAACGATGTACCAGCATATCACCGACCCCGTTCTGCACACGGCCGTCGGCCCGCAGCTCGTTCTCACCCGCGCGATGATGGAGCCCAATTGGGGGCGTATCATTGCACAGAGCGAGGATTTTTCGATGCGTTCTGATTTCGTCGGCGCGATCAAGGGCCATCTGGTCGAGGGCCGCAGGCGCGGCGATTTTCGCATCAGCGACATCAATGCCGCGGTCGATTTGCATATCGGTGCGCTCACGCGCGGCGCAGGCCAGTTGCAAAGCAAGAAACGGGGACGAGCGGCCTATATTCGCGATGTGTCGCGGATGCTCCTTCTCGCAACAGGCGTCACCGAAGACCGGGCGATCGAAGCGGTCCGCTGGGCAGAGCAGGACTTGAAGGAGCGCGCGCCTGGCCGCCTCCCCTGGTGGCAGGCCGAAAAGGTGCGCAGCGGCCAGTCTTCCGAGTGACAGGAAGCAGCAGGATCATGGGTCCGGACCGAGTAGGCGGGAACGGCCGGATCAACCCACCTGGGTGATAAAGTCGGGCGGCGGCGGCGGACCCCAGGGTCCTTGCGTCGCGTCGACAGGCTCGACGCCGGGCGTCCAGTCGGCGTTGAGGAGGTCGGTATCCGTCCAGTGTTCGTACATGATACCCGATGGCTCGATCCAATAGTCGAAGATCTGGCTGCCCTGCTTGTGCCGTCCGATGCCCCACATGTGGCGATATCCCCGCTTCGAAAGATGGGTATTTCCCACGTAAAGATCGTCGATGTCGAGCACCTCGAACGAGATGTGATGGATACCCCCTGGCGGTCCTGCCAGGGTCTGGAAGACATGGTGATCGACATATTCCTCACCCCGGTCGAGCCGGTTGAACGAGAGCAGGACATTGTCCTTGTTCCCCTGGTAAATGACGTCGGACACGAGGAAGCCGAACATTTCGCGGTACCAGCGTGCAAGCTCTTCGGGCCGGGGGGTGGTGAGTACAATGTGGCCCAGACGAAGAACGTGGGAGGGCCCCTCCTGGGGCCGGCGCACTTCGCCGCGGCGACGAAGACGATCCCGCCCCTCGTTCATAAGCGGTCCCGGCACCTGGAGAGGATCGGCCTGCGCGACACCGCAAACAAGCTCTATGCGGTTCCCGTCGGGGTCGTGCGCCGCAACGCGCCACCCCCCGCCTAGCCCATCATGCTCAGACACCTCGGCCTGCACGGTGGCGGCGAAGCGATCGAGCTCCTCGCGCGCGGCGACGGCGAACCCGATCGCCGCGAGCCCGCGATCTCCGGCTTCAGCAATGAGAATCTCTGGCTCCGGACCCAGGCCGCGGAAGCGGAGTTCGGTTTTGGTCGATTTGACCTCGATCAGCCCGAAATCGGACAGAAATTGTCCCGTCGCGTTCAGATCAGGCGATCGTACACGAACATAGGCAAGATCGGTTACCTTCACGACAGCCACGGTCAGCCTCCTCTCAGCGCCCCAGAATCGCGATCGTCGCGACCGCCTCCTCGACGACGAAGGAGCCGCCTCCATTTTCCGCAACAGCGATCCGGGGATTTTCCACCTGGCGCGCGCCCGCCTCGCCCCTCAATTGCGTGACAAGCTCGTAAATCTGGCCCAATCCCGTCGCGCCGATAGGATGCCCCTTGGACTGGAGCCCTCCCGAGGGATTGACTGGTATGCGTCCGCCGATCGCCGTTTCTCCGCGCTCGGCCATCGCGCCGCCTTCGCCATAGGCACAAAATCCCAGATTCTCGATCTGGATGATTTCGCCAACCGCAGTCGCGTCATGGACTTCGGCGACCGACACGTCCGCAGGATCGACCCCCGCTCGCTCATAGGCCCTTTGCGCGGCGAGCACCGTGCAATGCTCCTCTATTGCATCGGGTGAGCGGTCGCTTCCGGTCTGCATCACGGCCGCGCGCACCTCTATGGCGCGCGCGCGGTTCATCCCCAGTCGCTTCAGCCCCGCCTCCGTGGCCACGATCGCAGCTGCTGCACCATCCGATATCGGAGAGCACATCGGCAGAGTGAAGGGATAGGTGATCGGCGGAGCCGCGAGCACCTCCTCTATCGTGAAGGGCCGTTGGAACTGCGAAAGGGGATTGTGCTGGGAATGATTGTGGTTCTTCGCCGAGACAGCGGCAATCTGACGCTGGGTCGTCCCGAAGCGCTCCATATGTTGGCGCGCGAGCCCCGCATAAACGTCCATGAAAATGCTGTAGGGCCGCTCGGACGTACTCCCCGGGGGCGCGGCCACGCCCCTCCCGAGCTGCGCGAGCCGTTCCTTGTTTCGCTCGACATCCGCCACGTCCCAGGCGCTGTCAAACGCAGAGAACATCAGATTCTTGTCGCTCGAGACCATCTTCTCGGCCCCAAGCGCCAATGCGACATCTCCCTCGCCCGCCTTCAGATGATTGACCGCCAGAATGAAGGCCGTGCTCGCGGTTGCGCAGGCATTCTCGACATTTACCACCGGGATCCCCTGAATGCCCATCGGTCGCAGCGCGATCTCGCCCCGGATCATGTGCTGGCCTTCCATGTGGCCCTGCGTCGCATTGCCGAAAAACGCAGCCTCGAGGGCGCTCGCCTCGACCTCCGCATCCTTGAGCGCGGCCTGCGTCGCCTGCGCGGAAAGTTGCTTGATGCTGAGGTCGGGGTGCCGGCCAAAAGGCGTCATCCCAACTCCGACAATGTAAACGCTCTCCATGGCCTGTCCTTTCAGATGCGCCGCTTTTGCCCGGCCCATAATGTTTCGCGAATGTCACGTTTCAGGACCTTGCCGACGGGACTGCGGGGCAGTTCGGGCCAGAAAAGAACCGATTTTGGAGTCTTGATCGAACCAAGGCGGCTCCGGCAGAGGCTGAGCAGCTCCTCCGCATCGGCGCTGCGGCCCTCCTTCAGCTGCACCACCGCGGTGACCGCTTCTCCCCATTTGGGGTCGGGCGCTCCGACCACGGCGCAATCCTGGACCGCAGGATGGCCCCAGAGCACCTGCTCGATTTCCGAAGGGAAGATGTTGTAGCCACCCGAGATGACGAGGTCGCGGGCGCGATCGACCAGGTGGTAAAATCCTTCCTCGTCGCGATAGCCAAGATCCCCCGTGTGGTGCCAGCCGAAGCGCGATGCCTCCGCGCTGCCTTCAGGGTCCTTGTAATAGCCCGCCATGACATTGCCCGAGCGGACGACGATTTCTCCCACCGCGCCGTCCTCGAGCAACCTGCCCTCCTTGTCCATGACCCCCATCATCACAAAGGGAGCAGGACGGCCGCAGCTCGACAACCGCTCGGGTCCGGCGATCTCGCCATCGATATAATGGTCCTCGGGCCTCAGAACGGTGCAGAGCATCAGCGCCTCGACCTGAGCATAGCCCTGGCTGAGCACTGGCCCCAGCCATTCGAGGGCTTCGCGCAGCTTCTCCACCGACATGGGTGCCGCGCCATAGAGCATGCATTTCAGCGCAGGAAAACGCATCGCACGGATCTCTGGATCGGCAAGCATCGTATAGATCAGCGTCGGCGGAACGAACAATTCGCTGATCGAGTGACGCTCCATCGAGCGCGCCACGGTCCGCGGATCGGTGCCGGGGGAAATGAAAATCGTTCCCCCGCGCACCAGCATCGGAAAGCACATGAAGCCCGCCGCGTGCGTCATCGGCGCAACGACAAGATAATTGGGCCGCTCGTCCCGTCCGACCGTTGCGATATAGCTCGCGACATAGGTTTCGAAGCCGCGGTTGGTCTGCAACACGCCCTTCGGCCGCCCCGTCGTGCCGCCTGTGGTCATGATCGCAGCGACATCCTCGGCGTGCGCGCCCCCGCCGCCTTCGTGGCGGACCCCCGCCGGCGCTATCCAGTCTCCAAGTGCCGTCACATGATCGAGGGAGGGGCCGAGCACGAGCACGAGCCGGATGCCGGGGGCGGCGGCCCGAATCTGGTCGATCACAGGCGCGAATGTCGGATGCACGATCAGCAGCTCGCAATCGAAGCGGTCGAGCAGATCGGTGATGTCGTCGAGTGCATATCGCGGATTGATCGGCAGCCAGACCAGCTCGGCGCGCAAAATACCCAGGACCGCGATGAGTGCGCCGGGGTCATTGGGGCTGAGCACCGCCGCCTTCGTGCCTTTCTTGAAGCCGTCACGGACGCAGGCGGCCGCGATCCGGTGGGTCAGCTCGACAACCTCGGTGTACGACCAGTTGCGGTCCTCATAGACGATACAGGGCTTGTCGGATCCGAACTCCGCACCCTTGTCCAGATAGTCGATCAGCCTCACGTCCCCACTCCTACCGGTCGATCCGTCGCGAAAATTCGACCGTCCCGAGCGGCTCGCCCCGCACCATCCGAAGCACGGTCGCTGCGAGGCGGGTATCGATGCCCTTTTCCCAGCGGCGCCCCAGGGGATCGCGAACCTGCACCGCGAAGCCGCCGATCGGCTCGATCTCGATGCGGACCGTCTCGCCGTCCTGGATCGGCCCCACGCCCTGGTGGTTGACCCCCAGCGCCAACACGTCGCCCGGCTCGAGCGCGGCGATCGAGGAGGCGTAAGCGATCATATCGCCGATCGGATTGCCAATATCCGCCATGGGATAATCCTGCCGAAGCTCGTCATCGACCCAGAGGCGCACGTTGAGATCGTGCGGGTCGGGGGCAGCGTCAGCAGTGAGGATCCACGGCCCCATCGGCCCGAATGTGTCGTAGGACTTGTCCTGGAAGCTCGTCCCGTGCCCGACTGCGCGCGCCGACATGTCGAGGAAACAGGTATAGCCAAACACATGGTCGAGCGCGGTCGCGGCCGATATATTCTTCGCGCGCTTGCCGATGACGAGCGCAAGCTCGGCTTCGTGATGGAAGACCGGCGCATCGACCGAAGGAAGCTCGACGGTATCCCCGGGGCCGATCACGCTCGTCGAAGACTTGAGAAAGAAAGCGGGCTTGACCGACGCCTCGGCAACCCCTTCCTTGAAGCTCAGCTGGCCGCAAAGCAGCTTTGTCGGGCGAGGAACGGGCGCCCGAAGCGCAACCTCGTCCAAGGACAGGCGGGGGGCCTTGCTCGAGGCAACGCGGGCCCGCAGTTCGCCCCAGTGCTCGATCAGGCCAGCCATGCGGTAGAAGGGAGGAAGCGCCATGATCTCGGGAAGGTCTCCTGCGAGCCGGCGGACGGATTCCTCCTCGACCAATGCAGGAACATAATCGTCGACAAGCGCCAGCTTCATGGGCTCCCTTCCCCTGTTCGGCGTCCGCTCGACTGCGTCCGCTTCGATTCTATGAATATACACTTTGTATATTCTTACATTCTCGAAGTCAAACGTCGTCAGCCGCCCCCGCCCGCGGCGGCATCTCCCAGAGGGCGGCTAAGCTGTGCTATCGGCTATTTTCCGTCAGCCTCCGCGGGCGACCGGGCGCGCACACCGGCGCGCCCATCAGAGGCCGGCGAACTGGCGGAAGGTGTCGATGATCGCTGGTTGAACCGGACGATAGGTCATGCCGAGTTCCCGGCGCGACTTGCTGTTGTCCGCGCGCCAGTGCGGCACATCGGGATTCCAGGGGGTGTCCGGGGGGAAGTGCCAACGCGGATCGTCCCCAAACGCTTCCTTCAGAATAGCGGCCATGTCACTCATGCTGAGCACCTCGGCGAAGACGATGTTGCGCCCGTTTGCACCCTCGACATATGCGCCGCGCAAATGCGCCTCGGCCACATCCCGCACATCGACAACGCCGACATCCCGGACGGGCATGTTTTTGGCAAAGGTCCCGTCGGACAATGCGCGAAACTGGTCAAAGGTCGCCGATGTCTGCTGGGGCGCTGTGCCAGGCCCGACAATGAAGGCGGGATTGATAACGACAAGCTTCCAGCGCTGCTGGGCGTCGGCTATTTTCCAGGCTTCGCGTTCGGCCAGCACCTTGGAATAGGGATAGGCGGTCGTCTCGAGCGTGGTGACCTCGTTCCAGTCGGCCTCGGTGCACAGCTTCCCGGTCACCGTCACGGTATCGATGATCGCCACCGTCGAACTTGTCAGCACGACTCGTTCGACGCTTGGAACACCGCAAGCCGTCTCGAGCACGTCGCGCGTTCCCTTCAGAGCGGGCTCGAGGACATCGCGCCGGGGATCCTTGATCCGCGAAGGAAGAAGGAATGGAGAGGCGGTGTGCATGACGATGCGGCACCCCTGCATCGCCGCTTCATGACTCCCGGACTCAAGCAGATCTGCCCGAAACAAGCGCAGCGATCCCGGCGCGGCCTTTTCCATCTGGAGCAGGTGCGCGACCTTCGCTTCGTCTCCGGGATCGCGCACGCAGGCATGAACCGTCACCCCGGCATCGAGCAGATATTTTACCACCCAGCCGGCAAGATAGCCGGAGGCACCGGTCACCAGGACCGGACCATAGGGGGCAGCCATCGTCACCATTCGAATGTCCTTTTCCGTCATGTTCTTAATCCTTCCGAAATGGGAAGGCGATGCGTGCCCGCACCCCGCAATGGAGGAGGGGCGAGCTATGCCGGCGGAGCAATCCGTGCATGTCCGCGGTCGATCACCACCAGGGCCCGCGCGGGTGCCATGACCCGGAAGTAAAGCGTGTCATTCCCCGCTTCCCAGATGTGCACGTCGAGCTCCTCTCCAGGGAAGACAGGGGCGGTGAACCGGCAGGACATCGACTTCAGCCGGGCGGGGTCGTTTTCGCAAACCGCGGCGAGGAGGGCGCGGCCCGCGAGCCCATAGGTGCAAAGCCCGTGCAGAATCGGCCTTTGGAACCCTGCTGCGCTTGCCACCGCGGGGTCGGCATGCAGGGGATTATAATCGCCCGAGAGCCGGTAAAGCAGCGCCTGCTCGGGGCGGGTTGTCAGCGGCACGATGTGATCGGGTGAGCGCTCGGGCACCGGTTCGAGCGATCTGATGTCGCCCCCTGCGCTTCCGCGCCCACCGTCGCCGCGCAGGAACGATGTCTGCCTGACCGTCGCCAGCAGCCGATTGTCTGCCTGGTCGTATATGAGGCGCCGGGCGCGAAGGATCGCGCCCTTTTCTGGACCCTTGTCCACGATGGCATCGATCGAGAATTCACCTCGCACCGCGCCCTCGACGGGCAGCGGCGCATGAAAATCGCACGATTGTTCTGCGTGGAGAACGCGTTGCCAGTCGATTCCGTACCGCCGCTCCATCTGCCAGAAGCCGGGCGACGCGAGGACGACCGCCATGGTCGGCAAGGCAAGCAGGCGGTCCTCGAGGACAAACGGGAGATCGCCCGGATGGTCGGCCCGCTGCCCGGCACCAACCCCCAAAGCATAGAGGATCGTATCGCGGCGGTCGTAGGTTTGCCGGATAATCTGGGTCGGGATTCCGACGAGAAAATCAGGGTCAAGGACCGAAGCTGTCGGCGCTTCGACCGGGATCTGGGCGACCGGATCAGCCATATCGCCCTCCCGATACGTGCAGCACATCGCCCGTAATATAGCCAGCTGCCTCGGATGCAAGAAACGTCACCGCGGACGCCACATCGTCGGTGCGCCCCAGGCGGGGCAAGGGCAGCGAAGCCTCCGCGTTCGCCTTGATCTTTTCAAAATGTGGAAGATTCCGAACCGCCGCTGTGTCGATGATGCCCGGGGCGACCGCGTTCACGGTGATATTATAGCGCCCGTTCTCCATCGCCATCGATCGCGTGAGACCGAGCAGGCCCGCCTTGGCCGAAGAATAATTTGCCTGCCCGGGATTGCCGAGATAGGCGCGCGAGGAAATGTTGATGATCCGGCCCCATCGTTGATCGATCATGGTCGGCAGAACGGCCTTCGTACACAAGAACGCGCCTTTCAGGACGACATCGACGACGGCATCCCAGTCGTCTTCCTCCATCCGCGTGATGCGCATGTCGCGGGTGAAGCCAGCGTTGTTCACGAGGATATCGACGCTGCCGCATGCCTCCAGGATGTGCGTGACCGCAGCCTCGACCGACGCCGAGCTGGAAACATCGACCCTGACGGCGATCGCATCATGACCCAGCCCGCGCAGCCGCGCGGCCTGGGCTTCGGCCGCGTCCTCATGAATATCGCCAATCGCGACGCGGACGCCTTCCTCAGCAAGCATGGCCGCCGTGCGAGCACCGATCCCGCCGGCCGCTCCCGTCACGAACGCCACGCGTCCACCAATTCCCAGATCCATAATTTCAATCCCTGTGCGCATTTGGCCGAACGGCCGATGGGGCCTTTCGATGCCGCCGCTAAAGGCTAGCTCGGAAAGCGTCAAGATTTACGAAATTCATTTTCGTCTTTTCACTTCGTGCGGACTCCTCTATGCGCGGCGCATGAGCAACACCGTCATTCTCGGCGTCGGCATGACGCCCCTCGGCAAGCACCTCGAACGATCGGTTCGGGCCTTGTCGGCCGAAGCCATTTCCGCTGCGCTTGAAGACGCGGCCTTGCCGAAAGAGCGAATTGAAGCAGCGTGGTTCTGCAACACGCGCCAGGGCGCGCTCGAAGGCCAGCACGGCGTACGCGGGCAGGCCTCGCTGCGCTCCTACGGCTTTGAGGGTATCCCCATTTTCAACACCGACAATGCCTGTGCGAGCTCGAGCTCGGGCGTCATGCAGGCCTTCGCCGCCGTGGAGGCAGGGCTGTTCGAGGTGGCGCTCGTTGTCGGCGCCGAAAAGATGAACTATCCCGAAAAGCGCGCGGAAATGTTCGAAGCCTTCAAGGGCAGCTGGGACCGCGAACTCGCCGACGAGCATATCGCAGCGCTGCTTGCTATCGGCGAGGGCGTGGCGCCGCCGGAGGGCAATGTCGACTCACCCGAACGCTCGGTTTTCATGGACATTTATGCCGCGCAGGCGCGCTTCCACATGAAGATGTTCGGCACGACGCCGCGGCAGATCGCAGCAGTGGCTGCGAAAAACCACAACCACTCGCAGCATAATCCCTACGCTCAATATCGCTTCCCCATGACGATTGACGAGGTGCTGTCCGACCGGATGATCGTCTGGCCGGTAACGCGCGCGATGTGCGCGCCGATGAGCGACGGCGCCTGCGCCATCATCCTTGCGTCGCGCCAATTTGCCGAAAAGCATGATGGGGCTCGCCGCGCTGTTGGCGTTCGCGGCATCGGGGCGAGCAGCAGCAGCAACCGGACAGCTGCCCAATATGACAGGCATTTGACCCGGGTCGCGGCCGACCGGGCCTATGCGATGGCCGGCGTCGGCCCGCAGGACGTTTCGGTCGCCGAACTGCACGACGCCTCCGCCATCGCCGAGATACTGCATTCGGAGAATGTCGGCTTTTGCGATTATGGCGACGGCGGCGCCCTCGTGGAGAGCGGCGAGACGACATTGGGCGGCCGCCTCCCGATCAATGTGTCCGGCGGCTTGCTGTCGAAAGGCCATCCGATTGGCGCGACCGGTGCCATCCAGCTGTTCGAACTGGTGACCCAGCTGCGCGGCGAAGCCGGCGACAGGCAGGTGGAAAAACCGCGGATCGGTCTCGCTGAAAATGGTGGTGGCTTCCACGGACTGGAGGAAGCCGCCTGCGTGGTGACAATACTGGAGGCTCCATGAGCCTGGGAAAAGTAATGACCTCTGTCACCACCCTTCCCGCCTTCAAGGCGGTCATCGACGGTCGCCTGGTCGACGGGCCCGACCGGCTTCCCGTCACAAATCCGGCAACCGGCGAGATTTTCGCCTACGCGCCCGATTGCGACGCAGCGCAGCTCGATGACGCCGTCGCCGCCGCGCGGCGCGCATTCGCGCCCTGGAGCGCCACGCCGAGCGAAATCCGCGGCGACAAATTGCGCGCCATCGCCGCGAAAATTCAGGAGGAGCTTGAACCCTTGTCGTGCCTCCTGACCCGCGAGCAGGGCAAGACGCTCGCCGAGGCGAGGCTCGAAATCGAGACCGCGGCGCGCTGGTTCGCCTATTATGCCGACCAGGATCTGCCCGTTGAAGAGCGGCGGGAACCGGACGGCCGACGGGCGGAAATTCGGCGCGTGCCGCTTGGCGTCGTGGGTGCCGTGGCGCCCTGGAACTTCCCGGTTCAGCTGATGGCTTGGAAACTCGCTCCCGCCCTGAAGGCGGGCAACACCGTAGTCGCCAAGCCTTCCCCCTTCACGCCGCTTGCCACCTTGAGATTGGGCGAGCTGATGGCGGAGCTTCTGCCGCCGGGCACCTTCAATATTCTCACCGGTGGCGACCATCTGGGGCCATTGATGTCCGGTCATCCGCATATCGACAAGATCGCCTTCACCGGTTCGACGGCGACCGGCAAGGCGGTGATGCGGAGCGCCGCGGGAACGCTTAAACGGCTCACGCTCGAACTGGGGGGCAATGATCCTGCAATCGTGCTCGCCGACGCGGACCCCGAAGCCGTGGCAGAGCGCATTTACTGGGGCGCCTTCCGCAACGCGGGCCAGGTCTGCATCGCGGCCAAGCGCATCTATGTGCACGACGCGATCTACGAGCGGTTTGCGGAAAAGATGGTCGCGCTGGCGCATGCATACCCACCCATGCCAGGCGACGCTCCGGGCGCCCGGATGGGACCAGTTCAGAACCGGGTCCAGTTCGAACGCGTGAAGACGATGATCGAGGACGCGCGCGCAAGCGGCCTCACCTTTCTGACAGAGCCCGGAGACATGGCCGGCCCCGGATATTTCATCGCCCCGACGATTATCGACAACCCGCCCGACGATTCTGCGGTTGTGCGGGAGGAGCCGTTCGGCCCCCTGTTGCCCCTGCTCCGCTTCACCGATGTCGACGAGGTCGTGCGCCGTGCAAACGCCAGCGAATATGGCCTCGCGGCATCGGTCTGGAGCGCCGATATGGAAGCGGCCGCCGCACTCGGCCGGCGTCTCGAGGCCGGAACCGTCTGGCTGAACACCATCCATGGGCTGACACCGACGCTGCCGTTCGGTGGGCACAAGCAATCTGGAATTGGCGTGGAAAACGCAGAGGAAGGCTTGCGCGAATATACGAATGTGCAAGTGCTGGTTAAGGCCGCGTGATGCCGAGGGGGCCGGCGCACGCCCCTGAAACGCAAGAGGTGAAGATGAAAACCCGTTTGACCCCTTCGGAGCGCGCCAAGCCGCGACAGGCCGGACAGATGGGTGATCTGTCGCTGAGCGACGGCAATGATTCGCAAGTCGTCTCCGCCCTTGCCCGGGGTCTCGCACTGCTCGATGCCTTCACGCGCCGCGACAGCAGCCTTGGAAATGCGGAGCTTGCCGAGCGGACAGGGCTCACCAAGTCGACCGTTTCACGTCTGGCCTACACTTTGACGCTTCAAAATTATCTGTCGTTCGATCCGCGTCTGCGCGAATATCGCCTCGGTCCGCGCGCAATCCGGCTGGGCGCGGTGGCATTCGCGACGACCAACGTGCGCACGCTTGCCCTGCCGTTGATGCAGCGGCTGGCAGCCGGGAGCCATTTCAATGTCGGACTGGGAACCCGGGACGAGCTCCAGATGGTTTATACCGATGCAGTGGAAGGCGCCGCCCTGATCGCGCTCCGGCTCTTTCCCGGATCGCGTATCCCCATCGCGACCTCCGCCATGGGCCGCGCCTATCTCGCTACCTGTCCGGCGGAAGAACGCGACGAAATTCTGGAACGGCTCCGGCCACGGTATGGCGATGATTGGGGGCGGATTCGCAAAGGTATCGACGACGCGATCGCGGAGCAGGAAAGCCTCGGATACTGCATCAGCATCGGCGACTGGCAAAAGGACATCAGCGGGATCGCAGTGCCGATCGCGGCCCCGGCAGGCGCGATGCGCTACGTGCTGAATCTCGGCGGCCCGGCTTACGCTCTCGCCGAGCAGCAGTTGCGTGAAAAGCTCGCCCCCGAGCTCATCGCCATCGCTCGCGAGGTTGAAGCGACGCTGCTGCCCGACGACACGGTCCCCAATCCCGTCACGCCTGCATTGTAATCCTGAGAAGCCTTATCCCATGTCCACCCCGTTCATTCGCTGCGCCGATGCGGCACTCGATCGCGATGTTCTGCAAACCAATGTGGCCAAGGTTGCCGGCGGCCTCGACCAGCTCGGCATCCGTGCGGGCGATCGGGTCGCGCTCCTGCTGAAGAACAGCATCGAGTTCATCGAAACCAGCGTGGCCCTTGGAAAGCTCGGGGCGTTTTCCGTCCCGCTCAACTGGCATTTCACGGAGGCCGAAATCGATGGACTCCTCGAAGACTGCGCGCCCAAGGCGATATTCGTGCACGAAGAGCTGCGCGATCGCATTCCCCTGCCATGGTTCGATCGAAGCCGGGTCATCATCGTGGGCAAAACCCACACGCGCTCCGAATATTCGGATTGGCGAGACCAGTGCCCGATCTATGGCGGTCCCGACCGCCCTGCGCCCGGCAGCATGGTCTATACTTCCGGAACGACCGGCCGCCCAAAGGGGGTCAAGCGTTCTGCGCCCACGCCGGAACAGCAAAGCGCGATGCGCGAGATGCGCTCCCGCCTTTACCGGCTCGACCCCAAGAGCCGCGCGCTTGTTCCGGGCCCGCTCTACCACGCCTTTCCGAACCAGTTCGCGCTCCACAGCGTGCTGAGCGCCGAATATACCGAGATCATGCCCCGTTTCGACGCCGAGCAACTCCTGGCGACGATCGAGCGCGAACGGATCACTTCCGTTGCCCTCGCCCCCATCATGTTCGTGCGCCTCCTGCGGCTGCCGGAGGAGATTCGCCGTGCATATGATCTCTCGTCGCTGCGCTGGGCGATCCACGCGGGCGGCCCGTGCGCCGACGACGTCAAGCGCGCGATGATCGAGTGGTGGGGGCCAATTGTCGCCGAATATTATGGCGGCACCGAAGTCGGGGCGCTCACCCTTTGCACGAGTGCCGAATGGCTGGAACGACCGGGCACCTGCGGGAAGCCGATCGAGGGCGTCGAACTGAAGATTGTCGACGCGCAAGGGCACGACGTCGCGCAAGGCGAAGCGGGCGAGATTTTCGGACGGCTCTGGTCCTATCCGGACTTCACCTACCACAATGATCCCGACAAGCGCCGCGCCGTCGCCTTGGGGCCGCTCGTTTCCCTCGGCGACATCGGCTACCAGGACGCGGACGGCTATCTCTATCTCTGCGACCGCGCCCGCGACATGGTGGTCTCCGGCGGCGTCAATATCTATCCTGCGGAAGTCGAAAAGGCGCTCTTCTCCTTACCGGGCATCGAAGACTGCGCAGCCTTCGGCATTCCCGACCCGGAGTTCGGCGAGGCCTTGGTCGCTGTTGTGGTGGGGGACCGCCTCGATGGTGAAGCCCTGAGGAGCGAACTTCGCAAGGCAATCGCGGGATACAAGGTCCCTCGGCAAATTGTCAGCGTCGCCGGGCTGGAGCGCGATCCCTCGGGCAAGATCCGCAAACATCTTCTGCGTGAGAATTATCTGGCAGAGACCCAGGGAAGCTAGCTGGGCAGCGGGGACGCCAAAGGGTGGAGCGCCCCCCGCTTGCTTGGTCAGGTCAATGTCAATCCGCCGTCGACGACCAACTCCCCGCCCGTCATGAAGGACGATGCGTCGGCGCAAAGGAATGCGACGACGCCCGCAATATCCTCAGGCTCGGCGAGGCGGCCCATGGGGTGCATCTTCGCGACATATTCGAGACCCTCCTCCCCCTTTGGCCGCAGACCAAATTCACTGAGCTGCGCGACCGAATTGGTCATCAGCCACGTATTTACCGGTCCCGGGAAAACGGTGTTCACACGGATCTGATGCTTTGCCAATTCCTGCGCCATGCCGCGGCTCATCATGCGCACAGCGCCCTTGCTCGTCGAATAGGCGACGTGGGCGACCCCCGCGTACATGCCATAGATTGAGGAGAAATTGACGATCGAGGGTTTGCCCCCCAGCTTTTCGTGCGTATCGATCATGAGGGGCATCGCCGCCTTGCAACCCATGAAGACGCTTCGCACATTCAGCTCGAGCGTCGTATCGAGTTCGGCAACGGTCGCCTGCGCGAAGGGTTTGGGACGCAGGATTCCGGCCGCGTTGATGAGACCGTCGAGGCGCCCGAATTCTCTTTGGACCTCCTCGATCAGCGCAGCCCAGCTCGCCTCGTCGGTGGCGTCGAGATGAACAGCAATCGCCCGGTTGTCGACGGCCGCGGCGGCCGCGCGTGCTTTCTCGATGTCGATGTCCGCCACCGCAACCGTTGCGCCGAGTTGTCCGAGAAGCTTCGCGGAGGCGCTGCCGATTCCGCCGCCGCCGCCTGTAACGACTATCGCTCGCCCGGTCAGATCAAACATATGGCTTCTCCCGCTTGAGCCGGCGTCAGCACAGCCTGCCGGCATCGTGTCCAAAGCTGATTGCCCGGCAGCCCATATCCAAAGCATCACCGCTTGTCACGAAATTCATTTTCGCATAATGGAAACATCGCGGGTTAGGCCGCATCAGGCCAGAGCGCGCGTCTGCGAAAGACAGGAGCCCATGACCGATTTCAATTCAGCTGCAACCTACTTCGAGGATATCAGCTTCGATGAGGTTCAGGTGTCCAGCACCTATAGCTTTCGACGCGACGAAGTGATCGCCTTTGCCAGGCAGTGGGACCCCCTTCCGGTTCATCTCGACGATGAGGCCGCGCGGGCGGCCGGCTTTGAGGGAATCACCGCCTCCGGCACGCACATGCTCGCAGTGAAGCAGCGGCTACTCCATGACTTCAACCTCGGGGTGAGCGTCATCACCAGCTTCGGATCGGACGACACGCGCTATCACGCCCCCGCACGCCCTGGAGACTCGGTGCGGCTCCATTTCCGCTGGGTGGACAAAAGATTGTCAAAATCGCGGCCTTCTGTGGGCATCGCGCGTCACTTCAGCGAATTGAGACGGACCGATGGTCTGCTTCTTCTGTCAATCACCGACACGATCATGATCCGGTGCCGCGAAGCGGTCGGCGCGGAAAAGGCCGATTAGCGCAAGGGCCCTGCTCCTACGCCAAAGCCGCTTCTCGCTGCCGCAGAGGCTCTGCCCGTCAGCCCCTCAATCCTGCCCGCTTGCCGCGTTCATGGCTCGCCATTTTCCGGGCGAGACATTCTTCCATTCCTTGAACGCGCGGTAAAAGGATGTGGTCGTTCGAAATCCCAGCATCGACGCAATATTGTCGATATTGAGGTGCTGGTCAGCGAGCAGATGGAGACTGAGTTCGCGCCGTGCTTCGACCAAAAGCTCGCGATAGGTCGCATTTTCCTCAGCGATCCGACGCTGTAGCGTACGCTCACTCATCCCGAGTTCGCTTGCGATATGGGCGATCTCGAGCTGGCCGCCTGCCATGACGCGCTTCATCGCGGCCTTGACCTGCTCGCGGATCGTACCTTCCGCCTTGAGCTCTTCATAGGCCTTGTGAAGGCTCTTGGTGATGAGGTCGAGAAACTCCGGCGAATAGCCGGGAAACGGCAAATCGAGGTCAGCGCTGTCGAATATGATGGCGTTCTGACGTGCTTCGAACTCGATCGCGCATCCATAATATTCCGCAAGCTCGTCGCAGGGCGTGGGAGGCCGGACATATTGGACCTTGACGGGCCGGATGTGGCGGCCGGACCCACGGCGGCCGAGATTGACCATCAGGCAGAAAGTGAGGTCGAGCGACAGGCTGGGTTCGGGCTCGGTGGCATAAGGCCAGTCACGACCCATCACCCACCGACCCTTCTCCTCGGTCACCCAGAGTTTTTCCGATGTTACCATGCTCTTGAGGTGGAGCAGCCTGTTGATCGCGTCGCGAAAATTGAACGCATACAAGCCGGCGATGAAACCGGGCTGATGCCCCGTGCGGTCCGCAGCCTCGATAATGCGCAATGCGAAGCAGCAATCGTTGGATAGCGCTTCGATCGCCCGCCAGATCGCAAAATAGCTTTCGGTGGACAATGGAGTTGCAGGATTGAGCCATATCGACGCCGGAAGACCCGCCGCATGCAGGATGGCGGAGGGCTCAAGGCCCGCCGCCCGTATGGCGCGCCAGACGCCGGAGGGGAAGTTGCACCGGTCGGGGCTCGCCTTTCCCGCGAATCCTTTTCCCTCGAGGGCGGGCGCATCACGCGAGCCAGCCGGATCATCTCCGAGGCGCGCGCCGGAGCCCTTGCCGCGACGGCCGCCAGGGCGAGGCACCTTCCGCTTCCTCTCTTCTCCCATCATCTCCCGGCCTGCATTTCGCGCTGCTCCATAGCCGCAAAAATGGTTTTGGCAAAGGACGCCATATCTCTTTCGATTGGCGCCTCCTGAGGGTGCGATCCCCGGTGCGGCGGCATCGCTGCAACGGATCCAAGACACCGCTTGATAATCGGAATCATGTTCCGTATTAAACGGACGATCGTTCCGATTCGTACATCGGGGCACTTCGGCGGCCGTCGGCCTGCAAGAGGAGAGCAAGATGAAATATCGTCCACTGGGAAAGACAGGCATTCAGGTGAGCCCCTATTGTCTTGGGGCCATGATGTTCGGGAAAATGGCGAATCCCGATCATGACGAATGCGCGCGCATCGTGCACAAGGCTCTCGATTTCGGGATCAACTTCATCGACACGGCTGACGCCTACAGCCGCGGCGAATCCGAGGAGATCGTAGGCAAGGCGCTCAAGGGAAGGCGCGACAACGTCGTTCTCGCCACGAAGGTGTTTCACCCCATGGGCGAGGACCCGAACGAGCGCGGTGGCTCGCGGCGCTGGATCAAGCGCGCGGTCGACGCTTCGCTTCAACGCCTCCAGACCGACTATATCGACATCTACCAGATCCACCGCCCGGCGCCCGATACCGATGTCGAAGAAACGCTCTCGGCCTTTACCGACCTGGTGCGCGAGGGGAAGATTCGCACCTTCGGCTCATCGACCTTCCCCGCCTCGGATCTCGTGACCGCGCATTGGATTGCCGAACGCCGAGGCCTTCTGCGCTTCCGGACCGAGCAGCCGCCCTATTCGATTCTCAATCGCTCGGTCGAACGCGAGGTGCTGCCGACCTGCCAGCAATTCGGGATGGGCGTGATGTCCTGGAGTCCTTTGGCAAAAGGCATGCTCACGGGAAAATATCGCCAGGGGCAGGCGACCCCCGATACGATGCGGGCGCGATATTTTCCGAAGGCGATGCGGGACGAAAGCAGCCTGAACATCGTTGAACAGCTCATCCCACTGGCCCAGGGTGCGGGCACCTCGCTCATGAACATGGCGTTAGCCTTTGTCGTGAGCCATCCCGCGATCAGCGCTGCCATCATCGGTCCGCGCACGATCGAGCATCTCGACGACCTCCTCGCCGGCGCAGACCTGGTGCTGGGCGATGATATCCTCGATCAAATTGACGCGATCGTACCGCCGGGCACTGATATCGCCCCGCTCGAAGGCGCCGCCTATTTGCCGCCCGCTATCGCGCATTCTCCCCTGCGGCGGCGGCCGCTGGCAGAGCGGAGCGCGGTTTGATGCTACCCCCGTGGAACATGGCCATGCCCGCTCCATAGGCGCTCCAGTAAGAGCCGTCTGGAATATCGGCGGTCTTTGTCATACTCTCGCGGTATGGGTATGGATGTTCGACAAATGCGGTACCTCGTGGCACTCGCCGACGAGCTCAACTTCACGCGCGCGGCGAAGCGCTGCAACGTCTCGCAGCCACCTTTCAGCCGGGCGATCCGCGATCTTGAGGAAGAGCTCGGCGCGCGATTGTTCGAGCGCGACAAGCACCGCGTATCACTGACACCCGTTGGCGCCGGCGTCGTGGCGGACGCACGGCGCATTCTCGCCATGCTTGACGAGAGCCAGGAACGCGCTCGGCGCGCGGCCCGGGGATTGCAGGGCACGCTCGCAATCGGCTTCGGGGGGTCAACCGTCTATTCGCTCCTGCCAGCCCTCGTGCGCAACTTCCGAGCCGAGGTGAAAGAGGTCGAAATCCGATTTCGTGCCATGGCGGTGCTGAGCCAGATCGACGCGCTCCGCGCAGGCGAAATCGATCTTGGGATCGTTCGCCTCCCCGTACACGACGAGGTGATCGAAACGCGCCTCGTCCACCGCGAACCGCTCGCGGTAGCCCTGCCTCCCGGCCACGTCCTGCTGAAGAACCGATCGCCTGTCTCGATCGGTCAGCTTGCGACGAGCCGCTTCGTAACCTATCAGCCGATGCGCGGCTTCAACTATCACGCTGATCTGCATGCGCTTTGCCGCCTCGCCGGTTTCACGCCCGACATCGCGCACGAGGCCCCCTCGACCGAAGCCGTGATCGGGATCGTCGCGTGCGGCGAAGGCGTGGCGCTTGTCCCCGCCTCGGCGGAACGATTGCACATGGAAGGGGTGGCCTTTCAGCCGCTCGACACAAGCGGACTTCCCGATCGCCTTTCGATGGTCGAGTTTGCGCTCGCATGGCGCAAGGACAATCCCACGCCCGCGACGATCGAGTTCGTCGACAGGACGACAGAATGGCTGGCGTCGTCGGAAACCGGGCATCTTCCCGTCGCCTAGGAACGTTCCGGTTATACGGACAGGGTATCACCGCTCGGTAAAAAATGTATTTTTCGCTCTCATCGGGGAGCGGTAGGGGTAAAGCCGGTCGCGCTACCGCGCTCTCAACCGAGGATGGCGATAATGAAACCCCCGAGCATTCAGGTCCGCAGTGAGGACGGCGAATTCGCAGCCTATCTGGCAGCACCCGCGCGCCCCAACGGCGTCGCGATCGTCGTTTTGCAGGAAATCTTCGGCGTCAATGCGAATATCCGTGCGATTGCCGACGGCTACGCGCAGAGAGGATTTACGGTCGTGGCGCCGGACCTCTTCTGGCGCAGTGGGCAGGGCATTGAGCTCGACCCCTCCTCGGAGACGGACAAGGCGGAGGCGCTCGAGCTGATGAAGCAGCTCGACAGGAACCAGGCGGTGTCCGATGGCGCCGCGGCTCTTCGCGAACTGCGCAATCGGATCCCGGGACTGAAGCATAGCGCCGCGGTAGGCTATTGCTTCGGCGGCGCCATATCCTATCTCATGGCCGCGCGCGGGATCGTCGATGTCGGCGTCGCCTATTATGGTACCGGGATTCACACGCTCCTCGATGAGATGGCGGCGCCGAAGGGTCGACTGCTTCTGCATATCGCCGGCGACGATTATCTATGCCCCGAGGAGGCGCAGCGGAAAATTGTAGACGCGGCGGCGCAGGCGGGCGCCCAAGTCATTGTCCACCCGTCCGTCGGGCACGCTTTCGCGCGCGTCGGTGGCGACGCCTATGACCGCGAGGCAGCGGAACGCGCAGACAGTGCGACCCAGGCCCTGCTCGCTTCTCTCATAAGCTGAGCTTCTGCGAAGGGGATGCCCCAATAGCCCCCAAGCGTGCCGCCAACCCTTGTAATACCGTTCAGGTATTACAGGCAAACGGATAATATATTTCCGGATCGTGAGCGTGGGTGCGATGCATGCCGCAGAGGTACATATGTCGGACAAGATCAAACGCCTGTCATTCGAAGAGCTCGCACCGCCCGCGCAGCGCGTGCTGGAGGCACGCGTAAAGCGGCTTGGTTATCTGGGAGAGTTCTTCCGGTGCACGGGCCATCAGCCGGATATCCTCGTCCCCTTCATGGAAATGACCGAAGCGCTGAAGAAGGCGCTGCCCGACCGGCTAACCGAGGTCGGCGCGCTGACGGTCGCGACTGTCATGGGCAATGATTATGAGCGCCATCAGCATGAACGGCTGTCGCGCAATCTTGGCTTCGGCGAAGCGTGGGTGGCCGCGGTCGAGACGCTGCAGCCCGACACGGCAGACGGCATGTCGGATGAAGAGCGTGCAGTACAACGGCTCGTGATGGCGGCCATCGAGCGGCGCGGACATGGCGTAGCCGCCGAACTGGACGCGGTGATCGAACTGATCGGTGACAGGCAGGCGCTGGCGGTCCTGTTTCTGATCGGCCGCTATCTCACTCACGCAATTATCGTCAATGCGCTCGCGCTCGAACCGCCGGTCTCCTCCATTTTCGCAACGGGAGAGGATCAGTGAGCGACCCGATCTGGATTACCGAGCGTGATGTCGTCGAACTCATGTGCCTGCCGCAGGCCATCGATGCCTTGCGGGTGGGCCTTTGCGAAGAGGCGGCCGGCTTCGCAAGGAATATGGTGAAAACCCACGCCATGTGGGGCGGGCATTCCACCTTGCATGCGATAGGCGCGGTATTTGAACGCAAGGGTGTCGCAGGTACCAAGACCTGGGCGCATACCGAAGGCGGCGCCATGCCGCTTCTGATCGTGCTCGACGCCGGCACCGGCGACGTACTTGCGATCATCGAGGCCTTTGCTCTTGGACAGATGCGTACCGGAGGGATCAGCGGGCTTGCGACCGATATCATGGCGAGGCCCGATGCACGGCGCATGGCGATGATCGGCGCCGGCAAGCAAAGCCTGACCCAAATCGCGGCCGTGGCAGCCGTACGCCCGCTCGATCGAATCACCGTGTGGAGTCCGACGGCGGCCAAGCGCGAAGCTCTCGCGCGACGGGCCGGAGAAATGCTGCGCATCGAAACTTTGGCGGCGGCGACGCTCGAGGAGGCGCTCGACAATGCGCAGATCGTGACGCTCGCGACGCGAGCGACGGCGCCTTTTCTTTCCGACGATATGCTGCGGCCCGGCGCCCATCTGAACGCCGTCGGCGCGATCACGCCGGAGCGGGCCGAATTCGCACCCGAATTGCTTGCGCGTGCGGCCATCGTGTCCGCCGACAGCGTGCCGCAGGTCCGCAACCTATCCTATGAGTTCATGACAAGTTTCGGGGCAAGCGAGACCGACTGGGCGCGCGTTCAGCCTCTCTGCGACCTCGTCGCTGCCGAAACTCGGCGGCCTCTGGATGCCGAGCTGACCATTTTCAAGGCGATGGGAATGGGGATCTCCGACCTTGCGCTGGGATCCGCCCTGCTCGAGGCGGCACGCGCAGCCGGTATCGGCCGCCCCATACCGCGACCGGTCCGCGTCACCCCTCGCCTCACCGATAAACCAACCGTGGAGCTTGCCTCATGACCCAGCCCCTTTTCATCGATGCCAGTGGTCCACTTCCCGCGAGGGAGGCGCCTTGGGAGCCCATCGTGATCACCAAGGAACAGATCGATGCGGAGATCGAGCGGCTCGCGACGATTGCGCGCCCGGCCAATGGCCGCCGCCGCTCTTACATCCAGCATCCCCGCAACGAGCGTTCCATAGGTCTGGCGCCCGGCATTCAGGTGGCTCTCGATGTTCTGCTTCCGGGCGAGGAGACAGCGACCTTTCGCCAGAACTCGACCCAGGTGAATTTCGTGATCCGCGGTAGCGGCGAAACGGAAATCAGCGGCCGGCGCCGCGCAACCGCGCTCCATGACGTATGGAACACGCCCTCGATGCGCATCTATCGCCACAAGAATACCGGCGATGACCTCTATGTGCGGCTCACCTACAGCAACGGCGCGCTCCTCGACATGATGAACATCCATGTCGTCGAAGAAAACCCCCAACCTTTGCTCAAAAGTATCGACCGGGAGGAGGAGCAATCCGAGCCGGATGAGCGCCGCAACAGCCCCTACGGGACCTTTGAGCTCAACGAAGAGGGTGCGTGGCTCATGCCCTACGAACGGCTGATCAATCCCCCCTCGGTGACCAGCCCGGCCCTCTATTGGCCGTGGCAGGACGTGAAGGCCCACCTCGACAAGCTGGAAGCGCTCGGCAAGGATTATATCGGGCGGCGCCTATATCTGCTCTACAACCCCATGACCGGCCGCACCAACGGCACGACGCCGAACTTTTTCGCGACAATGACCGTGCGACCGCCCAAGATCGTCGACCGTCCGCACCGCCATTCCTCTGCTGCGGTAAACTATTATTTCACAGGGTCGGGACGCTCGACCGTCGAAGGTAAAACCTATGAATGGAAGGCTGGCGATCTGATGCTGTCTGCCCCTGGCTGGGCGGTTCACAACCACGCGAGCTATGACGAGGCGGTTTACGAGCTGACAATTCAGGATCAACCCCTCAACATCGCCATGGAATCGCTGCTTTGGCAAGAAAGCCTCAAGGAGCCGCCGGCCCTGCTCGGCGCGGAGGAAGGGTTCCGGACAAACCGCGCAGCAGCATCAGCCTGAGCATGGGGGGCGCTTCCACACTCGACGATGCGGTCATCCGCGAGGCGGCCACCGCACTGGATGCGGCCGAGCGCGATCGCGTGCAGATCCCCCTTCTCAGCGACGACTACCCCGCGATGACGATGAACGATGCGTACGCCATCCAGAGCGAATGGGTACGCCGAAAGCTGGACCGCGGTGATCCGCTGGTGGGATGGAAGATCGGTCTGACCTCGAAAGCGATGCAGTCAGCCCTCTCGATCGACATCCCGGATTCAGGCTTTCTCCTTCAGAGCATGATGTTCGAAAACGGCGCCAGTATCCCAGCGGGCCGCTTCATTCAGCCGCGGGTCGAGGCCGAGATTGCCTTCGTCACCAAGGCACCGCTGGCGGCGCGAGGGATCACCGGCGAACAGATAATGGACGCAACGGATTATATCGTCCCGGCGCTCGAAATACTGGATACCCGCATCACGCGCAGGGATCCGCGCTCGGGCCGATTGCGCACGGTACTCGATACAATAGCCGACAACGCGGCCAATGCGGGCGTCGTTCTGGGCGATCCGGTGTCTGATTTCCGCAGCCTCGACTTGCGCTGGGTCGGCGCAATCGTCTCGAAGGACGGCGAGGTCGAGGAAACCGGTCTTGGCGCCGGCGTGCTGGACGACCCGCTGCGGGCGGTCGTCTGGCTCGCCGAGCGGCTTGCCCAATATGGAGAGACTATCGAGGCGGGACAGATCATTCTTTCGGGATCGTTCATCCGCCCGGTGGAAGCTCCTCCGGGAAGCCGTATCAGCGCCGATTTCGGGCCCTTGGGACAGGTTTCCTGCCATTTCGCCTGAAGTTCGAGGCGAGGGTTTGCTTTCCTCGAAGGGATTATCGATGGCCAATGATTTCAAGACGGCAATCGGCGACCACCGCCCGCAAATAGGTCTATGGCAGGCCCTCACCTCCCCTTATGCCGCCGAGATATGTGCCGGGGCAGGCTTCGACTGGCTGCTGATCGACGGCGAGCACGCCCCCAATGATATCCCGCTGATCCTGGCGCAGCTGCAAGCCATCGCGCCCTACGAGGTGGAGCCGGTCGTTCGCCCGCCCATCGGGGACCCGGTCGGCATCAAGCAATTGCTCGACATTGGCGCCCGCAGCCTGTTGATCCCGATGGTTGAAAGTGCAGAGCAGGCCGGGGAGCTTGTCCGCGCGACGCGCTACCCTCCCGCCGGCATCCGCGGTGTGGGATCGGCAATCGGGCGGGCCAGTCGCTGGAATCGGAACCCCGCCTATCTTCACACCGCCCAGGATGACATCTGCCTTCTGCTTCAGGTGGAATCGCTCGCAGGATTGACCGCGATCGAACAGATCGCCGCTGTGAGCGGTGTCGATGGAATTTTTATCGGACCCTCCGATCTCGCGGCAGCTCTGGGACATCTTGGAAACCCCGGGCACGAGACCGTGCAAGCGGCCATCGAAGACGCCATCTTGCGGATCAAGAAGGCGGGGAAGGCTGCCGGAATTCTGATCGCAGACGAGGCGCTCGCCCGGCGCTACCTCGAACTTGGCGCCAGCTTTGTCGCGATTGGAACTGACGTCACAATTCTGGCGCGCGGCGCGGAGAGGCTCGCCGGGCGGTTCAGCAACTCCGCTGCTCCTCGTGATCCAGGGGCGAAGCTGGTTTACTAACAGCCGCCCCGCTCGGCCAATCGGCCGGGGGCCACCATCCGTGGAAAAAGGCAGCGTGCCGGTGTCTCCCGGCGGCTTCGCTCCCCTAGGTTCGCGCGCTGGAAATAGGATCTGTATCGGTGTAAGAGATACGGAACTGGTGTCCGTTTATAGGGCCACCTCGTGATATCGACCAGGGACAAGGCACGCGCGTGGAACCCGACGCTGAACAATCAGGCGACCGCGACGAGCGGAACCGGCCGATGCGCGCCGACGCTTCGCGAAATCTCGAATCATTGCTTCATGCTGCGATGAGCGTGTTCGCGGAAGCGGGCGTCGATGCCCCGATGCGGACGATTGCCGCGCGCGCAGGCGTGGGCGTCGGCACCCTCTATCGCCATTTCCCGCAGCGGTCCGACCTCATCAAGGCGGTTTTGCAGCGTGAAGTCGACGCGTTCGCAGATGCGGCTGGGGCGCTGCTTTCGACGCGGCCTCCTGGCGAGGCTCTGGCCGAGTGGATGCGCAACCTCGTCGATCTTGTTGCCACCAAGCGCGGCCTTGGCCCGGCCCTTCATTCAGGCGACCCCGCTTATCAGGGGCTCCCCGCCTATATTCTCGGAAGGCTCACCCCAGCTTTGCAAAGCATGCTCGATGCAGCGGTTGCCGCCGGGGCAATCCGCGCTGATGTCGACGCGCAGGAATTGCTGATGGCAGCAGTCAGCCTCGCTGCCCCGGCCGGCGGCGGAGACAAGGCGCAAGGCCGGCGGATGATCGACCTCCTCGTGGACGGCCTGCGGTTCGGCGCGACCGCCGCCTGACTCTTTCGGTACGGCCTTTTTTTTCTGCCCCTTGTCCAGAGACACGCCCCTATCCCGATGAGCGTGCGGATCGCCCGTGCAACCTGATCCGAAGCGGGGGTCCGGCCACCTCATCCAGGTCGATATCCGGCGTCGCCACCCCCATTTCACTGTTGCTTTCATGTCGCACATGCCGGCCCAATCGACGCCTTGCGCAAGGCCGAAGATACAAGAATTTCGCCTTGCGGGGCAAGTTTACGTTGCGGAATCGGTACCTTTTTATCCTTTGGAGTTGCGCGATATTCTGCCTGTTTACCTTGGTGAACAAGTGACTTGACGCTTTCGTCAACTCGGCGCACCTTTGAGGCATTACAGAGCTCGCCCAAGCGGGCCGTAATCCGGAGAGGCCGGCGTTTTTCCCCGACGCCGGTGGGAGAGGACGATGACCAGCTCAGCTGGCAGGTGGGATTTAGGCAAACACCGGGTCAAACGGACCCGGTGCGCTTTGCTGTGCCCGGTCACGCCCCTTCCCCTTACCACAAATTGACGTTGGGCGGTCTCGCACATCGCGGGGCTGAAAAAGGGAGGCAATAGATGAAGTTCAAGGCACTGATCGGAACCTCGGTCCTGGCGATGGCGGTCACGACACCGGCGTTTGCCCAGGATGCGAACAATGACACGCGCGATGCATTCGGCGGCGAGATCGTCGTGACCGCGCAGCGCCAGTCGGAACGTCTGCAGGACGTGCCGATCGCTGTCAGCGCCTTTTCGTCCGAAGCGCTGGAGGCGCAGCAGATCAAGACGCCGTCGGATCTCCAGCTGACGCTGCCGAACGTGACCTTCACCAAGACCAACTTCACCGGCGCGAGCTTTACCATCCGCGGCATCGGGGACCTTTGCGTCGGCACGACCTGCGACAGCGCGACCGCGATCCATCTCAATGGCGACCCGCTCTTTTCGACCCGCCTTTTTGAAACCGAATTCTTCGATCTTGAGCGCGTCGAAGTGCTGCGCGGCCCGCAGGGTACGCTGTTCGGCCGCAATGCGACCTCGGGCGTGGTCAACGTCATCACCGCCAAGCCGAAGCTCGGCACCTTCGAAGGATCTGCCGAAGCCGAATATGGCAATTATGACTCGATGAAGGGCAAGGCGATGATCAACATCCCGCTGGGTGACACCGCGGGTTTTCGCGTCGCCGGCATCTATCTCAATCGGGACGGCTATACGAAGAACACGTTCCTCAACACCCGGATCGATGACCGCGACCTCTATTCGGTGCGCGGCTCGCTGCGCTGGGAAGCGACCCCCGACACCACGATCGACCTGATGGCGTCCTATTTCCGCGAGAAGGACAAGCGTACCCGAATCCAGAAGCAGCTTTGCCAGCGCGATCCGACCGGTATTCTGGGCTGCCTCAACACGCGGCTCGACAATTCGCCCTTCAACGGCAACGCGACCTTCACTGCGGCGCTGACGTCACGCGAGTTCCTGGCAATCCGCGGCATCCCGACGATTTTCGCGCTCGGCAGCCTCTATGGTCCCGATGTCTATGCCAATACGACAATCCCGGCCGATTCGCGGGTCGTTAACACGGCCTATACGCCGAGCTATTTCACCAGCGAGCTCATCCTCCAGGGCCAGATCGAACATAATTTCGGCCCCGTCTCGCTGCAGGTCTCGGGCCAGTATCAGAAGGTGAAACTCGAAGCCCAACAGGACTATAACAGCAATGTCGGCGACCGGTCGCTCTATGCGAGCGGCCTCAACTTCCTGCAACTGGGTGCAAGCGGAGCGCTCGACGGCCTCATTCCGGGCATTTCCAACTATCTCGCGCCCGTGGCAGCATCGATCATCCCGAACGGGCCGACCGGACAGCTGTGCACCTCGCTCTCTGACGACCTCGGCTTCGGCAGCTTTGGCGGCAACAGCATCTGTTCGGATCAGTCGCTCCAGTTCGACCGGTCGAACCAGTATAATAGCAGCTGGTCGGCCGAGGCGATCCTGAGCAGCGACCTCGACGGGCCGTTCAACTTCCTCGTCGGCGGCATCTATGCCGACTATCATCTGACCGAAAACAGCTATTATGTGAACGCCTTCCCGATCGACTATCTGACGGGCATCCTCGGGGCGTTCAGCGCCTATGGGGCCGGGCTGCCGCCGTCCTATCTCGGCACGCCGTTCTTCCGCAACAACACCGACGATTTGAAAATCAAATCCTACGGTCTCTTCGGCGAAGCCTATTTCGAGGTGAACGACCGACTGAAACTGACCGCTGGCCTGCGCTACAACAATGACAAGAAGAGCGTGCTCGCGCGCTCGACGCTCGCGAGCTTCCTCGTGCCCTTCGGACAGACCGGCACCGCGTTCGACTCGCCCTTCGTCGGGTCATTCGACGCCGATCCCGGCACGCCCGGAAACCAGATCATCCAGGGCCGCACGGTTAAGTTCAACGAATGGACCGGCCGCGCGGTGGTCGACTTCAAGGTGACCGAGGACAATCTCCTCTATGCCTCCTACTCCCGCGGCTACAAATCAGGCGGTATCAACCCGCCCCTGCAACCCGTGTTCGCGGTGCCGGAGTCCTTCTCGCCCGAGCAGGTCGACGCTTTTGAAATCGGGTCGAAGAATGCCTTTGGCAATGGCGCGCTGCAGCTCAACCTCACCGCCTTCTATTACAAGTACAACGATCTGCAACTCAGCAAGATTGTCGCCCGCACGGCGGTCAACGACAATGTCGACGCCGACATCTACGGCTTCGAGGCCGAAGCCATGATCCGGCCCGATCCCGACTGGGTCGTCAACCTTGGCTTCAGCTATCTGCACACCAAAGTGTCGAGCGACAAGTTCACCAGCAACCCGCGTGACTTTGGCGGCGGCCGCAACGATGCGGTCATCATCAAGGACATCACCAACGCCGCCAACTGCGCCGTCGGCTCGCGAACCGGCAATGTCGCGGGAATCAATGCTTTCGTGAACACTGTTCAGAATGTGATCAACGCTGGCCTCGTACCTGGCGTTGCCGGCGGTGCCGGCCTGCAGGGCACGACGACCTTCCCCGCCGACGGCGGTATCGCGTCGACGGGCGCCTTTAGCATCTGCTCTGTCTTGGAAGCCGCAGCTGCGGGAGCTTTCGCTGCAGGCGGTCTCGATCCGGCAGCCTTTGGCGGCGTCGACTATTTCTCGGCCGGCGTTCCCGTCAACATCAAGGGCAACAAGTTGCCGCAGGCGCCGAACTACAAGTTCAGCGCTGGCATCCAGTATACCGCGCATCTGGGCGACATGACCCTCGTCCCGCGCTTCGACCTTGCCTACACCGGCGACAGCTATGGCAGCATCTTCAACGGCAATGTCAACCGGATCAAAGGCTATGCCCAGGTCAATGCCCAGCTGCAGCTGAACCAGGGCTATCGCATTTGACCGAGGATGGTTTTGGCGAAGGCGTTGGACCATCCGGAGCGTTTCCGTTTTCTCCTGATGGAGATATCGGGTCTGGCGGTTCGCAGGACATTGAGGGCGAGCTTGCGCAAGGTTGCGAGATTTTCGGGGGCATGGTCCTTTCGGCTGCGGGCGCGATCTTCATCGAATGTCATGTCGAGCACCCAGTGGAGACCATTTTCGATCGACCAGTGGGATCTGGCGGCGGCAAGATATTCTTCCGGGCTCAGCGTCCGGGATGAGAGATGATAATGGCGGGTCGTTGTGGTCTTTCCATTGCGGGTGACCGTGGCCTCGATCATGCCGAGACAGGCAAGAGCGGGCATGTCCACCGGTTCGGTGCAGGCGCGCTTGGGACCGTGCAGCCAGCCAAGGTCATGGCTGACAAAAGCCCGCCGCTCTTCGAGACGTCCATGATCGGCATCGCTTGTCTCAGTCGTGGCGAGACCGGCAAGGATATCCGGTGCAGCGAAGTAGCTGGCCACCGCCTCATGCAGGGCCGGTCTGTTCGCCTTGAGACGTAAGAGATAATCGCCGCCACGATCGAGGATCAGCTGCGCAGTCTCGGTCTGGCAGTGCAGGGCATCGGCGGTGACAAGCTGGCCTGTGAGGTCCAGGCATTCGAGGAGCGCTCTTGCGGCAAGGATTTCGCTGTCGCCTTCCCCCGGACGGAAGCTTTCCTGGCCGATGACGGTGCGTGTCGACGAGGCAAAGGCCGTCACCACCGCCAGCGGCGATCGGCCGGCTGCCGTGTCGAACGAGCGCCGCAGTGTCTTGCCGTCGATGGCGACAACACCGGCACCCGCTTCGCCAAGAGCGGTCAGAAACTGCTCGAAGCAGCGTGCAAAGGCTGCCGGATCCAGCAGCCGGAAAATCCGGGAGAAGGTGTCATGGCTGGGAACCCCATTCTCAAGGCGCAGAAACTCCCGGAACAGATCCTCGCGATCCACCGCGAAATCCGCAAAATCCGAACAACTCTCCGCCCCGCAAATCGACGCCGTCAGCGCCATCGTCAGCACTTCCAGCAGATCGTGACGGCGCGCGTTGCCCGTTCGCGGATCGCGAAGATCATCAAACGCCGCGGCAAACCAGGACATGGATATCCTCCTTACTATGAAGGACACCCAAAGAATCCATATCAACTCATCGCGCTACTATATTTTTCAAATGCGATTCCCCTGGCAGCTGAACGGGGCCGACGACAAATGGTTCGTCAAAGGGTTCATCCAGAACATCTTCGACGCGAACAGCGTGACCGGCCTTTACATCACCGACCAGTCGTCGGGCAATTACACCAATATCTTCACGCTCGAACCGCGGCGCTACGGTATCGCGGCGGGGGTCCGCTTCTGATCTGACGGAGTACACCCGCAAAGAAAGACCCCGGCCCCTCGAAGGAGGGACCGGGGTTTTTCTTTGCGCTGATGGCGGGCGGAGCGAAAAGGGCCGCCCCGCCCCTTCATCATCAGAATTTGAAACGGCCCGTCACACCATAGGTGCGCGGCTGGTTGGGGTAGCCCGAAACGCTGCCCGACTGGGCGACGGCCGGGAAGATCGTCGTCAGATAGCGCGCATTGGTAAGGTTGCGGCCCCAGACGCCGAGTTCGAGCCCATTGTTCAGCGCGAAGGTGAATGACGCGTTGAGCTGGTTCACCTCACGCTTGAACTGGTCGGAGAAACCGGCCGGGAAGCCCTGCAGGCCGTCGACCAGGCGCGTCGGGCTTTCGTAGAGATAGTCGACATGGAAGATGGCCCGGTTTCCGTTGCCGACCCGGGCGGTATAAGTCGCCCCCATCGCCGCCGACAGCTCGGGAATGCCCGATGGCTTGGTACCCGAAATGTCGCCGAAGGCCGAACCGGTGAAGCTGTCGTACTTGGGGTCGAGCCAGGTCACCGCGAGCGTCAGGTTGAGCCCGTCGACCGGACGCACCGACCCGTCGAACTCGACGCCCCAGGTCGACTGCTTGCCGGCATTGGCGAGCGCGAAGCCGGTCCCGGTGAAAATGTTCGACTGGAAGCCCTTGATCGACTGCTTGAACACCGCGAGGTTGACGGCCGCGACCGACCACTGACCCTTGAGCCCGAATTCATAGACTTCGGATTCTTCAGGGCCGGCAAAGCGCGTACCGGCGACGAGATTCGGCGTTCCGAGGCCGCCAGCAAGGATCGCGGGCAGGTCCGACGCCAGCGGGCGGCTGTCGCGCGACAGGTTCACCGAGCTCGCCTTGAAGCCGGTGGCGTAGGTCGCATAGACGTTGACCGTGTCGGTCAGCTCATAGGCCACGCGCGCGCTCCATGCGAAGTCGCTGTCGTTGGTCTTGCCACTCTCGACCGCATTCGGAAGGTTGAGGAACGGCGGCAGGAACTGGAAAGCCTTGAGCGGATTGAGGGGGTTCGCTGCCGGGTTGTTCTGGTTGGCGTCGGCGAAGGCCTGAACGGCCGTCGAGACGGCACCGAATGCGGCCGGGTTGGCACCAGCGAAGGCGCCGATTTCAGCCGCGGTTGCAGACCGTCCCAGGCCCAATATGTCGCCGACCTGCTGCGCAAGACCGCCCTGGAAGAGCAGCGTGTTGCGGAAGGGCGCGTAGGCAGCGGCGTCTAGGTTGATCCCCGAGAAGACGTCGGTGCTGGTGACGTCGGTTGCAAATCGTTTCTTGTCCTTCGTGTAGTTGCCCCCGAGCGTGAAGGTCAGGCGATCGGTGACTTCGAAGTCCACCGTACCGAAGATCGACCAGGCGGTGTTCTTCATACGGTAATATTGGTCCATGCCGTCGCCGGCGCGGAAGAAGGCCCCCGCATATTTGGCAGGATCGCCTTCGAGCGCGCCGAGCGTCCCTTCAAGAAGGGGTACGCTGAGGGCGCCGCCGCTTGCGGCCTGAATGAGCGCGTTGCCATACGGACGGAAGTCGTCGCCGAAATAGATCTGGCTGTGTTGGTCGATCTTCTCGTGGAAATAATAGCCGCCAAGAAGGAAGTTGACGGGGCCGTCGAAGTCCGACGCCAGGCGCAATTCCTGCGTGAAGGTGTTGATTGCGGTATCGTCCGACTTCTGGCCGATGAGGTCAGCGCTGGTGAAGTCGGAATCCTGGTTGGTGTCGGCGCGAACCTCGCGGTAGGCGGTGATCGATGTCAGCGCCATATTTCCAAGATCATAGTCGATCTGGGCCGATCCGCCGTAGTTCTTGATCAGGTTGGTCGACAGGAAATTGTTGTAGACGTCGTACGAGAAAGGGTTGTTCGCATCGACGCTGGGACCGCCCGCCAGCGCGTTGGTGATCGCAACCGTCGGGCCAGCGACGACGTTGCCGGCGATACAGCAATTCTCGTCGATCTTGTCGTAATCGCCGATCAGGCGGATCGAAAGCGCGTCGGTCGGCTCGAACAGAAGCTGGCCGCGAACGCCCCAGCGGTTGCGATCATTGACGTCGGTATCGAGGTGGAGGTCGCGGGCATAACCGTCGCGGCGGTTGTAATTGCCGCCGATCGAGAAAGCGATCGTATCGGTGATCGGGCCGGTGACATCGCCCTTGACGACGAACGCGTCATAATTTCCGTAGCTCGCTTCAAGCGAGCCGCCGAATTCGAACTGCGGTTTGCGCGTAATGATGCTGATCACGCCCGCAGAGGCATTCTTGCCGAACAGTGTCGATTGCGGACCGCGAAGCACCTCGACGCGCTCGACATTCGGAAGGTCGCCAATCTGGGCGGCGGATCGCGAACGGTAAACACCGTCGATAAAGACGCCGACCGAGGGCTCTATCCCCGGGTTATTGGCGCCGTTGCCGAAACCACGGATGATGAAATTGGTATTGGCGCTAGACTGAAGCTGACCGACGCGCAGGCTCGGGACCGAGCTTTGCAGATCGATAAGGTCGCGGATTTGCGAATTTTCAAGGTCAGCGGCCGATGTCACCGAAACGGCGACAGGCGTGTCCTGAAGCGTCTGCGAGCGCTTCGAGGCAGTTACGATGATGTCGTTGCCGTAATCGACGGTATCGACAGAATCGGCGCCCACGGCATCGTCGGCAGAAATGCTGTCCTGGGCGAAAGCGGGGGTGGTTGCGGCGCACAGCATGGTGGCGCCCAACAAGAGGTTGCGCAAAGTCATCAAATCTCTCCAGCCGGGGAAGTCCGGGCCCTATGGCCTCAGGAGGGGATGCTTCACCGGTGCGTGAGGGCTCTAATAGGCCGGCCCGCAACGTCAACGCGATGCGCGGAAGCGCAGCGATTTCGCCAAGCCTTTGTGGCTAAAAGGCAACAGTCTCCTCTACGAAAAAAGGAGCTTGCCCGCGCGCAAGCCTAAGGCCGGAAGCGGTCAGGCCGCGCGCCCAGGCGTTCCCCTAGTTCGTCCAGTAGACATAATCCTGGCCGTCTTTCCACGGCGCATTCATCGGTACGTCGATACGGATCGGCCCTTCGACAAGACCCGGCCAGATCGGCTTTGCCATATCCTTGTTCTGCGCCAAGATCATCGCGCGAAGCTG
The DNA here is from genome assembly GCF_001278035.1 of Sphingopyxis sp. 113P3. Lineage (NCBI taxonomy): Bacteria > Pseudomonadati > Pseudomonadota > Alphaproteobacteria > Sphingomonadales > Sphingopyxidaceae > Sphingopyxis > Sphingopyxis sp. 113P3. Next base: position 3,014,435 of record NZ_CP009452.1, read on the forward strand.
CGCGACGCGCTCAGGCTGCTGCGCTGCAAGGTCGTGGCGCTCGGTAGGGTCAGCTGCCAGATTGTAGAGGCGGACCGTTTCAGGCCGCTTCGTAACCTGGAGCTTCCAGTCCCCCGCGCGCACCGCACGGTAGTCGCCCGACCGCCAATAGAGAGCGTCGCGCGCCGCAGGCCCCGCGAGAATATTCTCACCATCCATCACCCGGTCGGTCGGCATCCTTGCCCCGGCTGCCGCTGCAATCGTCGCGAAAATGTCGATATGGCCCGTGAGGTCGGCGCGCGCTGTGCCCGGCGCGATACGCCCTGGCCAGCGCATGAATAGCGGAGTGCGGATGCCACCCTCGAAAAAAGTCGCCTTCCATCCGCGATAGGGCGCGTTGAGGTCGGGGATGCCATTGTACCACGCGCCGCCATTGTCGCTGGTGAAGATGACAAGCGTATTGTCGTCGATCCCGGCGCGCTGGAGTTCAGCCATCACGTCACCGATGCGGCGGTCGAGCTGCGCGATCATTGCGCCATAGACGCGTGTCTTCTCGTCCTTGATCTGCGGCAGCTTCGCATAATCCGCCTTCGTCGCCTGGAGCGGCGTGTGGGGCGCGTTGAAGGCGAGATAAAGGAAGAAAGGCCGGTTCCTGTTCGCGCGGATCGCCTTGATCGCCTCATCCGCGAAATAATCGGTCATGTGCCCCTTGGGGTGAAAGCGCTTGCTGCCGTTGAAGGTCACCGCGTGGCGCAGATTGGCCCAGATGAAGCGATCGATAGGATCCCACGGAAGCTTGGCGTTGACCGCGTCGGGGTCGTCGTCGGGCAGATATTTGGCGCCGCCGGCGAGCACCGCGAGGCTTTCGTCGAAACCCTGTGCCTGGGGCTGGAGGCGCGGCGCTTCTCCCAGATGCCATTTGCCGATGTGGATGGTGTGATAGCCCGCCGCCTTCACGGTCTCCGCGATCGTCACCTCGCCCGGCGGCACACCCATATCGGAATAGGCGGGAATGTCAGGGGTAATGAGTTCCTTGTGGAAGACCGGCCTGAGCGGCCCGATGCCGCTGCCGTGGGTCAGATTCTCGGCGAACTCGACCGGAACCGCCGTATATTCAAAGCCGAAGCGCGTCGGATAACGCCCCGTCATCATCGCTGCGCGCGACGGCGAACAGGTTGCATTAGCGGCATAAGCGGTGGTGAATTCCACCCCCTCGCGCGCAATGGCATCGATATTCGGGGTCTGGACCGCCCCGCCCGCGACACCCCCGCCGTGGAGGCTGATGTCATTCCAGCCGAGATCGTCCGCGACGATCAGAATGATGTTCGGAGGCTGGGTACCGTCAGCCGGCGTTCCCGGACCCTCCTGCCAGGCAATGGGCCGGTTCGGCTTTACCGGATCGCGCCAGTCGGCGATGAGGCCTGGCAGGCGGTATTTGTTCGCCTCAAACGCCTGATAGGCCCCTGCACCGAGCAGGACGGCAAGGCAGAGCACGATCCATCTCTTCTTCATCGGTCCCTCGCCCCACGCGATCCCTGTGCCCGAAACTTATGGCACTATGTGTGTCATTATATTAGAATGGGTGCAAGCGGCATCGGCATCGGGGTTGACGCGCTCCTCCAACTCGGGTCTGCGATTAAGGTGATGACGATCAGGGCGAAATCTGCGGCGGCGGCACCAAGACCACTCGACGGGCGGCGCGCGCGCAGCGCGACGAGCCGCCGCCGCATCGTCGCGGCAATGCTGACGCTGATCGAGGCGGGCGACCCAATGCCAAGTGCGGCGCGCGTTGCCGAAGAAGCGGGCGTTGGTCTTCGCACCGTCTTTCGCCACTTCGACGACATGGACTCGCTCTATAGCGAAATTTCGGCAACGATTGCCGAGCGGGTGATGCCGATCGTCACGGCGCCCTATGACGAAGCCGACTGGCGGGAGAACCTGCGCGACCTTACCCAGCGGCGCATCCGGGTGTTCGAGACCATGCTGCCGTTCCGTCTCGCAGCGAATATCAAGCGCTATCAATCGCCTTTTCTCATGGCGGAATATTCGCGCGTGGTGCGCCTCGAGCGCGATCTGGTGTTACGCTTGCTCCCCGACAGCGTTCAGACCGACCGCATCCGGGTCGAAGCGCTGATCGCGGCCCTGTCCTTCCAGACCTGGCGGGCGCTCCGCCGCGATCAGGCGCTGACGCGCGAGGATGCAGGATCGGTACTGACCCATATGGTCGCGGCGCTGATCGCCGCGATGCCTCGGTTTTAGCGCGCCGCGGCCTTGCGCCGCCGTCTCCAGATCCAGACGAGCGCGATTGCTGCTGTCACGATGCAAGCCATGACTGCTCCCGCCCGGATCGCACGCTTTTGGCCTTGCTGTTCCCAGGCATAGCGATTGATCTGTGCGTCGGCGGTGTAGCCGGCGGGCATGTCGAGCACGCCATTATTCTTCGCGAACGCCCGGTAGTCGGCCTGCATCGCCGCGAAGCGGTCCGGCATCGCGGCCGCAAGGTCGCGCGTCTCGCCAGGGTCGGTCCGGATATTGTAGAGCCGCCACTTGCCATCGCCGGTCGGCGGCAGATTGCGCACCAGCTTGTAATCGCCGCGAAATAGCGCCGCATTGCCCGACAGCTCATAGCCGAGCGGGGCATCGCCGTGGACGCTGCCATCCAGGCCTTCCAGCATCGGAACGAGGCTGCGTCCCGCAATGGGTTCGACCGCGCGCCCGTTCCACGTCCCATCGTGGAGCGGAACGCCAGCAAGCTCGGTAATGGTGGGCACAATGTCGGTGACATGCGCAAAGCCGTTGCTGATGACGCTCGCGCGCACCCTTCTGTTGCCCGGCCACGCGATGATCAGCGGCACGCGCAGACCGCCCTCGGCGGCACTGAACTTGTAGCCCGACAGCGGCGAGGCTGCTGCGCTCGCCCAGCCTGGGCCGATCGCGCTCAGACTATTGCGGCGGCCGATATTGGCGAAGGACGTATCATAGGCGAGGTTCAGGAAAATGCGGTTCCGCAACCGGTTATAGGGATCGGTCGGTTCGGGGCCATTGTCCGAAAGAAAGACAAAGATCGTATTTTCATAATGGCCCGCCGCCTTCAGATGGGCGACCAGCCGGCCAATCTCGCGGTCCATCGCACTCGCCATGCCGGCATAGGCCTGCATCACCCGCGCCGCTGCCTTGCGCTCATCCTTGCTGAGCTTCGTCCAGTCGGGGGTCGTTGCCATCGTCACCCTCGGTGCATTCGCCGGCACGATGCCGAGCTCAGCTGCGCGCCTCGCGCGGGCTTCGCGAAGCGCGGTCCAGCCGTCGTGATACATGGCTGCGTAGCGCCCAATGTCGCTGTCGGGCGCCTGCACAGGAATATGGTTGGCGAGGAAATTGACCGACGCCAGAAAGGGTTTGCCGCTCGCAGCGCCGCTGTCGATATAGTCGATCATCTTGTCGACGACGAAGCGCGAGGAATAATAATCCCTGGGCAGGGTCGCAGGCTTGCCATCCTCGGTCCAGCGCGCCGCGTCATACATGCCCTCGATCGGCCGCTGCTCGAAATTGTCGGCACCCGCATCGGCGAGGCTGAAAGCCCGGTCGTATCCGCGCGCGCCGGGCAGACGCGTCGCATCGCTGCCGAGATGCCATTTGCCGGTGAGATAGGTACGATATCCCGCGGCGCGCAGAATTTCGGCGATCGTCACCACGCGGTGGTTCATCACTGTGTCATAGCCGGGCTTTCCCACATGCTCGGGCGGGATCGTCTCGGGCATGTTGCCGAGCCCGCTCCGGTGGTTCATTACCCCTGTCTGCAGCATCGCGCGCGTCGGCGAGCAGGAGCCCGAGACGTGGAAATTCGAAAATCGCACGCCTGCGCGGGCGAGCGCGTCGATGTTGGGCGTCGCATAGCCTGCCCCGAACGAGCCGACGTCCGAAAAGCCCCAGTCGTCCGCGACGAGGAGGACGATGTTGGGATGACGCGCAGGCGTCGGAGTGGGGGCCGCGGCAAGCGGCGAGACAAGAAGCGAAATGCCCAATGCCAGTGCTGCCGCCCGCCGCGCGCCCCGCCGCCGGTTCACCCCCCATGCGAACGTCGACGGCATGACCCGATCTCCCCCACAATATATTGGCACAGGATATGTCAATATATTCTTAAGTCAATCGCGCCTTGGCAGGAAGGCCGCTTCCGTGCTTTGCGCCTGAGGATGGAAACGAAGGAGGCGACATGAGCGATTGGGACCGATGGATCGGGCGGAGTTTCGAGCAACAGGATCTGCTGACGCCGGCCGCGCTGGCCCGGTTCCGCGCGACAATCGATAGCGCCGAAACTGGCGAGACCGCGGCGCAGGCGATTCACTGGTGCCTTTGTCTGCCCGACGCCCCGACCGCCGTGCTCGGCGCTGACGGCCACCCGCTGCGCGTCGATACCGAGGACAGCTTCATGCCGCCGATCGCCCTGCCCCGCCGGATGTGGGCGGCAAGCGACATCCACTTCCTGGCACCGATCCGGGCAGGTGCATCGATCATCCGGCGCTCGACGATAGCGGCGATCCGGGAGAAGACGGGGAGCAGCGGCGAGCTCGTATTTGTCGAGGTCGACCATGACACGCTGGCTGACGGCGTGACCGCGGTCCGCGAGCGGCAGACAATCGTGTTTCGCGAGGCTGCCGCCGCCGGGGCGCCGCCGCCGCCTGCCCCCGTTCCCGCCAACGAGGCGCCAGATCTTTCGGATTGGACATGGCAGCGGACAATTATTCCAACGGAAGCAATGCTGTTTCGCTATTCAGCGCTCACCTTCAACAGCCACCGCATCCATTACGATCTGCCCTATGCGACGGAGGCGGAAGGCTATCGCGGCCTCGTCGTTCACGGCCCGCTGACCGCAACGCTGCTCCTCGATCTCGCGCAGCGCGAGCTTGGCGCGAACGCGCTCACCGCATTCACGATGCGCGCGCAGGCGCCAGCCTTTGCCGGCGAGCAGCTCCACCTGGTCGGCCGCCCGGCGGAGGGCGGGTGGGCGCTCGCCGCAATCGGCCCCGATGGGCGCACGATCATGGCAGCGACCGCGCGCTGACGCCTCGAGCCTAGCGCTCGCGATACTCGGGCGCGCGTTTGCCGAGGAAGGCAGCGAGCGCCTCTTTATGATCTTCGGTTGCAGAGAGGATGACCTGCTGACGGTCCTCGATCGCCATCGCTGCCTCGAGGCTCGGCGCGTCGATATTGAGATTGAGCGCCTGCTTGGAAAGCCGAAGCCCCCATGGGCTGGTCGCCAGCATTTCGTCCGCGAGCGCGAGACCGCGATCGAGCAGATTGTCCTCGTCGACGATCTCGCTGATCAGCCCCGCGCCACGCGCGCGTTCGGCATCGATAAAGCGCCCGGTCAGGATCATTTCCGAGGCTAGGCTCGCGCCGACGAGGCGGGGAAGAAAATAGCTCGACGCCATGTCGCAGCCGCCGAGGCCGATGCGGATATAGGCGGCGTTGCAACGGAAGGAAGGCGCAGCGTAGCGCACGTCGGACGCGAGCAGCAGCGACAGACCGCCCCCTGCAGCGGCCCCGTGGCCGAGCGCGATGATCGGCTGCGGGCAGGCGCGCATCTTGCGATAGATATTGCCGATGCTCGTCTGGGTGCGCAGCGTGCGAAGCACCGGGGTTTCGTCCGACGAGCGATCCTCCTGGATGTCGAGTCCGGCGCAAAAGCCGCGCCCTGCCCCGCGCAGGATCACCACGCGTATCTCCTTGCGCTCGGCGAGCGCACCAAAATAGGCGTTGAGTTCCTCAACCAGCCCCTCATTGAGAGCGTTGAGACGCTCGGGCCGGTTGAGTGTGGCAATCTCGACCTGCCCGCGGGTCTCGATGAGCAGTTCCCCGCTCACAGCGTCTGTCCATCATCGACGGTAATCACCGCGCCGGTGATACCCTGCGCCGCGTCCGAGCAAAGAAGCAGCAGCGGCGCGTGAAGATCGCTCGGCGGCCGCAAGCGCTGGCGCGGGAAGGTGGCGACGAATTTTCTCCCCGCCTCGCTGGCAAACAGGTCGGCAGTCATCTCGGACTCGAAATAGCCAGGCTGGATGATGTTCACATTGATCCCGCGCCGCGCCCATTCGCGCGCGAAGGCTTTGCCCATGTGGCGCACCGCCGCCTTGGTCGCTCCATAGACCGAGGTGGCAGGAAAAACCTTGTCGGCCGTGATCGACCCGATGATGACGACGCGGCCGTGCTGCTTTTCGCGGCTGCCCGCAGCTTCGAGCCGACGCGCGCCCTCGGTTACGGTGAGGAAGACACCGCGGACATTGGCCGCGAGCAGACCGTCGACTTCGTCCACCGACAGCCCGAGCGCCAGTTTCTCGGTCGCAATCCCCGCGTTGGCGACGATCGTGTCGACCGTACCGAAAGCGGCTTCGGCAGCATCGTACGCCGCCTTGGTCGATGTTTCATCGGTCACGTCGAGCGCGACGGCGACCGCCTCGCCGCCCGCGGCCACGATCTCAGCCACCTGCTCGGCGAGCTTGTCCGCGCGGCGCGCTGCAAGAACCACCTTCGCTCCCGCGGCCGCGAGCACTTTTGCAAACCCTGCACCGAGGCCCGAAGACGCGCCGGTGACCAGCGCGACGCGGCCGGAGAGATCAAATTGCGGGGCATTGCTCATGTTTCTTCAAGGCTCCATTCACTTGAGGCGCGCAAGACGCGCGCGCCAGTCGATGCCGATGCCGGCCTGTTCAAACTCCACCGTCAGACGCGCGACGAGATCTGCGACAGGTTCGACCGCGTCGATCAGGGCAACGCTCTGCCCGGCACTCCAGATATCGCGCCACGGCAGCACGCCTTCGGGCATGGCGATGCGCTCCTTGGGGAGCGTCCGATAGTCGAGCCCCACCGCTTCGATCGAGGGACGCATCCAGTTGGCAGGAACGCCGTTCATCGCCGATGCAAGGACGATCTCGTCGATTCCGGTGGAGGGAATCATCGCGCGATGCCCGGCCACGACGCCGCTCTCGGGGGTCGCGATGAACCGCGTCCCCATGCAAGCAATGTCGCCGCCGAGCGCGAGCACTGCTGCAATACCTGCGCCATCGGCAATGCCTCCAGCGACAATCAGCGGACCATCATAGATGCGGCGAACGGCCGGAACGAATGCGAGGGGGGTCAGAAATCCGGTATGGCCGCCCGCGCCCGCGCACGTCAGCATCAGCCCGTCCGCGCCCGCCTCGATCGCCTTTTCCGCATGGCGCATCGTCGTCACATCCTGCACGACCTTGCCGCCCCATGCGTGGACGCGCTCGATCAGTGCCGCGGGATTGCCGAGACTGCAAAGGACAAGCGGGGCGCGGTGCTTTTCGAGAAGTGCAAGCTTGGACTCCCCCGTCTCCTCGCCCGCGATGCGCGCGGGCAGATTGACGATCGGCGGCGCGCTGCCGATGTCGGCAAGAACCTCAAGATAGCGTTCGAATTCCGCAAGCGGCGTATAGGTCCCGCCCTGCCAGCCGCCGATCACTCCCGCCTTGCAGCAGGCCTCTGCGAGGGCTGGCGACGAGGCAAAGCTCATCGGGGCGCACATCAGCGGCAGCGCCAGATTGTCGAACATCGCCCGCGCCTTCCCTTCTCCTGCCGGAGCCTGATGCGCCCCGATTTCTATCGAGCCGGATAGACAAGTTTACCTTTACGTCAACCGGAGGCGGACAAGCTTTTCTACAAGGCGGATAAGACCATGGTTGCATCGGGGGTTGACGGAGCGAATTTGTTCTCTAAATGTTCTATTGTGCACAAACAACCTCGTCCCCCGTCGCGGCTGCCATGCGCGGCGGACGGGGGACAAAGGGGATCAGTGCTGCAACCTCTGCGGGGCGTTCTATCCAGATCAGAGCCCTTCGCCGGCTATCCAGTGCGCATTCACCAGCCGCCGCGCAAGCGCGCTCACCTGAACGCGAATATCGGGGACCGCGACCACTTCCCACAGGTCGCCTCGCGTCATGGGGCCAATCGCCAGGATATGCTCCGATGCCCGCCCGTGACCGTCGATGACATGGCCCTCGCGGTCGATGTCGAGACCGAGCCGCAGCGCGTCGGGCCGAATGCGCCGCGCCGCGAGCATCCGCCGGACGAGCGGATCGGATGAGCGCAGCAAATCGCCCTGCGGCCCGGTGCAATTGATCATACGCGCGACATGGAGCATCTTGAGCTCGTCAGACCCGCGCGGACGCCACTCCACCGCTACTCCACTCTCAGTCGCCGAGACTCTTGCCATCTTTCCGGCCTCAAAGCGCAACTGGCCTGAGGCGACGAGAGCCTCGATCCGGTCGGCGACCGATGGGGCCAGGCGGTGACGGTGCACGTCCCAGAAGGGACGCAGATGCCTCAGGAAGCGCGCGCGTTTCGGCGCATCGGCCGACGCCCACATCATCTGGGTAATCGGACGCAGCGAATCCACGACCAGCCGCCAGTCGGTACTGCGCGCAGCACGCCGCGCCCAACGGACGAGCTCGGAGAGTTCGGGAGCGGGCTTGGCCAGAACGGGTTTCGGTCGCGGCAACGTCTCGAGGTGGCGATGCGGGCGAAGGCCCCGCCGCGACATGGCCACGATCGGACCATCAAAACCGTGGCTGACGAGGCGCAGGACGACGTCGACCGCCGTCAGCCCGGTTCCGATCACCAGAACGGGGGCGCCCGGCTCGAGACCTTCCTCGAAAGGTGCCGCCCAGGGATCGCCGACATAGAAGCGGGCCGGCAGCCGCGCGTGCGCAACCGCAGGAGGATCGTGCGGCGGCAGATTGCCGATCGCGAGCACCGCGCGATCGGCCTCGATCAGCCCGCCATTGACGAGGCCAAGCGTCACGCGGCCGCCCCGCTCCTCGATATCGAGCACCTCGTCATCAACGAGCTTGAGCCGGCGGCCATAACGCTCCATCGCCGCGCCGAGCGCCTCGCGCAGGTAGCGCCCATAGGTGGCGCGGGTGACGAACGCGCCTTCACAGCCAAGGCCCAGGCGAGCCAGCCATTCGCGAAAATGATCGGGGCGATCGGCAAAAGCGCTCATATTTCCGGCGCGGACATTCAAGAGGTGCGCGCTTTCCAGGCTGCTGTAAGCGACACCCGCCCCCATACGATGTCGGTCGCGCTCGATCAGGAGCACCTCGACATGCGGTTGCTCGAGGAGATTGAGCGCGAGCATGGTTCCTGAAAAGCCCGCCCCTACGATGGCAACGCGGGTCGCGGTTCGAAAGCGCGGCCGCGGTGCATGAAGAGCCGTGTCCATGATCATCTTAGCTACCCATCCTCTGCGCGCGCAGGACCCACGAACCCGTCGATGCGTCCCGGAATGTTTAAGATAAGTAATTCAGTTGAGAATGCAAAGGCAATCAGTCAGGCCGTGCGCTTTCAGGGCCCGGACGGAATTCGGCAATCAAATCGAAACGATCCCCTCGAAAGAGCTGACGGACGCGGGTCACGATCCGCGCGGCGCGCCAGGTTGTGCGATCGAGTTCAAGGCAGGCAAGAGACGGATTGATCCCGAGTAATCTTGCCTCCTTGCGCGTGGGGGTTACCGCGCGGATGACGTGGCGCCCCTCGGTCCACGGGATATGCGCGAGCAGCCAGGTGCCCGGGGGCTGCGCCTCGAAATCGGCGTCCGCCGCGCCAGCGACCTCGCCGAGCGCGATCCGCCGCTGTTCGAGCGCGAACGGTTGGTCGCCGGCGAAGTGGATGCCCTCGATCGCCAGCGCTGGTCCCGAAAAACCGCTGCCCGCCGCCGCGCGTTCGATGGTCAGAGCCTGCCAGCGATAGGCCTCCCCGCGCGAAGCAATCAGCTCGGCAAGATCGGGGACGGTCATCACTGCCGAATGAACCGCCGGGTGGCCGACGAAGGATCCGGCCTTGCGACGTCTTTCGATCAGCCCTGAAGCCGCAAGCTCGCTGAGCGCCTTGCTGACCGTTGCGCGCGCGCAGCCATATTGCGCGGCAAGCTCCTGCTCGGTCGGGATGCGGTGGCCCGGCCGCCAGACGCCCGAGCGGATCGAGGCCGCAATCTCGTCGCGGATACGCCTTGCGGGATTCATGCAAGGAGCCGCGCCAGGCAAGCGCGATAGCCGGCAGCGATGGCCTCCGCATCGAGGTGTCGCCCCGCCTCGACGCGCTTGACACCAGCGCGCCAGACGCAGTCGATCGCCCCGGCGCGCGCCGCAAATATCCAGCGGTCTATGAGCGTCGCATCATCAGCCCCGGCAAACGCGGGGTGATTCATGTCGAGCGACACCATGTCCGCCGCTTCGCCTATTGCAAGTCCCGCCGAAACGCCGAGCGCCTGCGCGCCGCCTCCGAGCGCCCGGATAAATAGGTGAGCGCCGACGAAGGGCATGTCCGCGTCCGCGAGCAAAGCACGCGCCTGGTGCGCGAGGCGCTGCGAATATTCGAGTGCGCGCAGCTCCTGCGCCGCATCGATAAGGATATTGCTGTCGGTACCGACCCCGAAACGCCCGCCCGCCGCGAGATAGCCGGACGCTGGAAATATGCCGTCGCCGAGATTGGCCTCGGTCACCGGACACAGCCCCGCCACCGCGCCGCTTTCCGCGAGCGCGCGGGTTTCGGCGCTGGTCAGATGCGTCGCGTGAATGAGGCACCAGCGCTCGTCGACGCCCGCGTTGGCAAGCAGCCATTCGACCGGACGCGCCCCGCTCCACGCGGTGCAGTCCTCGACTTCTTTCACCTGCTCGGCTGCGTGGATATGGACCGGACCTGTCGGCGACAGGGTAAGCAGCGCGGTGAGCTCCTCCGGCGTCACTGCCCGCAGCGAATGCGGCGCGATTCCGATCCGGTCACTGCCGGAAAGCTTGCCGCGCGCCGCATCGAAGAGTGCGGCAAATTCGTCGATGCCCGAGAGGAAGCGCCTTTGGCCCGGAGCCGGCGGCGCCCCGCCGAAGCCGCCATGCGCATAGAAGACCGGCAGCAGGGTCAAGCCGATCCCGCTCGCCGCACTTGCGGCCGCGATCGCGCCCGCCATTTCGGCGCGATCGGCATAGGGCGCGCCTGTTGGATCATGGTGGAGATAGTGAAATTCGCCCACGCGGGTGAAGCCGGTTTCGAGCATCTCGGCATAAGCCTGCGCGGTGATCGCGGCGACATCCTCTGGCGTGAGCCGATCGAGGAAGCGGTACATGGTTTCGCGCCAGCTCCAGAAATTGTCATCGGCCTGGCTCTGCCGCTCTGAAAGACCAGCCATACCGCGCTGAAAGCCGTGGCTGTGAACGTTGCACAAGGCGGGCAGAATCGCCTGGTGGCATTCGTCGCCGCGCTGCGCCGTAACGCCGGTTTCGATCGAGGCGATGCAACCTTCGGCAACGGTGAGCCGCACCCCGGCTTGCCAGCGATCGCCGATAAAAGCGCGTTCGAACCAATATGCCGTCATCGGAGGCCCTTCATATTATGTCTAGACATAATGGCCGGTTCGCACGAGACTGTCCAGATGGACCTTTGCTGGAAAAATGCCCGACTCGCGACGATGGCCGGCGACGGCCTCGGCCTGATCGACGATGGCGTTGTCGCGGCACAGGAAGGCCGCATCGTCTATGCGGGGCCTGCGAGGGACGCGCCCTCGGGTGCGGCGCGAACGCTCGATTGCGAAGGGCGGCTGATCACGCCGGGACTGATCGACTGCCACACCCACCTCATCCACGCCGGAAGCCGGGCGAGCGAATGGGCGATGCGCCTTGAGGGCGCGAGCTATGAGGCTATCGCCCGTGCGGGCGGGGGCATTGTCTCGACGATGCGCGCGACGCGCGCGGCAAGCGAGGCCGAACTGGTCGAAACCGCACTGCCACGCCTCGACGCGCTGATCGCAGAGGGTGTGACGACGATCGAGATCAAGTCGGGCTACGGCCTCGACACCGCGAGCGAGCTCAAGATGCTCCGCGCCGCCCACGCGCTCGCCCGCGCGCGCCGTATCCGCCTGGCGCCGACCTTCCTCGGCGCCCACGCGCTGCCCCCCGAATATGCGGACGACAGCGACGGCTACATCGACCTCGTCGTGCGTGAGATGATCCCAGCCGCGGCGGCGCTCGCGAGCGCGGTCGACGCCTTTTGCGAGGGGATCGGATTTTCGCCCGCCCAGTGCGAACGGGTGTTCGCAGCGGCCGAAGCCCATGGCCTGGCGGTCAAGATCCACGCCGAGCAGTTGTCGGCGCTCCATGGCAGCGCACTCGCCGCGCGGCGCGGCGCGCTGTCGGCCGACCATCTTGAACATGCAAGCGACGAAGATGTTCGTGCGATGGCGGCGGCCGGGACGGTCGCGGTGCTCTTGCCCGGCGCCTTTTATTTCATGCGCGAGACACGCCTGCCGCCCGTCGAGGCCATGCGGCAGCACGGTGTGCGGATCGCGCTCGCGACCGACTGCAACCCCGGCACCTCGCCGACAAGCTCGCTCCTGTTGATGCTCAACATGGGTGCGACGCTTTTCGGATTGACCGTGACCGAGGCACTGCGCGGGGTCACTGTCAACGCTGCGGCAGCGCTTGGACTCTCGAGCGAGATCGGGACGCTTGAGGCAGGCAAGGCCTGCGATCTTGCGATCTGGAACACCGCCGACCCCGCCGAGCTCGTTTACCGCATCGGCCTCAACCCGCTTCATCAGCGCATCAAGGACGCACAATGATCATCGAGCCTGGACATATGACGATCGCGGCGTGGCGCGACCTGCGCGACGGGACGCCAGCGACCCTCGATCCCGCGACCGCTCCGCTGATCGCCGAAAGCGCCGCCGCGGTGACCCGCATCCTCGCGCAGCACACGCCCGTCTACGGGATCAACACGGGCTTTGGAAAGCTCGCGAGCGTGCGCATTGACGACGCCGATTTGACCGCGCTTCAGCGCAATATTGTCCTCAGTCACGCCGCGGGCGTGGGCGATCCTGCGCCGGTTCCGGTCGTACGGCTCATGATGGGACTGAAACTTGCAAGCCTCGCGCGCGGCGCCTCGGGCGTCCGCCCCGCCACCATCGCGCTGCTTGAAGCGATGCTGCACCGCGACCTGATCCCCCTCGTTCCGGCGCAAGGATCGGTCGGCGCCTCGGGCGATCTCGCTCCTCTCGCCCATATGACCGCCGCAATGATCGGGGTCGGAGAGGTCTACGAGAAGGGCGAGCGGCGACCGGCGAGCGCAGCGTTCGCGAACGCCGGACTCGCGCCCGTCGCGCTCGGCCCCAAGGAAGGGCTCGCGCTGCTCAATGGCACGCAATTCTCGACCGCCTACGCGCTCCATGCGCTCATTGAGGCCGAGCGACTCTATCGCAGCGCGCTCGTCACCGGAATCCTCTCGACAGAGGCCGCGAAGGGATCCGACGCGCCCTTCGACCCGCGCATCCATGAACTTCGCGGACACAAGGGTCAGATAGAGACCGCAGCGGCGCTGCGCATGCTGATGGAAGGCTCGGCGATCCGCGCGTCGCACCGCATCGATGACCTGCGCGTCCAGGACCCCTATTGCCTGCGCTGCCAGCCCCAGGTGATGGGCGCCGTGCTCGACCTTCTGCGCCAGGCGGCCGCGACGCTCGCGATCGAGGCGAATGGGGTGTCGGACAATCCGCTGATCTTCGCAGAAACCGACGAAGCGCTATCGGGCGGAAATTTTCACGCCGAGCCCGTGGCCTTCGCCGCGGACATGATCGCATTGGCGTTGTGCGAGATCGGCAGCCTCGCCGAACGGCGCATGGCCATGCTCGTCGACCCCGCGCTCTCAGGACTTCCTGCCTTCCTCACCCCCGAACCTGGGCTCAATTCGGGCTTCATGATTCCGCAGGTCACCGCCGCGGCCCTGGTTTCCGAAAACAAGCAGCGAGCGATGCCCGCGAGCGTCGATTCGATCCCCACCTCGGCCAATCAGGAGGATCATGTCAGCATGGCAGCGCACGGCGCGCGTCGGCTCGAAGCAATGGTCTCGAACGTCGACGCGATCCTCGGCATCGAATTGCTCGCCGGCGCGCAGGGCTGCGATTTCCACGCCGGGCTCGCATCGAGCCCCCCGATCGAGGCCGTGCGAGAGCGGCTGCGCGCTGCCGTGCCCACCTTGAAGGGAGATCGCTACATGGCACCCGACATGGCGGCCGCGATTGCCCTCGTGCGTTCGGGCGCCCTGGTCACAGCGCTCGATCTCCCCGGGGTCGCGCCATGAACGCGCCGCGGATCCAGCGCGGCACCGAGCCGCTCGTCGTCGCCTTTCCGCACGGCGGCACCGACCTCGCCGGACTCGACGACCAGTTCATCTCGCCCGCGCGCGCGCTGCTCGACACCGACTGGTGGATCGAAGACCTCTACGCCTTCGCGGCCGACATGGGTGCGACGCTCATTGCGAGCGATATCTCGCGCAGCGTCATCGACATGAACCGCGATCCCTCGGGCGCGTCGCTCTACCCCGGCCAGGCCACGACCGAGCTCTGTCCGAGCACGACCTTCGACGGCGCCCCGCTCTATCGTTTCGGCGAGCCCGACGAGGCCGAGATCACCCGGCGGCTTCAGCTATATCACAGACCCTATCATGAGGCGCTATCGGCCGAACTCGCGCGCCTGCGCGATGCGCATGGCCGCGTCGTCCTCTATGACGCACATTCGATACGCAGCCGCGTGCCGCGCCTTTTCGAGGGCGAGCTGCCGCAGTTCAACATCGGCACCAATGGCGGTGTGACCTGCGACGGGGAGCTTGAAGCCGCGATCGCAAATATCTGTGCGGCAAGCGGCGAAAGCCATGTCGTCAACGGCCGCTTCAAGGGGGGCTGGACGACGCGCCATTACGGCCGCCCCGAAGACGGCGTTCACGCGATCCAGATGGAGCTCGCGATGCGAGGCTATATGGCCGAGGCTGAGACACTCTCCGAGCTCGATTGGCCGCCCCCGATCGACCCCGCCCCCCCAATCCGCCCCGTGCTGCGTCAGCTCCTCGCAGCCGCGCTGGCCTTTGCGAAAGGACGCCCATGACCCGCCTCGACAATCAGCGCCGCATCACGGCGCCGACCGGCCCCGAGCTCAATGCCAAGAGCTGGCTGAGCGAGGCGCCGCTGCGCATGTTGATGAACAATCTCGACCCGCGCGTTGCCGAGGCGCCGCACGAGCTGGTGGTCTATGGCGGCATCGGCCGCGCAGCGCGCGACTGGGAGAGCTTCGACCGCATCGTCGAGGTGCTGCAGCGCCTCGAGGACGATGAAACGCTGCTCGTCCAGTCGGGAAAGCCGGTGGGCGTATTCAAGACGCACCGCCACGCTCCGCGCGTGCTGCTCGCCAATTCGAATCTCGTTCCTAAATGGGCGACATGGGATCATTTCCACGAGCTCGATAAGAAGGGCTTGATGATGTACGGTCAGATGACCGCGGGAAGCTGGATCTATATCGGCAGCCAGGGCATCGTTCAGGGCACCTACGAAACCTTCGTCGAGGCGGGCCGCCAGCATTATGACGGCGATCTTTCGGGCCGCTGGATCCTGACCGCCGGACTGGGCGGCATGGGCGGCGCGCAGCCCCTCGCGGCGGTGATGGCCGGTGCGAGCTGCCTTGCGATCGAATGCCAGCCGAGCCGGATCGCGATGCGGCTCGAGACCGGCTATCTCGATGTCGAGGCGAAAAGCCTCGACGAGGCGCTGGCGATGATCGGGCAGACCAAGGAGCCGATCTCGGTGGGGCTCTGCGCCAACGCCGCCGATATCTATCCAGAACTCGTGCGCCGCTCCGTGCGCCCCGACCTGGTGACCGATCAGACTTCCGCCCACGATCCGGTCAATGGCTATCTGCCGCAGGGCTGGAGCCTTGAGGAGTGGTTCGCCAAGCGCGAAAGCGACCCGCAAACGGTCGACCGTGCAGCACGCGCGTCAATGGCGGTGCATGTGCGCGCGATGCTCGACTTCTGGAAGGCGGGCGTGCCGACGGTCGATTATGGCAATAATATCCGCCAGGTTGCCTTTGACGAGGGCGTCGCGGACGCCTTCGCCTTTCCCGGCTTCGTTCCCGCCTATATCCGGCCGCTTTTCTGTCGCGGCGTCGGCCCCTTTCGCTGGGCCGCGCTGTCCGGCGATCCCGAAGATATCTACAAGACCGACGCCAAGGTGAAGGAACTCCTCCCCGACAATGCGCATCTGCACCGCTGGCTCGACATGGCGCGCGAGCGCATCCAGTTTCAGGGCCTGCCCGCGCGCATCTGCTGGGTCGGGCTCGGCGAGCGCCACCGGCTCGGCCTCGCGTTCAATGAGATGGTAGCAAAGGGCGAACTCAAGGCGCCCGTCGTGATCGGCCGCGACCATCTCGATTCGGGATCGGTCGCAAGCCCAAACCGCGAAACCGAAGCGATGCGCGATGGCAGCGATGCTGTCAGCGACTGGCCCCTCCTCAACGCGCTCCTCAACACCGCGAGCGGCGCGACCTGGGTGTCGCTCCACCACGGCGGCGGCGTCGGCATGGGCTATTCGCAGCACGCGGGCATGGTGATCGTGGCCGACGGCAGCGATGAGGCCGCCGAGCGCCTCGGCCGCGTTCTCTGGAACGACCCTGCAACCGGCGTGATGCGGCACGCCGACGCGGGCTATGACGCGGCGATCGCCTGCGCGCGCGAACAGGGCCTCGATCTGCCCTCGATCATGGCGTGAGGACTTTCGCGGGCGGCCGGTCGTAGACGAGGCGAAAGCCCACGTTGCTGGTGCCAAGGCCCGGATCGCGCCCCTGGCGCGAGGCCGGGCGGTAGCGCTGGCAATAATTTGGCGCGCAAAGATAGCTGCCCCCCTTCACAGTCCGCGAGGGCATGCCGGGGTTGAAGGGGTCGTAGGCGTGATTTTCGTCCGGCCCCTTGGGATTGTCGCGATCTTCAGGGTCGTGGCCAGGGCGAAAGAAATCGGATGTCACCTCCCAGACATTTCCGACCATGTCATAAAGACCATTGGCGTTAGGCTCATAGCAGCCGACGGGAGCGATGCCCTTGAAGCCATCGGTTTCGGCATTGTAGTTGGGGAAAGAGCCTTGCCAGCTGTTCGCCTCGGTGGGCTGGACGTTGCGCGATGGCTTGCCCGCGCTCGCTGCATATTCCCACTCAGCCTCGGTCGGAAGGCGCCCACCCGCCCAGTTTGCATAGGCGACCATATCGTCCCACGCGAGGTGGACCACGGGCTCATCGGGGACCTGTTCGGGGCCGTCGGGGCCATAGGGTTTCTTCCAGTTCGCGCCCGGCACATATTTCCACCAGTCGTTATAATTGTTCGAAGGAAAATCGGGCGGCGTGAAGACCGCGGACCCCGGTTTCAGCATGTCGGGCGGAATCTGCTCGACTGGAACCTGGAACTGCCTGGGATCGACCGGTTTTTCCGCGACGGTGACATAGCCGGTCGCTTTGACGAAAGCTGCGAACTGGCGGTTGGTGACCTCGTGCGGGTCGATCCAGAAGCCATCGACCCGCGTCTGTCGCACGGGTCCCTCCTCGGCATAGACGTCGTCCTCGCCCATTGCGAAGCTGCCGCCCGAGATATGAACCGGCGTATCGCCGATCGGCGCGCAGCGGCGCGGGCTCGCGGCGGCCTGCTGATCCGCCGGCGCATTTCCGTCCCCGCACGCCGCGAGGCTCGCAAGAATTGCGAGAGCCAGGGCGGAAAGGAGCGGCGACCGGTTCATGGATTGGCCTCTTGCAATGCCGTGCTCCCCGCCAATTGACGGCTATAGAGCCAGCCGATGCCGATCAGGCTGAAGCCAAGCGCAACGAAGGAGCCGATGCGCAGCAGCCCCTCGAGCCCCGAAGCATCGAACAAGAACACCTTGCCGACCGCGAAGAGCATCAGCAGGAGCGAGGCAATGCGCCAGTCGCGGCGCGCGGTGCGGATTCCCCACAAGAGAAAGCCGATTGCAAGCACGAGGATGAGCAGCGAGCGCAATATATTCTCGGCGGGCGCGACACCTGGATCGACGAGCAGGCTACCGTGGAAAATCTGGCGTAACGTTGCCCAGGCGAACCCCGCGACGAGCAGCATCAAGACAATCTGAACTCCGCGCTCGAGCGAAGCAGGGGCGGAAGGGAAGAGCCGCGGCGCGAGCACAGCTCCAGCCCCCGCCATGAAGAAGAGCGGCGCAAGCAGATTGACAAGAGGCCAGCCGCCCACCGCCTGGCCGGCCCAGAGCGGGTTATGAAGGAGAAGGCCATAGACGATCGCATGGAGCGTGCCCGCGACCACAAGCGGCCGCGCGAGCGCTGACGCCCCGCGCTCTCTCGCGAGCCAGCCGCCGCCAATCAGAAGCGCTTCCCAGAGGAGGCGCTGCGCGATCCCGGTCGCGACAAAGTCACGGCCGGCGAGCGCCGCGAAGCCGAGGCGATAAAGACTGTGGACCGCGATACCGCCGACAATGGTGCAGGCGTAAAGCGCGGCCAGCAGCAACCAGCGCGGCAATGCGCCGCGGACCAACCAGAGCGGTACGCCGAACGCCAGCGCCGGAAGGAAAAGCCGCAGCACCAGCCCGTCCGCAGGGAGCATGGCAGCATCGATTGGCATCGCCTGCCCTGCGAGCGAGAGCAGCCCCGCGGACGACCACGCGCCGATCGGCCAAACTGCCCAGCCAAGGCTCAGAACCGCGAAACCAAGCGCCGCTGCATCGACGCGCGCAAGCGGAACGCGCCGCGCCGCCATGAGGACCCCACCGCCGCCGAGCGCCGGGACCAGCAGCAGCCAGTCGGCCGAGGCGACCTGGGCGAGGGCACCATAGGCGAGCAGCGCCGCGCTGAACTGGCCGATGCGCCGGACGATCGCGCCCTCGCCGCGCACCGCGAACAGGGCGGCAGCCGCACCGACGCCCGCCCAGCGGAGGAAGGGCTCCGCCGCGGCTCTGCCCGCTCCGTCGACCAGCCGGGAAAGCTCGGCGAAGTCCAGGGGCGCCGCGAGAAGAGCGAGCATCGCCGCGCCGAGAAAGACCGCCGCCACGGGCTCGATCCGCCGATCGCCGGCCGCCTTGCCGAAGAGGAGCATCGCCCCGGCAACCAGAGCGATGGCGAGCGGCGCCATCCAGCGCGGCAGGAGAAGGAGGATCGCCAGCGCGAGAAGCGCTCCGGCGGCAGTGGTCAGCCAGGAAAAACTTCGGTCGGCGAGACGCGCCTTGAGGTGCCAGCCGCGCGCCATTCCTGCTCCCGCGAGCGCCGCGCCGCCGAGCGCAACGAGAGCAAGTGCTGCATCGCCGATGCCCGAAAGCTGCCATTTGGTAAGAACAGGCATTGCGAGCGCGATCGCACATAGCTCGAGGGCGCGCCGCAGCGTCCCTGGCTCACTCCAGAGGCGGGCGAGGAGCGGGAGGGCGTGAATGGCGAGCAGCGCCAGCCCAATGAGTGTGAACCAGAAAGGCGCTGCGTCCGGCCAGGCCGCGAGCAGCAACAGCGACAAGGCGACACTGACCGTCGGGACGATTGCAAAGCCCTCCTCGCGCCACGCGAGCCACTGCCCGGACGCAGCGATCAGTACAAAAAGGCCCCAATGGAGCGGTGCAAACCCGCCATAACCAACGAGCAGGGCCAGCTGGAGCGCGCCGACGATCGCCGACGCCGAGCGCAGCAGCGCGGCCCGCGGTCCGTCGAACGACAGCATCGGGATGGCAATCGCGAGCAGCAGGACGAACCCGCCGATCGACAGGGACCCAAGCGCATCGAGGGCGCGGTGGGTGAGCACCATCCACAGCCCCCATCCTGCACCGCCGATCAGCGCCGCGAGCGCCAGCCACGGCCAGCGCCGTATCCGCGCGACTCCCGCGAGCGCCGCGATCGTCAGCGCGAGATACACCGCGATCAGCGGCACATCGGGCGCAACCGCGCCGACGAGCGCAGGCGCAGCAAGGCCGCCTGCAAGGCCAAGCGCTGCGCTTGGCGGACCAAAGCGAAGCGACAGTCCAAGCGCCGCGGCGGTGACGAGTGCAAGCGCCGCAAAGGCCAGCAGCGGTCCGATGAGCAGATAGACGTTGGCGGCAACCATGATCGCGGCATAAAGCGTCGCCACGCCCGCGCCCGCGAGCGCCTGCGGCACGCGCACGTCGCGCAGGCGCGCGTCGTTTCGCCACGCATATTCGGCCCCGCCGATCAGCGCGAGACCGAAAAGGAGCCCGGCGACGATCTGGACACCAGGGGTGAAGACCCGCGCGAAAAATCCCTCGTCGATGGCGTAGCTGACCATGAGAACGCCTGCGATCGCGAGCGTGATCCCGCCGGCCCAGATCGGCAACGTCTTGCCGAACAGATCCTCGAACCGCGACGCCATGCTGCGCGGCGACCCCGCTTCGGCTTCGACCGACGGCCTGGGGGGGTCAAGGGGCTTGGTCGGCGCGACTGCGGGTTTCTCCGGCGCGGGAGTCGGGGGTCCCCCCTCTCTGATTGTCTCGGCGACAGCCGGGATGGGCGCGCGTGCAGCGGCCGCCCCTTGCGAAGCCGATTGGGACGGCGGCGGGCGGAGGGGCGCCTTGGAAGGCAGGACCTCATCGGACTTTGGCGGCAGGAGCCCGGCGCGGCGCTGCAGCGCTCCGATCCGTCTGGCGGCCTCCTCGAGCGTCGCCTCGGCCCGCTTCAAGCGGCTTCGCGCGTCCATCAACAGGACGAAGAGGATGATGAGCGCCAGAAACGCCAGAAATTGGAACACGCCGATCCCCTCGAACTCCCGTCCGCTTTTATCAATCAGCGGGAGGAATCATAGCGTCTATCGCGGCGGCGGGAACACGCATCAGGGCTCCCTCATGGCTTCGTTCGGCTCGCAATGCGCCAGAATCGGAAGGGGATCGCCGCTCAGGCTGCCAAGTCCCTGTCCGCGAACAGCATCTTCAGATCCTTCTTCAATATCTTGCCGTTGGCATTGCGCGGCAGCGTTTCGGCAACGAAGCGGATGGCAACCGGAACCTTGAATGCGGCAAGGCGCGCGCGCACCCAGCCCTGCAACTCGGCCTCGTCCGCGCGCGTGCCGGGGGCGAGGTGGACGACCGCGGCGGGCTCCTCGCCGAGCGTGCGGTGCGGGATGCCGATCACCGCGCAGTCGGTCACAGCTGGATGCTCGTAGAGGGCGTTCTCGACCTCTGATGAGTAAATATTCTCGCCGCCGCGCAGCACCATGTCCTTCGCGCGGTCGACAATATAGACGAAACCCTCGTCATCGAGCCGCGCAAGGTCGCCGGTGCGCACCCAGCCGTCGACGAAGGTTTCTGCCGTGGCGTCAGGCTTGTTCCAATAGCCTTTCACGATCATCGGCCCGCGCGCCCAGAGTTCGCCCACCGTACCGGCCGGCAGGACGGTCACCCCGTCCTCGGCGCGGATCTCTATGTCGGCGACGGCAACCGGCGGTCCGGCGCTCGTCGGGCGTGCGAGATAGTCCTCAGCGCCATGCGAGGTAACGGTCGCCATCGTTTCGGTCATGCCCCAGCCGTTGCCAGGCAGCGCGCCAAACTCTTCGTAGATGCGCCTTACAAGCTCGGGCGCCGAGGGCGCGCCGCCATAGGCGATCGCCTCCAGCGACGAGAGGTCATATTTCGCCCGGTCCGGATGTTCGATGAGCTGCCAGGCGATTGTCGGGACACCCCCCGTCACACTCACCTTCTCGCGCTCGATGATTTCCATCGCACGGACCGCGTCCCATTTGCGCATGAAGATCATGGTGTTGCCTGCCGCCATCGCGCCCATCAGTGTCGCCGAACAGGCAGTGACATGAAACAGCGGAATGACGGTCAGCGTCGTGCGCGGAGCCGGTTCGGGCACCGGCTCACCGCGGCGCAGAAAACTGCGCGCGGCGGAAAAGCCGCCCGACAATATGTTGGTTACCAGGTTGCGGTGCGTGCCAAGCGCCCCCTTGGGCTGGCCGGTCGTCCCGCTCGTATAGAAAATCGCCGCATCATCGTCGCTTGCAAGATCGGTGCGGGGGCGCTCAGCGTCCGGAAGGCCAGCCCAGCTCCTGGGATCGCCCACCATATCTTCGAGCGCCACCGTGCCCGCTGCCGGTGCGCCCGCGCGCGCGACGATCACCCGCTCGACGGACCGTAGCGCGGCGAGATGCTCGCGGAGCCGCTCGTAGCGCTCCATATCCACGATCAGTATCTTCGCTTCTGAATCCTCGATTCCGTAAGCAAGTTCGCCACCGGTCCACCAGGCGTTAAGCGGCACCGCGATCGCACCGATCGAAGTGATCGCAAAGAAGATCATCGGCCATTCGGGCAGGTTGCGCATCGCGAAAGCAACCCGGTCACCCTTGCCGACCCCGAAGCTCTCTAGCGCCCGGGCAAAAGCAGAGGCGGCGCGGTAGTTCGCCTCGAAGCTTACACGCTCGTCGTCGAGGATGGTGAAAAGCTGCTCGCCATGCGTTCGCGAGAGGTCGAGAAGTGCACCGAGATCGTGCGGCGCATTTTTCCAGACGCGCGTCACAACCCCGCGGATCACGGCGGTATCCATTTCGAACCGCGCGCCCGGCGCGGTGAGCGCGGCGGTCGCCTCGGCCAGCGACATCTTGGGCCAGGCAGGGTCGAGCGGCACCACCGGCACACCGGGCATGTCGTTCGCCATTCGCTTCTCCTCGATGTCCTGACCGGTCGCTGTGCCGGATTCGCAGACGAGTTTCGATGAGAAACCCGATGAAGGCAAGCCGCGACCCGCGCGGTCCTGCGAAAGGATTGACGCCGTATGGGAACCGGCGCGATAATCTGCCGTCGCCTTCGGTGAAAGGGACCCCGCATGCTACCAGCTATTCGCCGCTTCGCCCTCCCCGTCCTCACCGCGACGCTCGCCGCGGGCGCGGGGGTCTTTGCCCTATGGCGTTGGCGACGCAGCGCACGTCACGATGGCCATGCGGCCGCCTTTTCCAATGCCGAAACCGATCCTGAAAATTTCGCCCAGACGCGTTCGGCAGGACCCGACGCGATGCGCGATCCCGCAGCCCGGGCGTGGGATGAGGTGGACCAGGCAAGCGACGAATCCTTCCCCGCAAGCGACCCGCCCGGCTATTGATTTGCGAAGCGAAAGCGCGGCGCTGTCCGGCGCCAGTCTGATATATCATGGGAGGGTGGGACGATTCTGTTGCCCGGCTCGTCCCCAGCCGCTGGTATCCGATTCTGTTGCCCGGTTCGGTCCGAACCGCGTTCTATTTGTCTAACCTTAGGCCGTGAGGCTTATCGGTTAGGCAGCAAGAGCGAGTGCTTCGTTATCGTTAGCACTTATTGGTTTTGAGCCTTTAACGGGTTACTCAGCCCGGAAGAAAGCACCGTCTTTGAACACACGTCGATCCTGGTTCGGCCCCGTCAGAAGCCCGCGCACCCCTTCGAAAGCGTGCGGGTTTGTGGTGGAGCCGCCGGGTACTGCCCCCGGGTCCGCTGTGTCTATTCCACGACACCATTTATCCTCATAGCCGGTCGAAACCGGCACAACGGATATAGGAAACCCGCCCGCGCTTGGAAAGAGCGCAGGCGGGTTTTTCATCTCAAAAGAGGCTCAGCTCCCTTATTTTTTTCGCAATTCATCACGTATTTCGGTGAGGAGATCGACTTCGCTCGGACCCGCAGGCGCGTCGGGGCCGCGGCGCATGACGCGGTTCACCCATTTGACGAGCAGGAAGATGATGAAGGCGAGGATCAGGAAATTGATCACCGCGGTGATGAAGGCGCCATAGCCGACCATCGCGACGCCCGCTTCCTTTAGCTTTGCATAATCGGTGGCCGCAACGCCTTCGGGCACGCTTCCGAGCAGGATGAACTTGCTCGAAAAATCGACCCCGCCGAACAGCCAGCCGACGAAGGGCATGATCAGGTCTTCGGTCAGTGACGTCGTAATGGTGGCAAAGGCGCCCCCGATGATGACACCGACCGCAAGGTCCATGACATTGCCCTTGGCGATAAATTCCTTGAATTCGTTCAACATGTTCACACTCCCCGGCAAATTGGGCGGACCGCCAATTGGTGCCGCGGCGATTGCGCAAAGGCAAGCGGCTTCCTATTATGTGTGTTGTTGCGGCAAAACGCCGCTGGAGGGAGACTGATCCATGAGCTTTCGTTCCGCCCGCTGGATGATCGTGCCGGTCGCCGCAATGAGCCTGTCCGCCTGCGGTATCAACAGCGTACCCACCAAGGAAGAGGCCGCCAAGGCCAAGTGGGCGAACGTCGAGGCCGCCTATCAGCGGCGCGCCGACCTGATACCCAACCTCGTCGAGACCGCAAAAGGCGCCGCGAAGATCGAGCAGTCGACGCTCGAAGGCGTGATCCAGGCGCGCGCTTCAGCGACGCAGGTCAAGCTGTCGACCGACGATCTTGAAGACCCCGCGAAAGTCCAGGCATTCCAGCAGGCGCAAGGCGCTGTGTCGGGCGCCCTCGGCCGCCTGCTCGTCACGGTGGAACAATATCCCGACCTCAAGAGCCAGGCGCGCTTCGCCGATCTCATGACCCAGCTTGAAGGGACCGAGAACCGGATCAATATCGCGGTCCAGGACTATAATAGCGCCGTGCAGGACTATAACACCACGATCCGCACCTTCCCCGACATCATCGGCGCGAAGATAGTCCACGGCGCGAAGCCGATGACGCCCTACAGGGCGATTACCCCCAATGCGAACGAGGCACCGAAGGCCGACTTCGCGCAATAGGATGCGCCGCGCCGCCCTTGCCGCCCTGCTCGCGATCCTGCTGACCGCTAGCGGCTGCAAGACGGGGTCCGCGCGCGAGAGCGCAGCGTGCGAGGGCGTGCCGCAGCTGGCGTCCCGGGGCCGGGTTACCGATGCGGCTGACCTGCTCGATCCGCGGACGGAGGTGCGCCTCGCCGACCGGCTGGCGCGTTACGAGAAGGCGACGCGGCACCAGATGGTCGTGGTCACGGCAGCGAGCCTCAGCGGCGCGCGGGTCGATAATTTCGGGACCTGCCTCGGCAATCGGTGGGGGATCGGTGACAGCGACCGCAATGACGGGATCCTGATCCTGATTGCGCCCAGCGAACGGCAAATGCGCATCGCGACGGGGAGCGGGATGGAGACGATATTGACCGACGACAAGGCTTTGAAGATCGTCCAGAGGATGACCCCCTATTTCGCAGAAGGCGATTATGCCGGCGGCCTTTTCGACGGCGTCGAGGCGATTGCCGCGCAGACGGGAGAAATGCGATGAAGGCGCTGCTGCTCGGATGGGCGCTTGGCCTGGCACTCGCCGCCTCTCCGGCGGCAGCGCAGAATTTCCCCAAGCTCACCGCACGCGTCGTCGACGAGGCCGGGATCATACCCGCTGACCGGGAGGCCGCGCTCAATGTGCAGCTCGAACAGCTCGAGGCGGCGAGTGGTCACCAGCTCGTGGTCGCGACGGTCAACAGTCTCGATGGCCGCGACGTTGCGGACTATGGCTATCAGCTCGGCCGCGCGTGGGGGATCGGCGACAAGGAATTGGACGATGGCGTCGTCTTTCTGATCGCGCCCAACGAGCGGCGGATGCACATCGCGGTTGGCTACGGTCTCGAACCGGTCCTGACCGACGCACTCGCCGGCCGGATCATCCGCGATCAGGTGACACCGAGGTTCAAGGTGGGCGACTATCCCGGCGGCATCCAGGCCGGCGTCGATGCGATCTCGGAGCAGATCCAGCTTCCGCCTGAAGAGGCCGCGGCACGCGTCGCGGCAGCCGACAAGGCCGAACGCGACCGCGCCGACGACGGCGATATCGGGGGACTGATCTTCGTCGGCTTCATCGTCTTTTTCTTCTTCATCCTGCCGATGCTGAGCGCCTTCGGGCGGCGCGGAAAGCACCACCGGCGGCACCGGCCGTGGGGTGGCGCTCCGATCATCATCTGGGGCGATGGCGACTGGGGCGGCGGTAGCCGCGGGGGGTCGTCGTGGGGCGGCGGCAGCTGGAGCGGCGGAGGCGGCGGTTTCGGCGGCTTTTCGGGAGGCGGCGGGAGCTTTGGCGGCGGCGGCGCTTCGGGCGGCTGGTAGGGGTAGAAGGCCATGAAAGTCAGTCACGTCAGCGAAGCCGACCATGACCTCGTAACCGCCGCGGTTGCGGCGGCAGAGGCGCATACGAGCGGCGAGATCGTCACCGTCATCGCAGGGCAATCGAACGATTATGACGATGTCGCGCTCGTGTGGGCGAGCGTCATTGCCTTTCTTGCCATGTCGGTGATCGCGCTTTTCCCGGAATTCTACCAGGGGCTCTACGACCGGCTGACGGGCGGCTGGGGGCACGGTCTGACCGCGAACCAGTGGCTTGGGACGGTGATTGCGATTGGCGTCCTCAAATGGATCGGCGTGTGGCTGATCCTGCTGTGGCGGCCGCTACGGCTCTTGCTCACGCCGCGGGCGATTCTGGCGGCGCGCGTCCGCGCCCGCGCGGTCGACCTCTTCAAGGTCGGCACCGAGGCGAAGACGCTGGGGCGAACCGGCGTCCTCCTCTATGTCAGCCTGCGCGAGCACCGGGCCGACATCGTCGCCGACGAAGCGATCGCCGCCCGGGTCGCGCCGGAGGTGTGGGGTGACGCGATGGAAGCGCTGATCGAGCAGGTCCGCCAAGGTAAGCCGGGCGCCGGCATGGCCGAGGCGGTACGCCGGATGGGTATCGTCCTTGCCGAACATTTCCCGAAAGGCGAAGACAATCCCAACGAGCTGCCCGACCGGCTGATCGAGATCTGATTGACCGCGGTTCGCCGGGCGTGGCCGGCGCGGCGAGGCCCTGTCTCTTCGCCCTTGGCATGCTCGGACTGAGCGATATGAGGGGTGCTCCCCTCCTGAAAGGATCGCCATGACTCGCCCTCCCCCAGGCACCCCCACCGAGATCCGCTGGGAAGGCCGCTTCATCACCGTCAAGCAGCAGGGGACGTGGGAATATGTATCGCGCTCGCGCGGCATCCACGCCGCGGTGATTCTCGCGATCGACGAGGCGGCGGACGGGCGTCATGTGATCTTGGTCGAGCAATACCGCGTGCCGCTTGGGATAAATTGTCTCGAGCTACCCGCAGGGCTGGTGGGCGACGATAGCGCCGGCGAGGCGCCGGAAACCGCCGCCGAACGCGAACTCGAAGAGGAGACGGGCTACCGCGCTTCGCATTGGCAGACAGTCGGCGAGTTCTTCAGTTCCCCGGGCATGGTCAGCGAAAGCTTTACCTTGCTCGTCGCGACGGGGCTCACGAAGGTCGGCCCGGGCGGCGGCGTCGATAGCGAAGACATCATCGTCCACCGCGTGCCGCTCTCCAGGATCGAACCCTTTGTGGCAGCGAAGCGCGCCGAGGGCTGCGGGATCGACGTGCGGGTCGCGATGCTGCTCGCGGGCGGTTTGCTGGGCGCTTAGACCAGAGGCGGCCTACCGCCCCCCGAACCGCCAGCGCAGGAGCGGGCGCGCAAGCAGCAGACCGGCGATGAAGCCGCCGACATGCGCCCAGATCGCGATCGAACCGAAACCCGCGCCGCCCGCGAATCCGAGCAGAAGCTGGACACCGATCCACGCCGCGGCGAGCCAGAGCGCGCGCACCCAGTGGCTCGGGATCGGGCCAATCGCCGGCGCTTCGGAACGGCTGAAGATCAGCGCGAAGACCGCGATCAGCGAGGAGATGGCTCCGCTCGCGCCGACAACGGCGGCAGTAGAGTCCGGGTCGGCCAGCCATTGCGCGAAGGACCCCGCATAGGCGCCCGCGACCAGCAGGCCGGCGGTCGCCGCCGAACCCAGCGGCGGCTCGAGTTGGCGGCCAATGAACAAGAGCACAACGAGGTTGAAGGCAAGATGCAGAAAACCGCTGTGCAGAAAGGCTGAACTGAGCGGGGTCAGAAAAAAGGGCAGCATCGTACCCGGCGGCGCGACCAGCTCGGCGCCGAAGCGCGCCGGAATGAAGCCTGCGCCCACGAACGCCTGATGCGTGTATCCGATTACCGCAAGAACGACCGCGACGACGACGCAGAGCAGCGCAAAGCCCGTCGTCAGGGGCGCCGGTTGCCGGTTCATCGCGCGGATTCCGCCGTGGCTCAGATGAATTCGATCTTCGTCACCAGATAATATTTGTCGCCCGAAGGCACGGTGACTTCGACTTCGTCATCGACGCGGCGGCCGATCAGCGCACGGCCGAGCGGCGAGTTGTAGCTGATCTTGCCTTCCTTGGCGTCCGCTTCCGCCTGCCCGACGATCTGATATTTCACCGGCTTGTCGTCCTCGTCGACGAGGGTGACCGTGGCGCCGAATACGATGCGGTCGCCCGACAGCGTCGTCGGGTCGATGATCTGGGCGCGCGAAAGCCGGTCTTCGAGGTCGCCGATCGAGGCTTCGACCTGCCCCTGGCGCTCCTTGGCGGCGTGATATTCGGCATTTTCCGACAGGTCGCCATGCGCGCGCGCTTCCTCGATCGCATCGACGATCTGCGGTCGCTCGGCTTTGAGAGCGGCGAGTTGCGCGCTCAGCTTCTCATAGCCTTCTGCCAGCATCGGTACCTTTTCAACGCTTGCCATTATCCTGTTGTCCTTTGTCAATAATCCAGCGCCAGCGAAGTTCGCCGGGCGGCTGCGCCGCTGTTTCCGTCAATGTCGGGGATGGGAGCGGTGTCTCAATAATAGTCCTGAAGGGGCTTCACTTCAAGACTATGCGCGCGCAGCGCGCCGATGGCGTGGGTCGCAGCGTCGCTTCCGGCCGCAGTCGTGTAATAGGCGATATCGGCCGCGAGCGCCGAGGCGCGGATCGATTGCGAGTCCTGCAGGCTCTGCCATCCTTCGGTCGTGTTGAAAATCAGCTGCACGTCGCCGTCCTTGATCCGGTCGACGATATGCGGCCGCCCCTCGGCAACCTTGTTGACGCGCTCGACGGCGATCCCCTGGTCAGCGAGATAGTCGGCGGTCCCGCCGGTCGCAATCACTTGCCACCCCCAACCAGCAAGGCGCCGGACGGACTCGATGATCCGCGGCTTGTCGCTGTCCTTGACCGACACGAACAGTCGCCCCCCGGTCGGCAGCCGGTCGCCCGCGCCAAGCTGCGCCTTGGCAAAGGCCAGATTGAAATCGCTGTCGATTCCCATGACTTCGCCCGTTGATTTCATCTCGGGACTGAGCACCGGGTCGGTGCCGGGGAAACGCGAGAAGGGGAAGACCGCTTCCTTCACCGCGACATGCGCGATGTTGCGGTTGATCTTCGGCAGATCGGCAAGGCGCTCGCCGGCCATCACCCGCGCCGCGATCTTCGCGATCGGCGAGCCCACCGCCTTCGCCACGAACGGGACGGTCCGGCTCGCGCGAGGATTGACCTCGATCAGATAGACCTCGTCCCCCTGCACTGCGAACTGGATGTTCATCAGCCCCCGCACTTCGAGAGCGCGCGCAAGCGCATCGGCCTGCCGCTCGATCTCGGCGACGATGGGAGCCGGCAGGCTATAGGGCGGGATCGAGCAGGCGCTGTCGCCCGAATGGACGCCGGCTTCCTCGATATGCTGGAGGACACCTGCAACCACGACGTCGGTGCCGTCGCACAGCGCGTCGACGTCCACCTCGATCGCATCGCGCAAATAGCGGTCGATGAGGACCGGACTGTCGCCCGACACCTGCACCGCGGTCTCGATATAATGCTCAAGCTGCGCCTGATCGTCGACGATCTCCATGGCTCGGCCGCCGAGCACATAGGAGGGGCGCGTGAGCACCGGATAACCGATACGCGCCGCGACCGCGACGGCTTCCTCGCGGCTGCGCGCAATGCCGTTCGCAGGCTGCTTCAGCCCGAGCTTGTTCACCAGCGCTGCGAAACGCTCACGGTCCTCGGCAAGGTCGATCGCATCAGGCGAGGTGCCGAGGATCGGAATTCCCGCATCGGACAGCGCCTGTGCAAGCTTGAGCGGCGTCTGGCCGCCAAACTGGACGATCACCCCGACAAGCTGGCCCTTCGACTGCTCGACGTGCAGGATCTCAAGAACATCCTCGGCGGTCAGCGGCTCGAAATAGAGGCGGTCGGAGGTATCATAGTCGGTCGACACCGTCTCGGGATTGCAGTTGACCATGATCGTTTCATAGCCCGCCTCTTCGAGTGCGAAGCAGGCGTGACAGCAGCAATAGTCGAACTCGATCCCCTGGCCGATCCGGTTGGGCCCGCCGCCCAGAATGACGATTTTCTTGCGCTCGCTCGGGTTCGCCTCGCATTCCGCCTCGCCGAAAGTCGGCGCTTCATAGGTCGAATAGAGATAGGGCGTCCTCGCCTGAAACTCCGCGGCGCATGTATCGATCGTCTTGAACACCGGACGCACGCCGAGGCGGTGGCGCAGCGCGCGCACCTCGGCCTCGGTCACGCCGCCGGTCATCGCCTTGACCGCATCGTGGATGAGCCCGCTGCCATGGGCGGTCGCACGCCTCGTGCCCGGCTGAAGGTTCGCCGACTGAAGCGCGAGATAGGCGAGGCGTTTATCCGAAAAGCCCATCGCCTTGAGGCGCCGCAGCCCCTCGGCATCGCGCGGCAGGCCGTTGCGGCACACTTTCTCTTCCGCCGCCACAATCTCTGCGATCCGTTCGAGAAACCACATGTCATAGCCCGCGACGCGGTTGATGTCCTCGAGCGGCAGACCCTCGCGGATCGCCTGCGCGGTGTTGAGCAGCCGGTCGGGGGTACGCTGGGCGAGTTCATTGCGGAGCTGGTCGTGCGCCGCGCCTTTCAGCCGGTCGACGACGTTGAAGCCGCTCAGTCCGGTTTCGAGCCCGCGGAGCGCCTTTTGCAGGCTCTCGTGGATCGTGCGGCCGATCGCCATCACCTCGCCGACCGATTTCATCGTGGTCGACAGCGAGGGCTCGGCCCCCTTGAATTTCTCGAAGGCAAAGCGCGGGATCTTGGTGACGACATAGTCGATCGTGGGCTCGAACGACGCGGGCGTGACGCCGGTGATGTCGTTCATGATCTCATCGAGCGTGTAGCCGACCGCGAGCTTTGCTGCGACCTTCGCAATCGGGAAGCCTGTTGCCTTCGACGCAAGCGCCGAGGAGCGCGACACCCGCGGGTTCATTTCGATCACGATCAGGCGGCCGTCCCTGGGATTGACCGCGAACTGGACGTTCGATCCGCCCGTCTCGACCCCGATCTCGCGCAGCACCGCGATGCTGGCGTTGCGCATGATCTGATATTCCTTGTCGGTCAGCGTCAGCGCGGGCGCGACGGTGATGCTGTCACCGGTATGCACGCCCATCGGATCGACATTCTCGATCGAGCAGATGATGATGCAATTGTCCTTGCGGTCGCGCACCACCTCCATCTCATATTCTTTCCAGCCGAGGAGCGATTCCTCGATCAGGACCTCGGTGGTCGGCGACGCGATCAGGCCGCCGCGGACGATCTGCTCGAATTCCTCGCGGTTATAGGCAATGCCGCCGCCGGTGCCGCCGAGCGTGAAGGAGGGGCGGATAATCGCGGGAAGGCCGGTACGATCGAGAATCTTCAGCGCTTCCTCAAGCGTGTGCGCGACGCCCGAGCGCGCGCTTTCGAGGCCAATCTTGTCCATCGCGTCACGGAATTTCTGGCGGTCCTCGGCCTTGTCGATCGCCTCGGCGTCGGCGCCGATCATCTCGACGCCGAATTTGGCGAGCGTCCCGTCCTGCGCGAGCGCAAGCGCGGTGTTGAGCGCGGTCTGCCCGCCCATCGTCGGGAGCACCGCGTCGGGTCGTTCCTTTTCGATGATCTTGGCAACGATCTCGGGCGTGATCGGCTCCACATAGGTCGCATCGGCAAGATCAGGATCGGTCATGATCGTTGCCGGATTGGAGTTGACGAGGACGATCCGGTAGCCCTCCTCCTTCAGCGCCTTGATCGCCTGGGTCCCCGAATAGTCGAATTCGCACGCCTGACCGATAACGATCGGGCCGGCGCCGATGACGAGGATGGATTGAATGTCGGTTCTTCTGGGCATTTCAGGCTGCTATCTTCAAAGCCCTCCCCTCCAGGGGAGAGGATCGGGTGAGGGTGCCGGGAGGGCGGCGGACGAGCGATGGACGAGGGCAGCGCAGAGCGTGCCGCCCGAACCCGCAAAGGGGAGACAAGGGTCCGGATTGCGGCGACGCGGCGCGGCCGCCTCGCGCTCCCACCTCTCGCCCCCTCGCGGCGCGAAGGGGGACAGCAAGGCCAGGGACATCGCTCATTGGATGTTCCGATCGATGCCGATCTGGGGGTTCGTCCCGCCCACCTCGGCAATGAATTCGAGCACGGGACGCGCGGTCGAGGCGATCCACGCAGCGTCCGGGACAATATCTTCATATTCGAAGATGAGGTGGTGGCGGCCGACCCCGCGCGCCTCGGAAAAGCCACGCGCTTCGGCGAGCTGCACCGCCTCATAGGGCAGGCGCCGCGCGCAGGTGATGTGGAGCCGCACGCCCGCGCCCCAGCGTTCGGGGTGCGCGGCAGCATCGGCCGCCAGCGCACCGAGCTCGTCTTCCATGCTCACTTGAGGCCGCCCACGAATTTCTCGAACAGGTAGAAGCTGTCCTGCGGCCCCGGGCTTGCCTCGGGGTGATATTGCACGCTGAATGCCTTCTTGCCCGTGATCGCGATGCCGCAGTTTGAGCCGTCAAACAGGCTCTTGTGTGTTTCCACCACGCCTTCGGGGAGCGTTGCGGCGTCGACCGCGAAGCCATGGTTCATGCTGGTAATTTCGACCACGCCGTCCTCGGCGCGCTGGACGGGATGATTTGCGCCGCGGTGGCCCTGGTGCATCTTTATCGTCTTTGCGCCGACCGCGAGCCCCAGCATCTGGTGACCAAGACAGATGCCGAAGAGCGGAATGTCACGCTCGAGCAGCCCCCTGATCACGGGCACCGCATAATCGCCCGTCGCGGCCGGGTCGCCTGGGCCGTTCGAGAGGAACACGCCGTCGGGATCATGGCTCAGCACCTCTTCGAGGGTCGCGGTTGCAGGCACCACCGTGACGCGCGCGCCGGCCTTTACGAGGTTGCGGAAAATATTGTCCTTCGCGCCATAGTCGATCGCAACGACATGCGGACGTTCGCCGCCCTCGGCGTTTGCATAGCCATGTCCGAGCGTCCACGCGCCGCCGGTCCAGGCGCCGGTGTCGGTGCGGCTGACATCCTTTGCAAGGTCGAGTCCCTCGAGCCCCGACCAGCCTCGCGCCATCGCGAGCAATTCGTCGATGTCGAACCTGCTCTCCGCGCTATGCGCAATCACACCATTGGGAGCGCCGGCGTCACGGATGCGACGAGTGAGCGCGCGGGTGTCGATCCCCGCGAGCCCGATCACCCCCTGCTCGGCCATCCATTCAGGAAGCGTCTGGACGCTGCGGAAATTGCTGGGGCTCGTTGGAAGCTCGCGCGTGATCGCACCGAGCGCGCCGTGCACGCCGCGCTCCATATCGTCGGGGTTCGCGCCGACATTGCCGATGTGGGGGAAAGTGAACGTAACGATCTGCCCCGCATAGCTCGGATCAGTCAGGATTTCCTGATAGCCGGTCATCGAGGTGTTGAAGCAGATTTCGCCAACCGCGGCGCCGGTCGCCCCATAGCCGATACCCCACAGGATCGTGCCATCGGCGAGGACAAGAACGCCGGTCGCGCCCGAAGGCTGGATTCGGGGCGCGACGGATGGGTTGGCTGCTGCCATTTAAACTGCTCCGGACGGAAGGCTAAACGGCCGACCAACTAGGCGTCAAAAAAGTGATTCACAAGCTATCGGATTTGGAAACTTCCCGCTAAGAGTGCTTCTTTCCCACATTGCAGCGCAAAGAGGACACGCATGATTCGCGATGACATCAAGGCTGCGCAGGTTGCCGCGATGAAAGCAGGCGACAAGGCGCGTTTGGGCACGATCCGGCTGATGCTGGCCAAGATCAAGGACCGCGACATCGAACTGCGCACCGGCACCGCGCCCGCCGACGACGATGTGCTCGTCACCGATGTGCTTCAGAAAATGGTCAAGCAGCGCCGCGAATCGATCACCATGTATGAACAGGGCGGTCGGCAGGAACTCGCCGACGTCGAGGCGGCCGAAGTCGCGGTGATCGAGGAATTCCTGCCCGCGCAGCTTTCGGAGGAAGACGCGACCGCCGCAATCAGGGCGATCGTTGCCGAACTCGGCGCGACCAGCCTCAAGGACATGGGCCGCGTGATGGCAGCGGTGAAGGAGCGTCACGGATCCAGGCTCGACATGAGCAAGGCGAGCGGCTGGGTGAAGGCCGCATTGGGCTGATCCCGTTCCTGCACCCCGCTTGCCGGCGGGGTCCGGGGTGGGCATATCGAGATCATGACCCTCACCCCGCAATGGCTCGATGAACTGCGATCGCGTGTCACGCTGTCGACGCTGATCGGCCGCACGGTGAAGATCACGCGCGCGGGCCGTGAGTATAAGGCGTGCTGCCCCTTTCATAACGAGAAGACGCCAAGCTTCACGATCAACGACGAGAAGGGCTTTTACCATTGTTTCGGCTGCGGGGCGCATGGCGACGCGATCCGCTGGATGACCGATCAGCGCGGACTGTCGTTCATGGATGCGGTGAAGGAGCTTGCCGCAGAGGCCGGGATGGAGGTCCCCGCCCCCGATCCCCGCGCGGCGAAAAAGGCGGAGGCGCAAGCGAGCTTGCGCGACGTGACGCATGCCGCGGCCGAGTGGTTTGCCCAGCAGCTTGCGAGCAGCAACGGCGCGCCGGCGCGCGATTATCTGAAGAAGCGCGGCATTTCCGATGCCACGCGCGCCGGCTTCGGCTTTGGTCTCGCGCCCGACAGCCGCAATGCACTCAAGGAGGCGCTCAAGAAATTCCCCACCGCCATGCTGGTCGAGGCCGGCATGCTGATCGCTCTCGACGAGAAGGAGCCTTACGACCGCTTTCGCGGGCGGCTGATGATCCCGATCCGCGACGCGCGTGGGCGGGTCATCGCCTTTGGCGGACGTATTCTCGGTGACGGCGAGCCCAAATATCTCAATTCCCCCGACACGCCGCTGTTCGACAAAGGCCGCACCCTTTTCAATCTCGACAAGGCGTCGCCCGCGTCGCGGCAAACGAACCGGATCATCGTCGTCGAAGGTTATATGGATGTGATCGCGCTCGCGGAGGCGGGGATTGCTGACGTGGTCGCGCCGCTCGGGACCGCGCTCACCGAGAATCAGCTCGCAATGCTCTGGCGGATGGTCCCGGTGCCGATCCTTTGCTTTGACGGCGATGCCGCAGGACAGAGGGCAGCAATGCGCGCCGCGATGCGCGCCCTTCCCCTGCTCCGCCCCGGCTTCAGCCTCGCCTTTGCGACGCTGCCCACCGGGCAGGACCCCGACGATATCGTCCGCGCGCGCGGTGCCGCCGGTTTTGCAGCACTGCTAGAAGAGGCGCAGCCGCTCGTCGAACAGCTCTGGGCGCACGAAGTTGGCGCAGGTCCCCTGGTGACGCCCGAGGAACGCGCCGCGCTCAAGACCCGCTTGCTCGGCCATGCCGATGCGATCGAAGATGCCGATGTGCGCCATCATTACCGCGAGGCCTTCCGCGAGCGGCTCGACGCGCTGTTCGCCCGCGCGCGGCCCGAGCGCACCTCGCGCGTCCCCTGGGCGCCGCCTCAGCGCGGCGCGCGACGCTTTGCGCCCGATCCCAGATTGCAACCGCCGGGCGCCGAGACGCGTTCGATCGGAGAAGCCGGAATCGACGCCCCCTATATGGCGGCGCTGCTCGGCGGATTGCTGCGCCATCCCGCGGCGCTGAGGCGCAACGAGGAAGCTCTGGCGCGCCTCGCGATCGGCAATCCCGCCGACGCGGAATTGCTGGACGTGATGCTTGACATCGCAAATGCCCAGGAAGGGCTTGATTGCGAGGGGTTGCTTGCCATATTGGAGCCGATGAAAGTGTATAATAGGGCGATGACGTTGCTCAGAGCCGACGGAATGCACTTCTCGTTCAACCGACGGCTGGAAGACGGCGAAGGGGCCGCCGAGGCGCGCAAAACCGCGCTTCGCGACCTGGATGAATATATCGGCGTGCTGGTGACGCAGCCCGAAATTCGTGCCCGGCTTGCCGAGGCGACCGCGGATTTCCAGCGCACCATGGATGACGAAGGTTTGGCGCGCCAGCAAAAGCTGCGCGCGATGGACGAGGATTTGACCCGCCGCCTGGCCGCGCTGTCCGACAGCAGCCGGGATTGACGACCCACTTATTTGCCCGCAGGCAGGATTGATAGATGGCCACCAAGAACACCGCCGAAACCGACGCTCCGCTGATCGATCTCAACGAAGCCGACGTCAAAAAGCTGATCGCGCGCGGCAAGAAGCGCGGCTACCTGACCTATGACGAGCTGAACGCGGCGTTGCCGCAGGATGAGATGTCTTCGGAGCAGATCGAGGACATCATGTCGGCGATCAGCGACATGGGCATCAACATCGTCGAGAGCGACGAGGATGTGCAGGAAGAGGCCGAGCAGGACGCCGATGACGAAGTCGACGTCAGCGCCGGCACGGGTTCGGTCTCCAACCCCGCGATCGAAAAGAAGAAGGAAACGGTTGATCGCACCGACGATCCCGTTCGCATGTACCTGCGCGAGATGGGGGCGGTCGAGCTTTTGAGCCGCGAGGGCGAGATCGCGATTGCGAAGCGCATCGAGGCGGGCCGCGACACGATGATCCTTGGCCTTTGCGAAAGCCCGCTGACCTTCAATGCGATCATCGAATGGTCGAACGCGCTCAACAATGGCGACATGCAGCTGCGCGAGATCGTCGACCTCGAGGCAATGCTGACCAAGGACCCCGCACCTGAAAATCTCGAAAATGAGGAAGAGGACGACGGCGAGATCAGCGAGAAGACCGCCGGCGTCTCGTTCAAGGACGAGGATGAGGTCGAGGAAGAGCCCGAAGCCGATGAAGATGACGAAGACGGCGGCTCGGCCAAGAAGCGCGAAAGCTTCGAGGATGACGACGAGGACAATACGCTGAGCCTCGCGGCCATGGAAGAATTGCTGAAGCCCGACGCGCTCGAGAAATTCGCCGCGATCACCAAGAGCTTCAAGGCGTTCCAGAAGCTGCAGGAGGCGCGACTTGAATCGCTGTCGGGCGGCGAGGAATTTCCGGCCGCGTCGGAGAAGAAATATCACAAGCTGCGCGAGGAACTCACCGCGCAGGTCGAGAGCGTGCAGTTCCACGGCACCAAGATCGAATATCTCGTCGACCAGCTTTACAGCTACAACCGGCGCCTGACCGCGCTGGGTGGGCAGATGCTGCGTCTCGCCGAGCGTCACAAGGTGCCGCGCAAGTCGTTCCTCGATCATTATGTCGGTCGCGAGCTCGAAGAAAATTGGCTCGACGAGGTTGGCAAGATCGACAAGAAATGGGCGGCCTTTGCCGAAAATGAAGCGGCCGCCGTCGATCGCATTCGCGTCGAGATTTCGGAGATCGCGCAGGCAGCGGGCATGAGTCTCACCGAGTTTCGCCGCGTCGTGAACATGGTCCAGAAAGGCGAGCGCGAGGCGCGTATCGCCAAGAAGGAAATGGTCGAGGCGAACCTGCGCCTCGTGATCTCGATCGCGAAGAAATACACGAACCGCGGCCTGCAGTTCCTCGATCTCATCCAGGAAGGCAATATCGGGCTCATGAAGGCCGTCGACAAATTCGAATATCGTCGCGGTTACAAATTTTCGACCTACGCCACCTGGTGGATCCGGCAGGCAATCACCCGCTCGATCGCCGACCAGGCGCGGACGATCCGCATCCCGGTCCATATGATCGAGACGATCAACAAGCTTGTGCGGTGCAGCCGCCAGTTCCTTCATGAATCGGGCCGCGAACCCACCCCTGAGGAAATGGCCGAGCGCCTGTCGATGCCGCTCGAGAAGGTCCGCAAGGTGATGAAGATCGCCAAGGAGCCGATCAGCCTTGAAACCCCGATCGGGGACGAGGAAGACAGCCACCTCGGCGATTTCATCGAGGACAAGAATGCCGTCATCCCGGTCGACGCCGCCGTGCAGTCGAACCTCAAGGAAACGGTCACGCGCGTTCTCGCGTCGCTGACGCCTCGTGAGGAACGCGTTCTGCGCATGCGCTTCGGCATCGGCATGAACACCGACCACACACTTGAGGAAGTCGGTCAGCAGTTCAGTGTTACGCGCGAGCGCATCCGCCAGATCGAGGCAAAGGCGCTGCGCAAGCTCAAGCATCCAAGCCGCAGCCGAAAGATGCGCAGCTTTCTCGACCAGTAGACGCAAAGCAGCCTATTTGCGTTCAGGCCGAGCGCGCCCAAGCGCCGAACGTCCTGTTCCAGCTCGCGGATCGGGACGGTGCCTGGGCAGGCTCGGGCCGGACGCAAGACGGGAAGCCATCCACCATTCATCGAACAGTAACGGCGGCCGGTCTAACCGGTCGCCGCTTCGCCGCGCGGTGAGTCTAAGAAAATCGCGCTCGACCGGCGAGGCGGCATCTTCTCTCCCTTCACAAGGCTCCGGCGATGAAAAAATTTCAGGACTGATGGCGTAGTTTCCCGACCGATAGGAATAATTCCCGCCGAGGCCGCGCCGCCCTTAGGGCGTCCCGAGGCCGATCCCACGGAAAAGCAAGCATTACCGAATTTGGCACGCCCCTTGCGATGCTTGAGCCATGAGCATCGGGCGATGCCCGCAGCCAAGAGGAAAGACAAGAAAATGGACAACGAAACCACCAATCTCTTCCGCCGCCGCGATACGTTTTTCGGGATCTGCGAGGCTGTGGGCCAGGACTTTGGCTTCAATCCGCTTTGGCTGCGCCTCGCCTTCGTCGCGCCGCTCTTCTTTTTCCCGGTTCAGACTTTCGCGGCTTATTTCCTGCTCGGCGCCATTGTCCTTGCCTCGCGGCTGATCCATCCGCGGCCGGTGGCAGCGCCCGCCCCGGTGACGGCACAGCCGCAGGATCGGGTCGAGGAACACGCGGATCTGGCGCTCGCCGCCTGACTTCAAGCCGGGCGCGGCGGGCTTCCCTCTCCCCGCTTGCCGCCCCGGCCCCGCGGCCCGGCCATCCACGGGCCGCATGACGGGACCGGCACGCCCCTCGGGGCCTGCCGGTCCTTTGCTTTTTCGCACCGTCCCGCTTCGAGACGCCGTGGTGGCAAACGCTTCACCGCATTCCGGGCCGCTCATAAACCCTCCGTTTACGACGTTATTCTATGAGGGGACCCAGCGGTGACATCGCGGAAAAAAGAGACCCTGCCTCTCCGCGACATGCAAGGATGACCTGTTGAGCCAGTCGACCCAGCCCCGGACCCAGACGCGCAGCGTTGCCGAGCTGCTCGACGCGCTGGTTGCAAGCGATGGCACCGGCGCGCATCCCTATGTGAGGTCGGGGGCCCTCTCTACGGGTCCGGAGGCAATGCGCAATCTTGCCGACGCTGTGCATTTTCTTTGCCTGCTACACGGCCGCTACCCGGGCGTGATCGACAGTGCCGCGCGCAAGGCGGTCGACCCAGCCTCGCGCCGCTGGATGGACGAAGCGGCGCAAGCCTTTGCCGAAGAGCGCAGCGCCCTCTCGGCGATCGCCGCTGCGGCGGGCCCGATGCCGAGCACCCACGGCCAGGATCAATGCGAGGCGGCAGTGGCCGCGCAGCGCCGCGCCCTTGACATGCTCGCCGAATCCGATCGCCACGGCTGTGCAGTCGGTGCCGCGGTTGCGCTGACGCTCGATTGGCTGACGATCCGCGTCCTTCTCGATATCAGCGCCCAGCGGCTCGACCTCCCCGCCCATCGCTGCACCCTCCCCGACCTGCGCGATACCGCGCGGCTCGCCAACCTGGTGGCCGATACG
The DNA here is from genome assembly GCF_001278035.1 of Sphingopyxis sp. 113P3. Lineage (NCBI taxonomy): Bacteria > Pseudomonadati > Pseudomonadota > Alphaproteobacteria > Sphingomonadales > Sphingopyxidaceae > Sphingopyxis > Sphingopyxis sp. 113P3. Next base: position 3,054,040 of record NZ_CP009452.1, read on the forward strand.
CCGGCGGCCGAGCGTGCGATCGCCTTTGGCGCACAGCAGCTTATCACGCAGCATAGCGGCCTTTGGGACTTGCTTGCAGCGCGCGCCGAAAGCCGCGCGCACGCCTGAGCCGCGCCTGGGCGGCACGAAGCGCCGCCCAGTCATGAACAGCATGCAGCAGCGTGCGCTCGGACGCCAACCGCTTGCACCTCCCCCTCACCCCCGCTATGCCGATCCCAGTTGACGTTCACGTTAAGGGAAAGGCTGCGCGACGATGCGTTTCGAAGGAACCAGCGCCTATATCGCCACCGACGATCTCAAGGTCGCGGTCAATGCCGCGACGATGCTCCGCCGTCCGCTGCTGGTGAAGGGCGAGCCCGGCACCGGCAAGACCGTGCTCGCGGAGGAAATCGCCAAGGCTTTCGACGCTCCGCTCATTACCTGGAACATCAAGTCAACGACCAAGGCGCAGCAGGGCCTCTACGAATATGATGCGGTCGCGCGGCTGCGCGACGGGCAGCTCGGCGAGGAACGCGTCCACGACATCCGCAACTACATCAAGAAGGGCAAATTGTGGGAAGCCTTCACCTCCCCGAAGCTGCCCGTGCTCCTGATCGACGAGATCGACAAGGCCGACATCGAGTTTCCGAACGACCTGCTCCAGGAACTCGATCGCATGGCGTTCCACGTCTATGAGACCGACGAGACGATCAGCGCGAAGGAACGCCCGATCGTCGTGATCACCTCGAACAATGAGAAGGAATTGCCTGACGCCTTTTTGCGCCGCTGCTTCTTCCATTATATCAAGTTCCCCGACCGCGACACGATGGCCGAGATCGTGGAGGTTCACTTCCCCGGCATCCAGAAGACGCTGGTCAGCCGCGCGATGGACATTTTCTACGATGTACGCGAGGTGCCGGGGCTCAAGAAAAAGCCGTCGACGAGTGAGCTGATCGACTGGCTGAAGCTGCTTCTCGCCGAGGATATGCCGCTCGAGGTCCTGCAGAACCGCGACGTGGGCAAGGCGATTCCGCCCCTCCACGGCGCGCTTCTCAAGAATGAGCAGGATGTGATGCTGTTCGAAAAACTCGCTTTCATGGCGCGCCGGCAGGGCGCCTGAGGCGATGGAATATAGCGGCCGCTGCGCTTGCGGGGCGGTCGAAATCCGCATCAGGGGCAAGGCGCTCGCCGTGCGGCAATGCTGGTGCCGGCGCTGCCAGCAGATTGCAGCGGGCGGTCCTACACATAATGCCGTTTTCCGGGCCGCCGATATCGGCATCGAAGGACCAACGGCGAGCCACGACTATGTCGCGGACAGCGGGAACATACTGACCCGCACGCATTGCCCCGCCTGCGGTACGCCAATCCTGGGCGGCTCCTCGGCCCGGCCGGACATGCGAGTGGTCCGCCTCGGTGTGCTCGACGAGGCGCACGGGCTCAAGCCGACCGTGGCCATCTGGACAAGCGAGGCGCCGCCTTGGGCGCTTCTCGATCCGGCATTGGAGCAGTATCCTTAGCAGCCCCCCGCCCCGCCAGCGCCTCAGAGCTGATAGGCGACCTCGACGTCGCCCCAGCGGCGCCCGTTGATCACCGCGGGCATATAGACGTTGCGCACCGTCACATAGTTGGTGCCATCGCCTTCCTGGCGATAGACCGCCATGAAGAAGGGGGCGTTGCTGCGCTTCGCCGCAGCGTCGGTTTCATCGAAGAGAATGCGGCCGTTGCGGCAATGCGCCGTGTCGTGCTCGATATCGCCCGTGGGCGCGCGCGAGCAGTCGGTGATGTGGGTTGGCAGAAAGCCGTTCATGTCTCCGGCCGACGACATGCGCACCTCAGGATGCTCGGTGACGATACGGTCGAACAGCGGACGCCAGTGGCGGTCGGCCCAGTCGCAAAGGGTCGTACGGAAACGTTCCGGGTTCGATCCTGGAACACGGACATAATCGGTGTCGAACAATTGCTCCATTGTCAGCTCGCCGCGCGCGAGCGCATTTTCCGCAAGCGCCACGAACTCGTCGCGTACCTTCGCTGCGAGCTCGACGACCGCCGAATCGCGCGGCGAGACGCCCGCCGAAATCACCGCGTTGAACATCCGGTTGGACACATTCTCCATCGAGAGGATCGAGTCGCGCGTTCCCTCCAGCGTCGCGCTATTGTCGCGCACAGATGTCACGACGCGGTCAAGCGCCTCGCGGACCCGCGCACCATTGGCGTGCACCATAGCGCTCGACTGCGCGATACGGTCGCTCTGGTCGTCAAGGAGCGCAACAAGATGGGTCGCGTCATGAAGCGCGTCCGTGATCGTCTCGAACTGCGCCTCGGCGCGGCTCGACTGCTCGACTCCCGACTGGATCTCGGCGACCAGACCGCTCGCCTCGCTCGCAAGGCTCCCGATCGAGCGGCGGATTTCGTCGGTTGCACCGCGCGTGTTCTGCGCAAGCTTCTTAACCTCGGCGGCGACGACCGCGAAGGTTCGGCCGGCGTCGCCCGCGCGCTCGGCCTCGATCGCGGCATTGAGCGCAAGCATGTTCGTCGTCTTGGCGATCGATTCGATCGACTGGCTCACCTGCTGCACCTGCTCCATCACCGCAGCGAAATTGGTGACATGCTGGCCGAGCCTGGCGACAAGGTCGATGACCGAGCGAAATTCGGTGACCGCGGCGTTGACCCGCTCGGCACCCGCATCGAGCTGCTCGCAGGCGCGCGCCGAAAGTAGCTTTGCTTCGTCGGTCGAATCGGCGATCTGGCGCTGGTCTGCCTCCAGCCCGACGACATATTCCTCAAGTCGGCCCAGTTCGGCGATCTGGCGGTCCATCTGGTCGGTGGCGCGCTTGATGCGTCCGGCGGCGTCGCTGCACCCGACGGCAAGCTCCCCGCAATCGCTCGCAACCGACTGATCGAGCAATTGTTCTGCTGGACGGATCGGATCATGTTTCATCGGCGCACCCACAATCAATGATTGTAAGCGATATGCCCGACATTGGTTAATGCGGTGTCAACAGGTGCGAGCGCCGAGGGGAGGAAGGAGCGGTAGGTTCAAGTCACGCGGCGCTTGATGCCGTGGATGGAAAGCCCCAAGCAAACGTCCGTTTCCGACGCGCGACCCGGTGCGTGCGGTTATTTTTGCAGCGCGTCCGTGGCGCGCTTCCCCCCGCTTCGCAGTACGCGGTTTATACGAGGACCACCGGACGGCCGCAAGCGGGAAACATGGGGATTTCCGGGACACATCGCATGCCAATTTACATGTTGAAAACTTGTCACTTTTGATCCGGTGCACGCACCGATTTGCCATCCCCGCCCTCCCATCGGCGTTCGGCGACACGCAAGAGGGTGAGCATGACAAGGCTGATGATGCAGCCGATCACCACCAGCGGCCATTGCGCGGCGCCGCACGCAATCCCGACGACCGCTGCGAGCCACAGATGCGCCGCGGTCGTCAGATTATGCACTTCGCCTCGGCTGAAGACGATCAGTCCGGCACCGATAATGCCGATGAACCCCCCGGTCGCCTCGAAGATGCGCAGCGGGTCCATCCGATCCCCGCCGCCCAGCTGGCCATAGAGCGCGAGCACGGATACCGTCATCATTGCGGCAGAAAAGCAGATGAGCCCGTGAGTGCGAAGCCCGGCTGCGTGGCCCCGGATTTCGCGATCGAGCCCGAGTAGCAAACCCAGCACCGCTGCTACACCAAGCCGCGACAGAAGGTCGAAATCGACCCAATGCACCAATGTTGGCGGATTAAGTTCCATCGCCTACCATAGCGCCGGGGAGTAAAAAGGGTTCCGGCCGGGGAAATTGGTGATCCCACTGAACCTCAGGCAATGGTGGTGACTGCCAAAAGCCCCGCGAGTTTCCGAGCTGGGTTGCAAGAGAGAGTTCTGGCACCTGCACCATGACTAAGGGCAGGTGGTGCCCTCGCCGAGCCGATAGCGACGACGTAGCGACGCGAGCGGTAGCTGGAGCAGCTTTCAAAAGGTTGAGCGGCAATTCTCATCGAAGCGCCGCGCCAGCTCGGCGAGGCTGACCGTCTTCAGCCGCGCGACCAACATCGCCTCTGCCTCTTGGAGTGCGCTTTCCAAGGCCTGGTTGACAACCCGTTCCACCGCGCATTTGGCGTTCGGATGTTCGCTCCCGATCGTGAAGAGACGCGGACCCCCGACGGCGCGGTGAACGTCAAGTAGCGACACGGTCTCAAGGTCGGCCTGGATCACCCAGCCGCCACCGTGCCCCTTTTCCGACCGCACATAGCCCGAATCCCGCAAGCCTGCCATCGTTCTGCGCACGACAACGGCATTGGTGCCAAGCATGCGCGCGATCTCGTCCGAGGTCATCGGGCCTTCATGTCGCGCCATGTGAAGCAGCACATGGAGCATTCGCGAGAGACGGCTGTCATTGCGCATGATGCAGTCATTCGCTGTTCGGTGAGGATTGGCAAGCGCTCAAAGTCACGATACTTATAATGTTACATGATTCGTGGAGCATTGAGAAATGGTCGAATTCCAAAATCCCGATCACTGGGATACCGCCGCACAGCATTACGAGAAGACCGCTCATCCCTTTACCGCGCGTTACGCTGAGGCCGCGCTCGCCCGTGTGGCACTGACTTCCAATAGCCGAGCCCTCGACGTCGCGGCGGGCACCGGCGCGCTGGCTTTGCTGGCGGCGCGGACGGGCGCACACGTTCTGGCGACGGATTTTTCCCCTGGCATGGTCGCGCGCATCGCGGCGAGAAATCGGCCCAATGTCGAGGCACGCGTAATGGATGGGCAGGCGCTTGCGTTGGAGGATGCCAGCTTTGATGTGGTGTTCTCAATATTCGGGGTCATCATGTTCCCCGATTGGCGCAAGGGTTTGGCCGAGATGGCAAGGGTGACGCGCCCGGGTGGGCACGGGGTGATCGCAACGTGGCGTGAGCGGGGAGCGGCAACCTTCCTGCTACTTGAACAGGTCCGCCGCAAGCTGTTCCCCGGTCGGGAGGGTATGGTGATGCCTGAGGCCGTGAAAGCGCTCAGCGAGCCACGGGATTTCGCACGCGAACTGGTTGCCGCCGGCTATCGCGATCCTCGGATCGAGCCGGTCACCCATGACTATATGCTGGATCTTGCAGCCCTCGCCGAACCGGATACGCTCTTCGGCATGTCTCCCGACTGGACGAGCCTCGATGCGACTGAAAAGGATGCGGTGATCGCCGAAGTGCGACAAATGGCGGGAAAGCGAAAATTCCTCCCCATCCCTTCCACCGCGCTGATTGCCGTCGCTCAGCGATAGGGGGTCAGCCTCTATGGGCCTGGGCTCATTAACGATAATTCACTCTCTTGCTCGGGAGTGGCCGCAATCAACAATGCCGGATATCCGTGCTGGGAATTCACCGTGGGGCGCACCCAGGATGATGAAGATGAGAACTGGGCAATAATCACTTGGCAGATCGGGGGCCAGCGGTTCCTTATTTTTTGCGCTCTTCTCCGAACATAGCAGCTTAGATGCGGCACCCGAAACCGGGCCGTGGTTGAAGACCGTGATTGAGGGCCAGAAAGGGCGATACTTGCGACATTCCTGCCGTTCGCCGGCGATGGGGCGAACGGCGGATCCTGTTGTCAGGAGAGGACATGGTGTCTGCGCGACCGGCCGAGATAGCGACAGAAGGTGGCCATTGCGGACATGCCACTTTAGCCGTGGGGGGCAGAAAAGCGGCTGTTGAGCAGGCGCCGCGGCCGCTCGTTTCTGACATCAGCACTGCAACCAAGCTCGTCGGATTGCCGGGGTGTTATGACCGATGCGGTCAGATCTAATCTGCGCACACTGCAACACGGCTCATCGTCATTGGCCCCCCGCCAAAACCGGGAGTTGCGCGATTGACCCAGCGCACCTTCTTGCAGTTTTTCTTGCTTTTGCCAGGAGTCGTTCTGGCCCGCTGCTCGGGTGTCTGTCCGCGAGCTTGCTGCTCCGGCCACCGATCAGCGCTGGCCTTACCGTCACGAAGCATGCGACGCCGATATTCCACCTTGTTGCTGGACCATACAGCCTGCCGTTCGGCAAGGGTAAGCGGCCTCGCCCTTGTTTCTGCGGCATCAGACGGACTCGGTGCTTGCGCTGCAGATTGGCCAGCGCAGAGCAACAAAGGTCCGGCTAGAACAGTGATCGCTTTTCTCGTTCTCCGCATACTCCGCCTCCGATTGTCTGTGGGTTGCCCCTTCGAGAAGCTCGGCGGCCTCTCTTGTTCCTCCCGGTTGGGCCCGCGCAAGTCAATCCGCCTCCTGTTTTGAACGCGAGATGGACAGGCTCGGCGGCGATGCTGGCTGGTAGCCGTCACCTGCGCGCAGGATCATAGTTTCACAAGCTCCACCCGCCGGTTCTTCGCCTTGCCATCAGCTGTGTCGTTCTTGGCGTCGATTCCGGACGTAATGAGCGCGGCTCTCACCGCCGCTGCTCTCTCTTCCGAAAGCTTGCGGTTGCGCTCGATCGAGCCCGAATTATCCGTATGGCCGTTGATCGCCAGCTTCAGGCTGCCTTCCTGTTTGAGTAGCGCAGCGATTGCATCGACTTGAGGCTGGGAAGCGGGAAGAATCGCGCTGGCGTTCGTCGCAAAATTGACATGCACCACGGCCTTGCCATGCTTGTCGATCGCATCCTTCAGAGAAGATGCGGGCAACAGCGATGCGCTCTGCTCGAACGCTTTTTCCTGGCCCACAATGTACCAACCCTGGGCGCTGTTGGTGACAAGGTGAACCCAGACGTTTCCGCCATCGCGACGGAGGACGAAGGTCGTGGCCGGGACATTGTAGACGTCCCCCAAGCCGGCCAGAAATCCCATAGTGATTTCCTCGCCCCAGCTCTTGACGGTGTCATAGGGGATCCTTTCTTCGGACAGCTTGACCCCGCCGAGCTGGGTGATCATGCTCTCGAAGTTCTTCTTCACTTCGAACTCCGACATCTCCTTGCCTTCGACGGGGACAAAGGTAGCTCCGAAGAACTTCCCTTCCACCCAGACCGGAGCGCCTTTCACCCAAAAGGGAAAGCGCGCAAAATCCTTGGTGAACGAGTCGCGTCGTTCGCTCGTATAGCCATCCGGCAAGCTGAAATAGGGGAAGTCGCCAAGCGGTGCGTCAGACACTGGAATGCTTTCGATGTCGAAGCCGGTCGTTTTGCCCGCGTCCTGAGCCTCGTCATAGGGAGCAACCTGAGAACCCGCTTCGACAGAGGAGACTTTGTATTCCGATGACGCGCCTTCTGGATTCTGCTTGCAGCCCGCCAATAGAGCCGCTGACAGCATGATTATAGGGTCGAGACTCAATCACAGCCAGAAGGCGACGGCAGCGGCGAGGCTTACGGCGGATAGGAAGTTGCGGGCGAGCTTGTCGTAACGAGTAGCGATGCGGCGGAAGTCCTTGAGGCGGCAGAACATGGCCTCGACCCGCCAGCGGTCCTTGTAGCGGCGTTCGTCATACTGGATCGGGCGCTTGCGGTTGCGCCGTCCGGGGATCACCGGGATCGTGCCCTGCTCTCGTAAGGCGGCCCTGATGCGGTTCGCGTCGTAGCCACGGTCGGCGATCACCCGCTTCATGCCGATAGTTTCACCGATCAGTAGGTCTGCGCCTTTCACATCAGATGTGTTGCCGGGCGTCAGGACGAGGCGCAGTGGTCTTCCGAGAACATCGACAAGCGCGTGGATCTTCGTTGTCCTGCCTCCACGCGAGATGCCAATGGCATTGGCCCGCGCCCCCCTTTTGCGCCACCGGCAGAGCGGTGAGCCTTGATGTAGCTGCTGTCGATCTGGCCGGTCTCCGCGATCCAGCCTTGCTCGGTCAGCGCCGCCAGGATGCGCGTCCAGATGCCGCGGCGGCTCCACCGGTTCCAGCGATTGTAGACCGTCGTCGAAGGGCCGTATTCGGACGGGCAGTCCGCCCAGCGGCCACCACACTTGAGCATGTGGATGATGCCCGAGATCACCCTGCGATCATCGACCCGCCGCGCTCCGGGCTGGTTCTTCGGCAGGTGGGGCTCGATCGCCCGCCATGCTTCATCCGACAGCCAGAACAACGAACGCGACATCTCCAACAGCCTCCTGCTTCAGTGGAGACTCCCTGAATCAATGTACACGCCGATTTTCAAGAGGCTGATTGAGTTTGGACCCTAGTCATCTTCGAGCGCATCATTTTCCTTCCTTGTTGACAGGGAGCCATCATCTCATCGGGGACATGGCGTCCCAGCTGTCGCCATGGGCAGAAAAGCCGTAAGCCATTGGACGGTAGTGGGTCAAAGCCATAGCTGGTGTAGAGAACCAATCGTCTCGCAACCCACTCAGGTCGCCGCAAACGGGCACGTCGAGCATGACAGAACCGGAGACCGAGAATGGTGTCCGCAATTAGACGACCTTTGTGTCAGGGCTGGACAGTTCGAGAATGGCGCGCCCAAGATGATGAAGATGAGAACTGGGCGATCGCGGTGGCGAAGGCTGGCTAAGGCCCGCGCCGAATGGGTCCGCTTACCGATGGCAAAGCCTATCAGCCTTCGAATATCTCACGAATCGCGCTGGGTATTTGCGAGGTCGGGCAGTGGGTATATCGGGTGATGGAACTGCCCATGCTGTCGTTCGATGTCGCGGTAAAGCTGGTGCGGCTGTTGACGATAATGTCCGTCCTGGAAGGAACCTCGATCGGTTCGCCATTGCCATATGACGCCCGTCCATGCAGGCGATAGCGGTTGCCGCCCAAAGCCTCGTATCGCTTCACCGCGAGTTCACCGAGGTAATCGATTTTCTCGTCAAGATGCTCGAACGGTATATCGTCGGGGAGGCCGTCGGGATCGGCTTGGCGGATCGCCTGCGCGCAACTCATGTCTATCGCCCAATAGCCCTTCTCGATGGGCAGGGAAGTGACTGTACCCGGCGTCTGCGCGCTTGCGCTGGCCTGCGGCGCGGCACCGCTGGCCAGTTGCGGACGGAACTGCCGTACTGTCGCCTGCATCTGTGATGAAAGCTGCGGCAAGGCGCATTTCCGGTATGTCGTGTCGTCATATTCCATTTGCCGCGCGCTCATACTCCCCTCGCGCATGACAAATTCCCCCTCACGGGTCGGCTTGACGCCCCTGGCTTCAATTGGGAATCCGGCGTTCGACACAATATCGTCGGTCAACCAGATGCGCGTGAAGCCTGTCAGATCAGCCTCATATTCCTTGCTGCCGCGAGCTGCCGTGCCGGTCCGACGAATGGTGTGCATTTCGACCGAGGCATCGCGCGGGCTGTTCATATTGTTGCCAGGCAGCGCCTGCTGGATGTAGCCAATGCTTCTTCCGTCATAGAAGAACAATTCGGTGGCTGCCGAACAACTCCGTGAATAATCGGCGATGTAGAGTCCTTGCGCAATCGGCAAGGCCGTCTGCGAGGCAGCGGCGGGCGCAGTTTGCGCCGGCTGCGCTAAGGCAACCGCGTTCATCGCGTCGCCTTTCGCCGGAGTGGTGGCATTCGCGCTATCGCCCGTCGCGGACTGCGAGCCGCACCCGGTCGCTGCGACAGCTCCAAGAGCAAGGGTGGCGGCGCCGCGCATGATGCAGGATACGGTAGGCATGCTCGATTTCCTCTCTTTGATTGAAATTCAGGCGTTGGCTTCAGCGGCTTGCCTCGCACGGGTCAGAGCATCAGAAAGGTCTTGAATCAGGGCGCTTGCCGTTTGCTCCGTCAGACCGCTCATCAAGACGATGGGCCTGCTGTCAGAACGCAGGCGAAGGCTGGCCTGATAACCGACATGCGCCTGCGCATTCTCGGTGTTGTCGCGCAGACTCGCGCCTATCGCGCCCCCTGCAGTGGTTATGCGCTCGTAGCGGACCGTCCCCGGCCCGGCGCTCTGATGGGTGACAGAAAATTCGACGATGTCAGCCGCGCCGTAAGTGTGGCTATCGACCGTCACGCCTGTCGCATCGACACGAATATTCTTGGGCTGGCGGCTTGCATTTTCGGCCAGCCACAGACGTTTGCGCTTACGGCCCTGCAAGACGGCGATCACGCCAATGATGACGAATGGGAATCCGATCAGGATGATCATCATCGGCAGGCCGAAGACGATCAGGATAACCCCACCCCAGAACAGCAAATTGGGGACGGCCTCCCCCGGATAAGGCGCAGGCGTGACGTGGAATATCGTGTCACGGCTTTCATCGCGTCGGTGGTAGAATGAACTCATAATTTATCTCCCCTTTCGGCGTTCAGCCCTTGGGGCGAGGAAAGTGCCGATCCGGTAATCAATTGCGGGTTATCGCGGCGACGCCGCGCAAGTCTTGATGGCGTTCTCAAGAATTTCTAAAGCCGTGACTGGGGGGAACGCATGCACGGGCACACTTCATCTTCGCGGCGGCGCAGGCGATTGTGGCAATTCGCGGGTGCCGAGTTCGACGAGGCGAGCTGGGCGCTGCGCGTCGAGGGGCAGGCGGTGGCGCTCGAAGGCAAGCCGCTTGAAGTGCTGCACGAACTGCTGTTGCGTGCGGGCGAGGTCGTCACCAAGGACGAACTGCTCGATGCGGTCTGGCCGGGCGTGGCCGTGGTCGAAGGTTCGCTGCCCACGGCCATTTCCAAGCTGCGCAAGGCGCTGGGCGAACGGCAGGACAATATCATCGAGACCGTGCCGCGCGTGGGCTACCGCCTGACCTGCTCGGTCAGGATCAAAAGCATCGAATCGCCGCTCGCGCCCCGCTTTACCTTCGCGGCGGGCGACGCCGTGCCGGGACGCAAGCAATGGCGGCTTGCGGCACCGCTTGGCGATACGGGTGCCGAGGATGTCTGGCTCGCCAGCCACGACAAGACGGGCGAACGCCGCGTGTTCAAGTTCGCCGATGCGCCCGACAAGCTGCGCGCGCTCAAGCGCGAAGCCGCGCTCGCGCGCGTCGTCTTCGCGGGACTCGGGAAAGGCGCGCCATTGCCCGCGCTGCTGGAATGGAATTTCGACGCCTCACCTTATTTCCTCGAATATGCCTATGGCGGGCGTGACCTGATCGCATGGGCGAATGATGCGGGCGGGTTTGCGGCAATTGCGCTCGAAGAGCGGCTGACTATCGCCGCGCGGATCGCGCGGGCGGTCGCGGATGTTCACGGGCTTGGCGTGCTGCACAAGGATTTGAAGCCCGCCAATATCCTGATCGGTGACTACGAGGATGACCGCGCTGTCAAGCTGGCGGATTTCGGCAGCGGGCGGCTGCTCGATGACACGGCGCTCGACAGCTTCCAGATCACCAATCCCGGCTCGCTCGATGCCGACCTTGGCAAAGACGAGCCGCGTTCGGGCACGCTCGCCTATCGCGCGCCCGAACTGACCGGCGACGCGATGCCGACGGTCAAGAGCGATATCTATGCGCTCGGGCTCATTCTCTACCAGTTGGCGGTGGGGGATTTCGGCAAGGCGCTTGCGCCCGGCTGGGAAGACAATATCGCCGACCCGCTGTTGCGCGACGACATCCGGCAAGCCGCCGAGGGCGATCCGCTGCGCAGGCTGGCAAGCGCAAGCGAACTGGCCGAACGTATCGAACGGCTTGACCAGCGGCGGCAGGACGCCGCCGAGGAAGCCAGGCGCGCTGCCTTCCTCGCCGAACAACAGCGGCTCGAAGAACGCCGCGCCGTGCGCCGCCCGTGGGTGCGCGCCGCTATGGCGAGCCTCGCGGTCGGGTTGCTCGCGACCTCGACTCTTGCGGGCGTGGCGCTCTATCAGCGCAACGAGGCGGTAAAGGCGGGGCAGCTTTCGCAAGCGAGCTACCGCTTTCTTGCCGAAGATGTGCTGGCGAGTGTCGATCCGGCGCGCGCCGGCGCCGCCGAAGAAACGCTGGTGCAGGCGATCACCCGCTCGGGCGGGACGATTGCGCAGCGGTTCCGCGACCGGCCCGAAGTCGCGGCCTATCTCTATGCAACGCTGGCGCGGGCATTCGACCTTCGGTCGGATTTCGCCAACGCCTTCCGCTACTATGCCGCCGCCGACGCCAGCTATCGGCAGGCTGGGCTTGGCGACAGCGCAGAGGCCGTCAACGCGCGGCTGCAACACGCAGGCGCGCTCGCGCTTTCAACCCAAGCGGGCAGCCTTGATCGCGCGCGCGCCCTCGTCTCGGCGGCGCAACAGACCATCGCAGCGCGAGGCATAGATGCGCCTGAAACGTCGGTCTGGCTCAATTCCGCGCTCGGAATGATCGCGCTGGCGGGAGAGGATGTGCCCGCCTCGCAGGGGCATTACGCGCGCGCCTATCAGGCGGCGCGGCGACTCCCCGACACATTCTCCGAGCGCCAGATCGTGAATTTCGGGCAACGCCATGCCTTCAGCCTGCTGCGGCTTGGCGAGGGACCGGAAGCCGAACGCGCGTTCCGTCCGCTGGTGAACAGGATGACCCGCCTTGCCGGGGCCGATCATCCCGACACGCTGTTGCTGCGTTTGAACCTCGCGCAATCCTTGCTCGTGCAGCAACGCTATGGCGAGGTCATCACCGCGCTCGATGCCCTGCTTCCGGTGATGGAACAGCGGCTCGGACGCGATCATCGCCATACGCTCCTGTTGCTGTCGGCCCGTCAGCAGGCGCTCGGCTCGGCAGGCCGCTATTCCGATGCGGCGGCGGATGGCGAGCGCGTCTGGCGCGCCGCCTCACAAAAGGACGGTCCATCATCCTTCGCGGCGGTCGCGGGCCGCGCTGATACAGGCATATCGCAATGCCGCGCGGGACAGCTTGCGGCAGGCTCCGCCAATATCAGCGCGGCGCTGGCCGCGCTGCGGCAGGATATGGCGGGTCGTGGCGCGATGGAAGATGCGGTTGAGGCGGCCCTCGCGGACTGTTTCATCCAGATGCGGCGCTTCGATGACGCGGAATCTCTGCTGCGCGGCGTTGACCGCGAGAAGGTCGCGCAACTGATCGGCGACCAGAACTTTAGCGCCCTGGTCGATCTCGCGCTAGCAGAAATCGCGCTCGGACGAGGAAACCGGAACCGTGCACGAACGCTGTTTGATGCTGCCAACGGGCCATTGAAAACTACCCAAGACCTGTTCGTGAAGAATCGAGTGGTCGCCCTGCAAAGGTCTCTGCATTAGGACTGACCCCTCCCCGCCGCCGATCTGAAACCGATCGCGAGATACGCCGGCTCGCTGAAAGCCAGTACAGAAGTTCTCTCTTTTGTTCGGGAATGCCTCGCCATGAATGGGGGTTTTCCGCGCTTCCGGCGGTATGGTGCACCAAAGATGATGAAGATGAGAACTGGGTGATCGTCGTGTAGCACGGGAGGTCTAACGACAACGACAGCCTCGCGCCCAAATTCAGCCGTTTCGGAGGTGACTTATGCGATCTCAAGAGCAACCGTTCTGCGTCATGCAGCAGCGGCGCGTCAGTAGTTCGATACTAGGCCGTGGACTCATAAGCGTTGATCCAGAGGCGTGCTGAGAAGAGCTTGATGGCGGCGAGGAAGTTGTCGGCTCGCTTGTCGTATCGGGTGGCCAAGCCTCTGGCGTGTTTGAGTTTTCCGAAGAAGCGTTCGATCAGGTTGCGATATCGGTAGAGGAAGGTGCTGAACACAAAGCCCTGCCTGCGATTGCGCTTGGCGGGAATGTTGGCGAAGCCGCCTTGTGCTGTGATCCGCGCGCGGATGGCGTCGCTGTCATAGGCCTTGTCGGCGAGGAAGGTGCTGCCTTCCGGCACGGCGCCGAGCAGCGGATCAGCTTGTTTGCAATCGCTCGCCTGTCCTTCGGACAAGTGCAGCTGGATCGGCAGGCCTCGTCCATCAACCAGTGCGTGGATCTTGGTCGTCAAACCGCCGCGGGAACGTCCCATGCAGCGATTTGGGTCCCCCTTTTTAAGGTCGCACCGTGCTGGTGGACCCGGATGGAGGAACTGTCGATCATCACCAACTCGCCGTCGAAGGCATGGGAAACTGCCGTCAGCAGCCGATCCCACACACCGGCTTTGCGCCAGCGCACGAAGCGATTGTAGCAGGTGGTGTGTGGACCATAGCGTTCCGGAATATCCGCCCAGGGGCTGCCTGTGCGGAACCGCCACAATATCCCGTTGATCACCCGGCGATCATCCACACGTGGCACGCCCCGCGGCTTGTTCGGAAGCAGCGGCTCGATCACAGACCATTCGAAATCTGTCAGCTCAAAACGGCGACGCATCTCCAAGACTCCTTTCCCGAGCCTTGAATCAATCACTGCCGCCTCGCGCAACTCAGTTTATGAGTTTACCGCCTAGGCGATCATGTCGCCTGTCAGGTGCCGTAATTTGTCGGGGTTCCGAACGATGTAGACTGCCGTAATCTTGCCGTCCCGTATATCGAGTGCGGTCGTCTGCACGAGGTCGCGATCGACGCTGATGTAGCCGGGCAGACCGTCGATCTCCACGGTGCGCAGCAGTTGAGCGGTTGGTGCATTCTTCCGCCGCAGTCCAGCGAACAGGCGCAGCGCGCGATCAAGGCCGCGAATGACGTTGCGAAAGGCCAGGACCTTGCCGCCCCCGTCCGAGTGAATTTCGACATCTTGGGCAAGCAGCGAGGCAAGGGAGGCAGTGTCGCCGTCGCGAGCGGCAACGAAGAACGCTTGCGTAATCCGGTTTGCCTCAGCCGCTTCGACGCTGAAGCGTGGTCGTGCCGCCTGCACATGCTTGCGGGCGCGTGAGGCGAGTTGGCGCACCGCTGCCGGCTCGCGGCCCAGCGTCACGGCAATGTCGCTCAACGCGATGTCAAAAACGTCGTGGAGAAGGAAAGCAGCCCGCTCCAGCGGCGACAGGCGCTCCATCGCGAGCATCAGTGTGACCGTGATATCATCAGCGATCGGTTCATCGGGATCGACCGAGTCCATCAGCGGGTCGGGCAACCACGGGCCGACATAGGTTTCGCGTCGTGCGCGTGCAGATTTGAGGCGGTCGAGGCATAGGCGCGTAACGATCCGCGTCAGATAGGCCTCCGGTGAGTCGATGCCTGCCTCGACTTTTTCCCATCTAAACCAAGCATCCTGCACGACATCTTCGGCCTCGCTGAATGAGCCGAGCATTCGATAGCCCAGGCGGACGAGGCGCTTACGCTCACGCTGGAAATCAGCCAAGCGCTGTCTTTGTTCGATCGTTTGCCCAGCCGCTTGCTCTCGCTCCATCCTCGTCATCTTGCGTCACCTCCTTAGCTCCTCAGTTCTGACGAGCCAGCCGGGCCCAGTGTGACATGATCGCGGGCAGATCCAAAAATTGTTCCTGCATGTCACATCAGCGCGATCAGTCTCGTCAGAGCAAGCGAGCGTCGATTGGACGCCGCTGCAAAGGAATGACGACATGAATGAGATCAAGCGACTGGTTTGGCATGAAGTGGCGCCGAAGGGTGCGCAGGCCCTTTTCGGCGTGCATCATTACATCATCACCGGCACCAATCTGCCGGAAGAGATGATCCACCTCGTGTTCCTGCGGGTGTCACAGATCAACGGGTGTGCTCATTGCATCGACCTGCATACCCGCGACCTGCTCAAGACGATGCCGCTCGACAAGGTCGTACTTCTACCGGTCTGGGCCGAAGTGCCCCATTTGTTCGGACCGCAATATTGCGCTGCTCTTGCCTGGGCAGAAGAGGTGACACGGGTCGGTGAAACCCATGCTTCGGACGATGCCTATACCGCCGCAGCGACCGCGTTCGAGCCGCGCGATCTGGTCGATCTGACGATCGCGATTGCGGCGATGAATGCCTTCAATCGGCTCGGTGCGCCATTCCGCTTGCCAGTGAAAGCCAAGCCCTGACACCCTCAAACTTATTGGATCGACAGACTATCACCGAACGACTGGATCATATGCACCAAGTGCCGGCGCTGACGCAGAAGCTGCGGGGTCGGACCTTCTCTGCCATCCCCACTGGATTGCGGGACGGACAAAGCTACCAGCTAAAGTTCTCACTTTTGTTCGAGCACGGCCTCAGCAGGAAATGCTAGATTTCCGGGCTTTTTCCGGTGTGGCGCGCCCGGCAGGATTCGAACCTGCGGCCACCCGCTTAGAAGGCGGGTGCTCTATCCAGCTGAGCTACGGGCGCGCGGCACGGCTGTGCGGTTGCGGCGAATAGCGCGGTTTGCGCTGACCGCAAAGCACGTTAAGCAGCGTAGCGATGAGAGACCCCGAGCCGACCCAGTCCTCCCCAGCCCCCGTCAGCGCAGGGCAGATACGTCATTTTCGCTATTACGATCTCGTGATGGCGGCTTTCGTCGCCATCCTTCTGCTTAGCAACATCATCGGGGCGTCGAAGCTGTCGACTGTGGGCAGCGTTACCTTTGGCGCGGGAATCCTGTTTTTTCCACTGAGCTACGTGATCGGCGACGTGCTGACCGAGGTCTATGGCTATGCGCGGGCACGGCGGGTGATCTGGACCGGCTTTGCCGCGATGATCTTCATGGCTGTCATGAGCTGGGTCGTCGTTGCGATGCCCGCCGACCGCGACTGGGGCTGCGCAGGCGCGGACCTTCTTTTGCTGAAGACGGCCGGCGAGGGAACAGGACCCATCTGCCAGGCGACCTATGAAAGCGTGTTCGGCAGCACCTGGCGCATCGTCGTTGCGTCGATCACGGCCTTCTGGGCGGGCGAGTTCGTCAACAGTTACGTTTTGGCGCGCATGAAGCTTTGGACCCGAGGCAAGCACCTCTGGTCGCGAACGATCGGATCGACCATCTTCGGTCAGGCGTTCGACAGCCTCCTCTTCTACCCCATCGCCTTCCTGGGCATCTGGCCGACGCATCTTGTCGTGACCGTGATGATCACCAACTGGCTGATGAAAGTGGGATGGGAAGTGGTTCTCACGCCCGTCACCTATGCCGTGGTGGGCTTGCTCAAGCGGCGCGAAGGCGTCGACGTGTACGACGAGGGAACCGACTTCAATCCCTTTGGCGCCAAGGTTTGACCTCCATGACCCTGATTGAACTTGCCTCGCTCTTCGAGGAGCGCAAAAGCTGGATCGTGACAGCAAGCGCGCTCGATAAGGATGCCTTGCATATCTATTTCGGCATGGCGCTGTTTGTGGTTGTCCGGCTGATCTGGCGCTGGCGCGGCGGCTGGCTCGTTGCCTGGCTGGCGGTGCTCGCGATGGCGTGCGGCGGCGAATGGCTCGACATCACGGCTGAGCGAAGCCATGCTGTCGTTCGTCCTGATCCTGAGCATTGGCACGACATCTGGAACACGATGTTCTGGCCGACGGTCCTGCTCCTGATCGGCCGGTGGCTGCAGCCTGCCGCAACGCAGACCTGCAAAACCGAGGCGCCTATAGCGGTTTCAGACGAGAGCGCCGAGCGCAGCCTCGAACAGGCGTAGCCCGTCGGTACCGCCGTGCGCGGCATCGATCGCGCGCTCGGGGTGCGGCATCATGCCAAGAACATTGCCTTCATCGTTCAGAACGCCCGCAATGTCACGCGCCGAGCCATTGACCGGAGCGGCATAGCGAAACGCCACGCGCCCCTCGCCCTCGATCCGGTCGAGCGTCGCGGCGTCGGCGAAATAATTGCCATCATGGTGCGCAACCGGAATGTCGATCGCCTCGCCCGCGCTGTAGCCGGCGGTAAACAGCGACTGGCTGTTCTCGACAGTGAGCGGCACAGTGCGGCACACAAAATTGAGCCCCGCGTTGCGCATCAATGCACCGGGAAGCAGCCCCGCCTCGGTCAGCACCTGGAAGCCGTTGCAAACCCCGAGCACCGGCACGCCCCGCGCTGCGGCGTCGGCAACGCTCCGCAGGATCGGCGAGCGAGCGGCCATTGCCCCCGAGCGAAGATAATCGCCGTAGGAGAAGCCCCCCGGCAGAGCGATGAAGTCGGTGCCGTCCGGAAGCGCGGTTTCGCGGTGCCAGACCATGGCCGGCGCGCGACCGGTGACACGCTCGAGTGCGACCGCCATGTCGCGGTCGCAGTTGGAACCGGGAAAGACGATGACGGCGGTCTTCATGGCGTGTCTCCCTGGCCGCTCAGGCCCGCTCGATCCGGTAATTCTCGATCACGGTATTGGCCAGCAGCTTCGCGCACATGGCGTCGAGATCGGCATCGCTGACCCCGTCGGCGACCTCGAGTTCGATGAAGCGGCCGGCGCGCACGTCGCTGACGCCGCTGAAGCCCAATCCCTCCAGCGCATGATGGATCGCCTTGCCCTGCGGGTCGAGAACCCCCGGTTTGAGCGTCACGTAGACCTGGACTTTCATGAAGCAAACCTTTGCGAGAGGGCGCGGGGACGATGGGCGCGCCTATGCCCGCGAATCACTCCGCGGGCAAGGGCGAGGCCCGCGAAAATATCCTTTTCCCGGATTGCGAACCACTCGCATCTTTCTTGTTGCGAATCGGTCGCACTATCCCTAGACGGAAGTTGTTGAGAAGGATTCGCATATGGTCGTCTGTGTCTGCAACGCAATAAGAGAAAGCGATTTGCGCGACGTCGCGAAGAACGGCCAATTGCGGAGCGCCAAGGCCGCCTATGCGCAACTGGGTCGCAAACCCAAATGCGGCCAATGCCTGTCATTCGCTCGCAATATCATCAGCGACGTTGCCGCGACGGCCTGATTTTCCTCGAAATTCAGCCATATTCATCCTTGGCCTCCTTGGGTCGGGGCGGGTATAATGCCGCCTCCCACCCAAGACACAGAACAGGACAAGGCAATGAAGGGCGACGAAAAGGTCATCGATTTCCTCAACCAAGCGCTGAAGAATGAACTGACCGCGATCAACCAATATTGGCTTCATTACCGGATGCTCGACAATTGGGGCATCAAACGGTTGGCCGAGTTCGAGCGACACGAGTCGATCGACGAGATGAAGCACGCCGACCAGCTTGCCGACCGCATCCTGTTTCTTGGCGGACTGCCCAATTTCCAGATGCTCGGCCGGCTGCGCGTCGGCGAGACGGTCGAGGAGATTCTGAAAGCGGACCTGGCGCTTGAGGAAGAGGCCATTCCCCTGCTCAAGGACGCAATTGCCCATGCGGAAAGCGTTCGCGATTATGTCAGCCGCGAGCTCTTCGCCCACATCCTCGAAAGCGAGGAGGAGCATGTCGACGAACTGGAAAAACAGTTCGACATGATCGAGCGCATGGGCATCGAAAACTATATCCAGCTCCAGTCGAAGCCCGCCAGCGACGATTGATTTCAAGCGAAAGAGCGACAATTTTCGGCTCATAAGAGAGGCGCTGCACGGTGCCTCTCTTTTTCGCTTGTATTTGCTACTAAGTCGCAATAGCATTTCCTTGCAGTCCCCTCCTGCCGGCTGCTGCGCCCGCGCGGCGGCCGGCATCTTTTTAGGAACCCGCTGGGAACGGCCGATCGCGGGCCCATATTTTTCGGGAGCACCGATGACTGGTGGCACAATCGTGCAACGATTGATCGAACAACCGCTGGTCCGCGACCTTGAGGCCCGGGCCGCGCAGGCGGTTCTGGCGCTGCGCCATTGTATCGCCTGTCGCCGCACGGGGCGCGACCCCCAGCCCGAGCTCGAGCGGCGCTGGGAGGCTGAGGCTGCGGCGCGGCGTTTCCAGCTGGCGCTCGTAGCGATCGGCGACGTCTGGCCCGACCCCTTCGCTGTCGCCCCGCCCTGCTGCCCGCGTCTCACCTACGACGAGGCTCTGCTTGGAGCGATGCTCGGGGCGGTAAGCCAGGGTGACCGCGCGCTCTTCGATCGGCTCACCGCCGAAATGTTGAGCGAGGATGCGCGTGGTCTGCTCTTCGCAGCGCTCGACAATTTCCTGAGCGCGCAAAGAGCTGGGCGCGCTTAGGCCGCGGCACACCCCTCATTCCCGCGGCCAGGCATGGGGCTGGCGTCTGCCGCCTGTTGCAGCCTATCTCCGCTGCGCAGCGGCGGCGTTCGCCGCCGCTGCCGCGTGCACCAGCGCCTTGAACGCCGCTTCGTCGATCCGGTCGCCTTCCCGCAGATCAATCGCCCGGCGCGTGCCGCCATCGAGGCTTGCGTTGAACAGCCCGTGGGGATCATCGAGCGACGCTCCGCGCGCGAAGGTCAGCTTGACCTTGTCCCTGTATGTTTCGCCGGTGCACAAAATGCCGTGATGCTCCCATACGGGGACGCCCTGGGGGTTCGACGGCTTGCGCCATTTGACGGTCTCGATCACCTCGGGCACGGCCTCTTTGATCAGCTCCCGCATCCTGGCAAGCATGTCGCCACGCCAGCCATCCAGCGCGGCGATCTTTTCGTCGATAAGCCGAACTGCATCCTCGATTTCGCTCATCTTTCTTCCTTATTTTCCGGGGATCCAGCCAGGAATCGCCGCCGCCTGCTTCAGCCAGCTTTTCACCTGCGCCTCGTCGATTTCTTCATCCTCGTGGATATGGAAATAGCGTGCATCGGGGTCCTTCGACCCGACGGGCGGTGGCGGACGGAGCTTTGCGCCCTTGAAGAAGGTGACCTTGATATAGCGCGTGAAGCAATGGAAGCTCACAAACCAGCCCTTCCCTTCCACGCCGTAGAAGGGCGAGTTCCACCGCACCGCTTTTTTCACGTCCGGTACGGTCTTGTCGATCAGCGCGTCGAGCCTTTTTCCGGCCGCGTGCTTCCAGCCGGGCATCGCCGCGATATAGGCCTCGACCGGCGCATCGCCGTCGCCCTTCGGGATTTGCGGGTTGCCCCCGAGAGCAGCTTTGGAGCCTTGTCCGCCATGCTATCGCTCCGTTCGCGGCGAGCGCGCCGCATAGGGACGGATGAACATCCACATCCCGGTGAGCATCATCAGCGCGAGCGGCGCCAAAGGGAGATAATAAATCCATGGCCCAGGTTCGCCCTCGAGGCCCGGTGCGACGAAAATGCCCGCAACCGGCGCGGCGAAGAGAATAGAGAGCCAGCGATGTATCTGGCGGACTGCCTTGTTCCAGTTCAACTGTCCCTCTCCTGCAGGGGCCATGCCCCCGGACCCGCATGGTCTCATCGCCGAGCGCGGCTAGCCTATGGGCATATGGGACCCCTCGCCATGATAGGCGGTTTTCCCGTCAGGCTGGAACCCCATATCTTTGTGCGCGAGAGCGAGCCTCGCGCGATCGCTTTGGGTCAGCCGGCATCATAAGCGTTGCGCCCGCGCTGCACCGCCATGCTGTGCGTCCCCGCGAGCGCCAGCGAGCGCTCTCGCACCGTGCTCAATAGATGCCATGTTGCGGTCAAAGTCTCGGGCGTGAGCCGGATGCTGGTGTAGCCGCGCCGCTCGGTGTTGGCCCAGCGGAGCTGCGGTGACGAGCGGCGGAGCGCGGCGACGCGATCGGCATCACTCACCCCTTTCACAGCCGCCTCGATCCCCGGCGAGGAGATGCTGTGTCCGCCCACCTCGATTCCGGCGGGACGGTCGTCGTGCGGCAGGTCGAACGCCCAACCATTATGGCTGTCGCCCGCGAGCGAGACGAAATTTGCCCCCGCCTGCTGCGCCGCGCCCAGCAGCCGGGCGCGCGCCGCGGGGTAGCCGTCCCAGGCGTCGAAATTAAAGGGCAGGCCTGCCGCCGTGCCCAGTTGCGCGGCCTTGATCCGCTCGACGACATAGTCTGGCGCGTCCGCACCGAACCAGTTTGCCGATTCGGGCGGACTGAAAATGGTGCCCATCAGCACTTGCTGCGCGCAGACCTGCCAATATTTGCCGGCCCGGACCGAAGCGCGGATCCCATCGGTCAGCCATTTTTCCTGCTGCACGCCCAGCATCTGACGCGCGGCATCGCGGTATTGCGTGTCGCCAAACTCGCGCAGGGCCGCTGCGGGATCACTTGCATCCCGCCCAATGCGCCCGATGCTGAATGGCTCATCTCGACCGCTGATCCGCGTTTCGGGAAGGAAAATCGTCGCCAGGTCACCGATCTCATAATGTCGCCAGCGGCGTTCGGCGACCGGCATCCATTCGCGATAGGCGCGCTCGGCGGCCGCGACCCGCGCGCTCCATTCCCCTTCATCCGGCTGATGATTTTGTGCGCCATTTCGCCATGTGTCGTTCGCGAACTCATGATCGTCCCACTGCGCGATCATCGGAAACAGCTGGTGGAGCCGCTGAAGATCGTGGTCGGCGCGATACGCAGCGTAGCGCAGGCGGTAGTCGGCGAGCGCGACAAGTTCCTGATCGGGCTGAACCGAACGGCCAGGAACTGCCTCGCGGAGCGCCGGATATTGGCCGACCTTATATTCGTAGAGATAATCGCCCGCATGAACGACCAGGTCGATGTCTGCGCGCGCCGCGGCGTGAGCATAGGCGTTGAACCAGCCGAACGGCATATTGGCGCACGAGAAGAGCGCGAGATGGAAGGCCGCGGTCGGCCCCGCGGGTAGCGTCCGCGTCCGGCCGGTCGCCGAACGCGTGCCGTCGGGCGCGATGAAGCGATAGTAATACCAGCGGCCCGGCTGCAGCCCGTCGACAATGATCTTCGCGACATGATCGCGCTCGCCCGTCGCGGCGACCTCTCCGCCCCCCGCAATGCACGAAAAGTCCGGGGTTTCCGATATCTCGGAGATCAGCCTGGTGTCGGAGGGCGCCGCATAACGCGTCCAGAGCAGCACCGAATTGGGACCTGGCTCACCGCTTGCCACGCCATGGGTGAAGCCCTGTGCCATCATCGCGGCGGCCGCACCCGGAAGCGACAGCGCCGCGAGCCCCGCAGCGCCAAGCCCGATCAGCTGGCGCCGGTCCATCTCCGCCCACAGCGCGTGCATCGCATCTCTCCCCTCTGTGCCGGAAGGCCGGCTATCCCATCGCTCCCAGCGCCAGCAACATCGCCACGAACAAGGTTACGGCCACAAGGGCGAAAACCAGAAGCAGCGAGGTGCGCGCAAGCGCCCCGATCCGCGATGAGCGGTAGGCGCCGCGCAGCTGGCGATACATGTGAAAGGGAACGTAGAAGACGGCAAAGGTCGTCACCCAACCCGCCACTGGCGTCATCACGAACAGGCGCACCGCGACAAACAAGAGCAGCATGAAACTGATCGAGTAAGTGACGAAGACGAAATGGTCATATGTGTGAAAGCGCCGGCTGAACGGGTAGAGCAGCCACAGGAAAGGCAAGGACAGCGGGATCAGCGCCCAGGCGAACTTGTAAGCGTTCGCCTGCACCTTGTAGAGCATCAGACCAGGATTGGCCTGCGCCTTGGCGATGCCATGATCGAGGAAGGCAACGCCGGTGCTGATCTCGGCGCGCGCAAAGCGCCCCTCGGCGGTTTCCTTTCCTTCGCCTGGCGTTCCGGCATGGTCGAGAAGGCCAAGATATTCAGCGCTCATCATCAGCGTCTGACGCTGCTCGCCGAGCAGTTTGCGCTGCTCCTCGGTGATATTGTTCTTGGCGAGCTGAGTGTCGATCGCCTCGACTTCATGTTCAAGCCTCGCGCGCGCCGCGCTCGCTTCGGTCTGGCTCGTCACCATCTCCTGAAAGCCCTTACCCGGCGAACCGCTGCCGACGAATGAGAGCACGGCGTAGGTGAGGAAGACAGCAAACAGAAACAGGGAAAGGGGTGAGATGAACCGCGCGCGCTCGCCGTGGATATAGCGGCGCGTGAGATCGCCGGGCCGCCACGCGAGCAACGGCAGCGTATTCCATAGCTTGCCCTCGAAATGGAAGATCGCATGGACGAGATCGTGACCGATCGCGCTGAAGGTGCGGTGCACATCGGCGCGCTGGCCGCAATGGTGGCAATGCGAGCCCGCCAAGGTCGTCCCGCAGTTGAGACAGCGTTGCCCCGCGTGCGCGTGCGCCGCGCTGCCGTGCCGCGGCTCGACCGCGCGGGCTGCCAATCCCGCGGTCACCGCCGCACCAATACCTTCGATATCCCCGCTCATGGCTCCTGCCTAAAGCGCGGCGCCGCGGCACGCAACGGGGCTTTCGTCGCCGCGCCAAAGCGTGATAGGGCAAAGGCCATGACCACCGAGACGCTGATCCATCCACCGGTTTCCGACGCCGACGCACTGATCGCCGACATGGGCGCGCGGGCGCGGGCGGCCGCCAAACGCATGGCGGTCGCGCCGACCGACAGGAAGGCAAGCGGCCTGCGCTCAGCCGCTGCCGAACTTCGCGCGCGCGAGGCCGAGATCCTCGCCGCCAATGCCCGCGACATGGCGGCGGGCGAGGCGAACGGGCTGACCTCGGCAATGCTCGACCGTCTGCGGCTCGATGCGGGCCGCCTTGGCGCAATCGCCGACGCAGTCGAAGCCGTCGCCGCCCTGGCCGACCCTGTCGGCGCCGAGATCGACCGCACGACGCGCCCCAACGGCATGGTGCTGAGCCGCGTGCGCGTGCCGCTCGGTGTGATCGGGATCATCTATGAAAGCCGCCCCAACGTCACGGCCGATGCCGCAGCGCTCGGGCTCATGTCGGGCAATGCGGTGATCCTGCGCGGCGGCAGCGAGGCCGTGCATTCGAACCGCGCGATCCACGCAGCCCTCGCTGCCGGACTGGCCGAAGCCGAGCTGCCCGCCGATGCCGTGCAGCTCGTGCCGACGCAGGACCGTGCTGCGGTGGGAGCGCTGCTGCGCGCGCAGGGCCTTGTCGACATCATCATCCCGCGCGGCGGGAAGGGACTGGTCGCGCGCGTGCAGGATGAAGCACGCGTCCCCGTGCTCGCCCACCTCGACGGCATTTGCCATCTTTATATCGACGCCGCCGCCGATCCCGATCGGGCAGTAGCGCTCGCGGTCAACGCCAAGATGCGCCGAACCGGGATTTGCGGTGCGACCGAGACGATCCTGATCGACCGCGCCTATGCCGAGCCGCGCGCCGTCGTTGACGCGCTGATCGGGGCAGGATGCGAGGTTCGCGGCGACCCGACCATCGCGGCACTCAGCCCGCACGTTACACCCGCGAGCGCGAACGACTGGGATTGCGAATATCTCGACGCGATCGTCTCGATCGCGGCTGTCGACGGGGTGGAGGGGGCACTCGCGCATATCGACGCCCATTCGAGCCGACACACCGATGCGATCGTGACCGAAGACCCAGGCGCCGCTGAACGCTTTCTCGCCGAGGTCGACAGCGCCATCGTCATGCACAATGCCTCGACCCAGTTCGCCGACGGCGGAGAATTCGGCTTGGGCGCCGAGATCGGCATTGCCACAGGGCGACTCCACGCACGGGGACCGGTCGCGCTCGAAGGGCTGACGACCTACAAGTGGCTGGTGCGGGGAAGCGGCCAGACCCGGCCTTGAATCGCTTGTCTCGAGAGGACTTTTTTAAGGCGGCCGATCGAGGGTTCGCCATTCATACGTCTTCTGCAGCTTACGACGCCCCTGATTTCTTGCCCGAACAGCCTCGTACCCGCCCGGCGCTCGGCCATGGGCTGCTGCACAAGTCGCGGGTTCGAGGAACGCCGCTTCTCCCGGGCTATCAAGCCGAAGCCGATGGAATGGGGATCGTGCGCGTGCAGCAGGAGCGAAGCGATTGGCGGCCTGCCCCATGATCACGACCGGCCTTCTTGGCGGCAGCTTCAACCCCGCGCATGGTGGGCACCGCGCGATCAGCCTCGACGCCATCGATGCCCTCGATCTTGATGAGCTCTGGTGGCTCGTTTCTCCCGGCAATCCCCTCAAGTCGGCCGCCGGGATGGCGCCCCTCGCGGCGCGGCTTGCCTCGGCGCAGCGCATGGCGCGGCGCTCGCCGATCCGCCCGACCGCTATCGAGGCTGAGCTCGGCACGCGCTACACCATCGACACGCTGAGGGCGCTGATACGCCGCTATCCGAATCGCCGCTTTATCTGGGTCATGGGGGCCGACAATCTGGCCCAGTTGCCCCGGTGGCGCGATTGGCGCGGAATCGCACGCTTGATGCCGATTGCGGTGATCGCCCGCCCGGGCTATAATGGTCGCACCCACGCCGCTGAGGCGATGGGCTGGCTCCGGCGCTTCGTCCGGCCCGCGGACCAGAAAGCTGATTGGACGGACTGGAGACCGCCTGCCCTCGTGTTCCTGCGATTTTCGCCCGACGTGCGATCCGCAACCGCTATACGGCAGGCCAATCCCCGCTGGTTCGAACGCTATGCAGGTCGCCGCTTTCGCGACCCGCTGACCCATTCGCGCCTGCGTGATGGCAAAAGGAAAGGACCCGCTTGATATCCGCCAGAAAGGATGCCGCGCCCGGCGCCGCACCCGCAAACGACAGCGTGGACGCGCTCCACGCGCTGATCCTCCACCAGCTCGAGGAAGATCAGGCCCAGGAAACCATTTCCATCCCGCTCGCCGGCAAGAGCAGCATCGCCGATCATATGGTGATCGCAAGCGGTCGTTCGACGCGCCATGTCTCGGCGATCGCCGACAAGCTCGCGCAGCGAATCAAGCAGGAGGCCGGGCGCAATGTCCGCGTTGAGGGTCTGCCCAATGCGGACTGGGTGCTGATCGACGCCGGCGATGTGATCGTCCACCTGTTCCGGCCCGAGGTGCGCAGCTTCTACAACCTCGAGCGCATGTGGTCGTTCGGCGACGCGCCGCCGGTCGCCGCCGCGAATTGACCTGTTCGCCGCCTAAAGGTTAGGCGGCGGACATGTTGCTGCACATCATCGCGCGCGGGCGCATCGGGCGCGGCCCCGAAGCCGAATTGGTCGCGCGCTACATGAAGCGCGTGAGCTGGGCGCACAAGATATCAGAGCTTCCCGATTCCGGCGGGCGCGTTCCTGCGCCTCAGGACCAAAGCCGCACGGTCCTGCTCGATGAGGGGGGCGAGCAGATGTCCTCGCTCGAATTTGCCAAATTGCTGGAAAGCTGGCGCGACGCAGGCGTGCGCGAGGCGCGCTTCTGCCTGGGCGCCGCTAACGGTTTCACCCCCGAGGAGCGCCAGGGAGCGGACAAGGTCATCGCCTTCGGGCGCGCAACCTGGCCCCATTTGATGGCCCGGGCCATGCTCGCCGAGCAATTGTGGCGCGCGACGAGCATCATTGCGGGCCACCCCTACCACCGCGAGGGACGCCAGTGAGGCGCGCGCTCGGCATGGCCGCTGCGCTCGCTGCAACCCTCTGCGGCGCGCTCGCTCTTGCCCAGAGCGATATCTTCGATCCGGCGGCGATCGCGGCGCGCGAGCGCGCGCAGCTTCTGAGCGCCAAAGAGCAGTCGGCCGAAGCCATGGCGCGCAGCGGCGCGCTCGAAGCCCAGGCGCAAAAGGCGACCAACGCAGCCGATCGGCTCAGGAAGCGCAGCGCAGCGCTCGCCGCGCGGATTCAGGCGGCCGAGGCCGATATCGACGCAGGCGAAGCGCGCGTCGCCCTTGTAAGCCGGCGCCTTGCCGAACAACAGGCCGCGCTCGCCGAGCAGCAGCAACCCCTGCTCGAGCTTGCCGCATCGCTTCAGCACCTCACCCGCCAGCCCCCGGTGACGGTGCTCGCGCAGCCGGGATCGCTCCGCGACATGGTACACGCCCGCGCGGTGCTCGATGCGGTGATGCCGGTGATCCGCAGACGCACGGCCGGAGTGCGCCGCGAGCTAGCAGAGCTTCGCACCGTGCAGCAGCAGCAAGCGATCGCACTGAAGGCGCTTGGCGCGAGCAAGGCCGAACTCGCCGTGCGACGCGATGAGTTGACCCGGCTCGAAAATGAGGGGCGGCTCCGCGCCCGCGATCTGATGAGCAGCGCCCGGCTGGAGGCCGACCGCGCACTCGGACTGGGGGAGAAGGCCCGCGACATCGTCGAGCTGATGGATTCGCTCGAGGCCGATAGCGCAGTACGGGCCGAGCTCGCGCAGCTTGCGGGACCGCTTCCGCGACCGCGCAATCCGGCCAGCGCCGAAATTGCCGCTGCCGCGGTCGCTGCCCCTGCCGCCGAGATGAGCCGCGGCGCTTATCGCCTGCCGGTCGTCGGTCGCATCGTCGAGGGTCTCGGGGAGGTAAACGACAGCGGGGTGCGCTCGCGCGGGATTACCATCGCCGCGCGCCCCGGCGGCCAGGTCGTCGCCCCCGCGCCCGGAAGGGTGAGTTTCGCGGGCGATTATCGCGGTTATGGCAAGATCGTCATCATCGATCATGGCGGAGGCTGGACATCGCTTTTGACGGGGATGATCGCGCTGTCGGTGGGGGTTGGCGACACGCTCGACGCCGGGACACCGGTGGGGCGCGCCGGGTCCGGCGACAGCCGCATCACTGTCGAGCTGCGCCGCGCAGGCCGCCCTGTGGACGTCGCCGCCATGCTCGGGTGACGCCCGGCGCATGCTTGACGCCGCTTCAAATGCATTGGAGGATGGCGCGCCGGGGTTTATAAGGGCGGGAGAGTTCCCGCGAGGACACGAAAGACGCCAATGATCGAACCGACCAAGACCGCCGCTTCACCCCGGCGCCGCTTTGCCCTTTGGCAAGGTGCCGCTGCGCTGAGCACACTCGCACTGGTGCCGCTGGCTACCGGCGCAATGGCGACCGTCGACGCGTCGACCACCGACGAGATTTCCCGCTTCATGGACGTGTTCATGGAGGTGAAGGCCAATTATGTCGAACCGGTCAGCGACGACAAGCTGATCGAAGGCGCTATCAATGGCATGCTTGCCAGCCTCGATCCGCACTCGGGCTATCTGGACGCGCGCGACTATTCGAACCTTCGGACCCAGACCGACGGCGAATATGGCGGGCTCGGCCTCTCGGTGACGATGGAGGATGGGGTCGTCAAGGTGATCGCGCCGACCGCCGACACGCCTGCCGACCGCGCTGGAATCAAGGCCGGCGACTATATCACCCACATCGACAAGCAGCTCATCTTCGGCATGACACTCGATGAGGCCGTCGAAAAGATGCGCGGCCGTCCGGGAACAAAGATTGATATCACCGTGGTTCGCGAAGGCCAGGACAAGCCGATGGAGCTCTCGCTGACGCGCGAGATCATCGACCTCAAACCCGTGAAATGGGAAGTCAAGGACGGGGTCGGTGTGCTGACCATCAGCAGTTTCTCGGCCGATGCCACCACCGATCTCAAGGCGGCGATGATCGCGGTGCAAAAATCGCTTGGCCACACGCCGCGCGGCTGGGTGCTCGACCTCCGGTCGAATCCCGGCGGGCTGCTCGACGAAGCCGTGGGGGTAAGCGACCTCTTCCTCGATCGCGGCGAGATCGTTTCGCAGCGCGGGCGCCGCAAGGGCGATATCGAACGCTATTTTGCCAAGCCCGGTGACCAGGCTGGCGGCGCGCCGGTGATCGTGCTCATCGATGCGGGATCGGCGTCAGCCTCGGAAATCGTTGCCGGGGCGCTTCAGGATCAGCATCGCGCCGTGGTGATGGGCGAGCGCAGCTTCGGCAAGGGATCGGTGCAGACGGTCCTGCCGCTGACCGACACCACCGCGCTCCGTCTGACGACCGCGCGCTACTATACGCCATCGGGCCGGAGCGTGCAGGAAGGCGGCATCGAGCCCGACATTCGCGTACCGCAGCTTTCGGACCCCGATTACAAGAACCGCCCGTCCTTCCGCGAGAGCGACCTGCGCCGTCACCTGATCAACGAGAAAAAGGTCGACAACAGCTTGATCGAAAGCGACGAAAAGCCCGATCCGCGCTTCACCGCGACGGCCGAAGAGCTGAAGGCGAAGGGGATCGAAGATTTCCAGCTCCATTATGCGCTGCAAACGATCGGGCGCGTGGCGCCGGTGCCCCCGCGCATGGCTCAGACTGCAAAGGCCGCCGCCAAGCCGGCGCGCCGCAACTGACGCAGCCGGCGGAGTCGTCCTATGCTGAACAGCCGTTACGCTGCGCCGCTGCTGGCGCTGCTGGCTCCCCTCATCCTCTATGGGGGGGCCTTGGTGTCGCAATATGGCTTCGGCCTCCATCCTTGCGAAATGTGCTATTGGCAGCGCTGGCCGCACCAGGCGGCGATGGTGCTCGCGGCGCTGGCCCTGCTCCTGCGCCGCAATGAAGGAGCGATGCGAGCGCTGACTTTGTTCGCCGCGCTTGCGATTGCGGTCAGCGGGGCGATCGGCATCTTTCACGCCGGGGTCGAATATGGCTTCTGGGAGGGGCTGACGACGTGCAGCACGGGTCAGAGCGGTCCCATCACCCTCGACACGATCATGGCGGCTCCCATTATCCGCTGCGACGTGCCGCAATGGACGCTGTTCGGAGTTTCACTCGCAGGCTTCAACGCGGTCTTCTCCCTCGCCGCCGCCGCGCTCGTCTTGACCTTGCTCCGCCGCCGGCCCACATCTGCGGCATGACGAGCATTTCTCCACCGGCCGATCGGCGCACGGCGTCGATGATCCGCGTCGACCAAGCCGGCGAATATGGCGCAACGCGCATCTATGCCGGCCAGCTCGCCGTCATGGGCGACCGCCATCCCATGGCGCGCGAGATCGCGCATATGGCCGAGCAGGAAGAGCGTCACCGCAAGTTTTTCGACGCGATGATCACGCGCCGGGGCGTGCGGCCTACCGCCTTGCAGCCAGTCTGGGACGTCGCAGGCTTCGCGCTCGGTGCGGTGACCGCCGCGATGGGGCCGCGCGCCGCGATGGCATGCACTGCCGCGGTCGAGACCGAAATCGACCGCCACTACCAAAAGCAGCTTTCCGAACTTGGCAACAGCGACCCCGAATTGTCCGGCGCGGTCGCTGAGTTCCGCGCGGAAGAGCTTGAGCACAAGAAGGCGGCGGTCGCGGCCGGCGCCGAAAACGCCCCCGCCTATCCCCTCCTCAACCTCGCCATCCGGGCAGGCTGCCGCGCAGCCATCGCCCTGTCGAAACGTATCTGATAGACTATTTTCAACCCGGCCCGTTCAGCGGGGATGCAGGGGCACGGTGCCAGGCATCGTGATATTGACGAAGGAAAAGAAGATGACCCGCTTGCCCCTTATCGCGCTGTTCCTTGCCGGTAGCGTCGCCGCCCTTCCTGCCCAGGCGCAGGAGGCTGCCGAGACGCCGAACGAAAAGGTCAATCAGGTCATCGTCTATGGCAATGACAAGTGCGAGCCGAGCAGCCCTGACGAGATTGTGGTCTGCAACCGCTTGCCCGAAGCCGACCGCTACCGCGTGCCGCAGATTTTCCGTGGCGGCGATCCGCTCGATCCGCGCAACCAGGCATGGCTGAACCGCGTCGTCGCGATGGAGCGCGTCGGCCGCTTCGGCACCGACAGCTGCTCGCCGGTCGGGCTTGGCGGCTTTACCGGCTGTACTCAGCAGCTGGTCTCGGGCGCAAAGGCCGAAGCACAGGCGGCCGACAAGACCGACTGGCAGGCGATGATCGCCGACGAACGTGCAAAAAGGCTCGCGGGAATCGACGCAGCAGCCGAAGAGGTCGAAGCTGCGGTGGTTGCCGAGGAGCGAGCGCTCGCCGAACGCCAGAAGGCAGCCGAAGAGCTTGAGCGCCAAGCCAATGGCGAAGCGCCCGCCCCTGCAACGGACGAGGTTGAACCGGACGCAGAAGCGCTGCCGGCGCTGCCGCAAAACTGATTGCTAGCGCTCGCGCGGCGTCCAGAGGGCCGTGCGCGCGCCTTTCCACCAGCGGAGCAAAAGCCCCAAGGCAACCCCCACACCGATCGCGATCGTCAGGTCGGCAAAGACAGTGAGGAACAGGGTGAGCAGCAACAACAGCCGCTCGTCCCACGGCAGCGACCAGTGCTCGCGCCATTTTTCGGGCTCCGCCATATTGGCGGCCGTCACGAGCAGCACCGCGGCGAGCGCGGGCAAAGCCAGCGCACCCGCGAGCCCACCGGCGACGAGGAGCACAAACAGGATCACAAGCGCGTGCACCATTCCCGCCACCGGTGTCCGCCCGCCGGCGCGGACATTGGTCGCTGTGCGCGCGATCGCGCCCGTCACAGGCAGACCGCCGAACAGCGGCGTGAGGACATTGGCGTAGCCTTGCGCGAGCAGTTCGGCACTTGGCCGGTGCTGGCCGCCGAACATGCGGTCGGCGACGATCGCTGAAAGCAGCGATTCGACCCCGGCAAGAAAGGCGATGGTCAGCGCAGAAGGGAGGAGTTCGGCCAATCGCTCCAACGTCACCTGCGGCCAGTGGGGCGCGGGCAGACCGCTCGGCAGCGCGCCGAACCGCGAGCCCACCGTATCGACCGGCAGGTTGAGCGAGAGAACCGCGAGCGAGGCGGCACCCACCGCGATCACGAGCACCGGCCAGCGCGGACGCCAGCGACGAAGCAGGAGGATGGCCGCGATTGTCACCGCCGTGACCGCAAAGGCAATGCCACTGAACGATGCGCGCGCGGCCCACAGCGCCTCGATCTTGGGGATCATGTCGGCAGGAACCTTGCCTGCCGATAACCCCATCGCATCGGCCAGCTGGCTCGCGGCAATGATGGCAGCGATCCCGATGGTGAAGCCGTTGATCACCGCCTCTGGGATCAGCGCAATCAGCCGCCCCGCACGGAAATAGCCCGCAAGGATCAGGATCAGTCCGGCCATGATCGTTGCGACGATCAGCCCGTCCATCCCGTGATCCTGGATCACGCCATATACGACGACAATGAAGGCCCCGGTCGGCCCGCCGATCTGTACCCGGCTGCCACTCGTCAATGAAATGACAAACCCGCCGATGATTGCAGTGACGAGCCCGACGAAGGGCGTGCTGCCCGATGCGATGGCAATGGCGATGCACAGCGGCAATGCGACGAGAGCGACGCTGATGCCGGCTAATGCGTCGGCACGAAACAGCTGCCAGCTATAGTCGCGCATCGTATCGAGCAATTTGGGCCGGCGCATCGAGTCCCCATTCGATGAAAGAATGGAAATCCGCTAGGCCCCCGCCCGTGCCCGGGTCAAGACGGCATCATCAATCGAGGAGATATTGCTGCCAGAACAGCAGCGAGGTCCAGAATTGATAGTCGGCGTTCTCCTTCTTGGCGAAGCCATGCCCCTCGTTGGTACCTATGAGATGCCACGCGGTCCCGCCGTTCTTGCGCACCGCTGCGATGATCTGCTCGGCTTCGGATGCCGGCACGCGCGGATCATTGGCGCCCGTTACGACAAAGAGCGGCTTGCGGATGTCGCCGACGCGCGTGAGGGGCGAGATTTCCAAGAGCTTTGCGCGCTGCTCGGGGACGCGCTCGTCGCCATATTCGACGCGGCGCAGGTCGCGGCGGTAATCCTGGGTGTTTTCAAGAAAGGTAACAAAGTTCGAGATCGCGACGACGCACAGATTGGCGCGCAACCTGTCGGCATAATGAATGGCAGCAGCATAGCACATATAGCCGCCGTAACTGCCCCCGGTCAGGCCGAAGCGTGCCGCATCGAGCGAAGGATCCTTCGCCAGCACATCAAGGAACGCCCCCATGTCCTTGACGCTGTCTTCGCGCTTGAAGGGTCCATTGTCGAGGCTGACGAACGTCTTGCCATAGCCTGTGGATCCACGGACGTTGGGATAGAAGATGGCGATGCCAAGCTCATTAAGCAGATAATTGTTGCGCCCGAGAAACCCGGGCCGTGACTGCCCTTCAGGTCCGCCGTGAACGTTCATGATCAAGGGGCGCTTGCCGGGGAATTTTGCCGCATCGGGGCGATAGAGGAACCCCGACACCGTCAGCCCGTCGAAGCTCTTTACACGCACAAGTTCCGGCTCGACATTCTTCGTCACGTCGAGCCCGCCTGTCTCGCTCTGCGTCCAGCGTGTCACCTTGAGGCTCTCAGGATCAACGCTGTAGGCGTCCGCAGCGCTTCGCGCGGAGGTGAAGCTGAGCCCGATCTCGCCCCACGGCGCGATGTCGACGCCGCCGATGATCCCCGCAGGGAGCGCATCCACCGTGCGCACCTTGCCGCTCCCGGCGTCAAGGATGCGAAGCTTGCTGATCCCCGCCTCGTTCACGACATAGGCAATGAAGCGGCCGTCATCTGAAATGTCGAAGGAGCCGACATCCCATTCTTCGGCCGGACCGCGCGGTGTGAAGGCACCGCTTTTGGGATCGAGCGTCCCCAGCCGGAGAAAATCCGACCCCTCGTCACTGGTCACCCAGATGGTCCCGTCCGGCGCGAAGGCCGCGCCGCCGAACGCGATCGTCTTGGCGTGATCGCCGATGGGCGTCAGCGTTCCGCCCCCAAGGTCGAGCCGGTAGAGGTCGACCTTTTGTACGGAGACATATTTGGCAACCAGCGCCCAACTCTTGTCGGGAGCAAAGTCGACCAAATTCCAGCCGCCACCCTCAACCTCGGCGACCATGCGCACCGAAGCCGGGTCGTGCGGGTTCATGACATAAAGGTCGCTGTCCCGGCCGTTGCGCCGGGTCGAGGTAAAGCCGATGAGCGTTCCGTCATCGCTCCACGCATCGAGGCTGTTGCGACTCTTGCCGTCGGTGAGCAGCACAGGCCGCCCGTTCTTCATCGCGTAGATCTGGTAAAATTCATTGCCGCCAATATCCTTCTCCACCAGCATGACATTGGCGCTCTTCGGCGACCAGGCGCCCGAGCTCACCGGCTCTTCCTCGAACGTCAGCTGCTGGCGCGCGCCCATCGGCGCCGCGACGCGGTGGATCTGGTTCGTATTGCCGAAGCGGGTCACGATCAGCATCGACTTGTCTCTGTCGTTCCAACCGATAAAATTCGCGCCGCGGCTTTCCATATAGGGGCGCGTTGCGGCAGCAAGTTCAGATGGCACGGAAGGCACACCGTCGGCGATGAGCGCCGCAGGCCGGGCCTCGACAGCCGCGGGCGGCGCTTCCTCTCCAAGAGCTGACGTGATCGGCAAAGCGAGAGCCGCGATAAGGGCGAGATGACGCATAGGATTTCCCCTGTTTTCTAAGCGGGATCAACAGCCGCTGGACGGTGCGAGACCGTCATCCGCTTGCAGATAGACCCGTCGCTGGTGTGGACCAGCCTTTTGGTAGCGCCCCGGGAGGCAAGCCCACAGCCCGTCTTGCCCGTAAAAAGGCGCGTCTTTTCGCTCACACAGAGCATTTCGACTTCATTTTGTTGCAAATCTTCGACGAATGGATGCGGAAAATTAACGAATCGGCGGCATCCTGCCTTGACTCGGGGAAAAACGGCTGAAAACCTGGTTCCTTCTGGGAATCGCCAGCCGGGGAGGCTGATAAAAGATGGCATCGACGTTCGGACCGCGCCTCCTGGGGCGCTCGACTCCCAGCGTACCTGCGGCGCGTAGCCTTGGACGGCGGATGACCGTTCATGTGGCAGCAGCGCTGCTCGCCTTTGCGGCGCTGCAGATCTGGCTGGTGTCGAGCGCGATTGCCGCTGGCGCCCCGTCGGCGTTCACCATCATCGCCCTCATCATGCTGCTCGCGCTGGCGCTACCCGTTGCGCGGATCACTGAACGGCGCTGGTATCATCTCAGCCGCCAGGCGCTCGCCAGCTGGGGGCTCCACGCGCGCTTCCGCCGCGACGTACGCCGCCTGTGGCTCGCCGCGCTCGCGCTGCCCTTTCTGTGGGTCAGCGGCGCGCTTGCTGCGACGCAGGCACTTGCCGCCGTCGCGGGGTGAGTTTCGACTAAAATTTTTGACGACCCGCTGCGCCCGGTCTAGGGCGCGGCCATGCTGACCGTTGCCGAAGCCCTCGACCGTGCGCAAATGCTGTGCGACGCCGCAACCCGTGCGGGCGCCGACGCCGCCGACGCGCTCTATTACTGCAATGCCGCGACCTCCGTGTCGATGCGCCTTGGCGCGCTCGAGGATGTCGAACGCTCCGAAAGCCAGGACATCAGCCTGCGCGTCTTCGTCGGCCAGCGAAGTGCGAGCGTGTCGACCGCCGATATGGATGCAAGCGAACTGGCAGGGCTGGTCGAACGCTGCGTCGCGATGGCGCGCGAGGCCCCCGAGGACCCCTATGCCGGCCTCGCGCCGGGCGAGCTGCTGTTCAAGGGGTCTCTCCCCGATCTCGATCTGGACGATGGCAGCGAGGCCGACCCCGAGGCCCTCCGCGCGGCCGCGCTCAGGGTGGAGCAAGCTGCGCGCGCTGTGACCGGGGTCACGAACAGCGAGGGCGGCAGCGCAAGCCATAGCCGCACCCGCTTCGCGCTCGTAACGAGTCACGGCTTCGCGGGAGGTTATGGCGCGAGCGGGCACAGCCTCTCGGCGAGCGTCATCGCAGGCGAAGGCGCGGCGATGCAGCGTGATTACGGTTGGCACAGTGCCCATCATCTCTCCGACCTTGAAAGCGCCGATGACATCGGCACGCGCGCCGGACGGCGCGCCGTCGCGCGGCTGAACCCCGGCAAGGCGCCAGTCGGCAAGGTGCCTGTCGTCGTCGATCCGCGGGTCGGGAGCAGCCTGGTCGGCCATCTGCTCGGCGCGATCGCCGGCCCGGCCGTTGCGCGTGGAACCAGCTTTCTGCTCGGCAAGGAGGATCGCCAGCTGTTCGACAGCGCCATCGTCATTCGCGACGATCCGCACCGTCTGCGCGGACTTCGCAGCCGCGCCTTCGACGGCGAGGGCCTGCCGACCGCGGCGCGCGACATCGTCGCGGACGGCCGGATCACCGGCTGGCTGCTCGATACCGCTTCGGCCAAGCAGCTCGGCCTTGCCCCCACCGGTCATGCGACCCGGGGCGGCGGTGCATCCGGGGTGAGCGCAAGCAATCTGCATCTTGCTCCCGGGGGGGTCACCCCCGCGGCGCTGATGGCGGACATAACCGAGGGGGTCTATATCACCGAGCTGATCGGCCAGGGGGTCAATCCGGTTACCGGCGACTATAGCCGCGGCGCGTCGGGCTTCGTCATCCGCGACGGCGCAGTTGCCGGGCCCATCGCCGAATTCACGATAGCGGGAAATCTGATCGACATGTTCGCCGCGCTTGTGCCGGCGAATGATCTGGAGTTTCGCCACGCCACCAACGTTCCGACGCTGCGCATCGACGGCATGACCGTCGCGAGCAGCTAGACGGGGGCAGGCTTGCCGGGCCGCAATCTTGAAGCGGTGATTGCCGCAACGCGCGAGGTCGGGGACATGGCGATGGCGCGCTGGCGGGGAGAGGGCCAGGCGATCGACGTTTGGCACAAGTCGCACGACAATCCCGTGAGCGACGTCGACCTCGCGGTCGACGCGCGCCTGAAGGCGGTTCTTGGCGCGATGGTCCCTGAAGCGGGGTGGCTGTCGGAGGAGACCGCGGACAATGACGCGCGTCTATCACGGCGTGCCATGTGGTGCGTCGACCCGATCGACGGGACACGCGATTTCATCCGGGGGCGTCCGGGCTGGGCGGTGTCGGTGGCCCTTGTGGTCGATGGCACGCCGGAACTTGGGGTGCTCTACGCCCCCGCGCTGGACGAATTATGGGTCGCTCAGCGCGGCGAGGGCGCCCAGCTTAACGGCGAGCCGCTGCGGGCAAGCCGCCGCACGCAATTCGGCGGCGCACGCGTGCCCGCCGACAATCTGCCAAAGATCGACCGCGATCTCGTCATGGTAACCAAGCCGAACAGCATCGCGCTGCGCATGGCGCTCGTTGCCGACGACCGCGCCGATCTGGTTGCGACGCTGCGCTGGGGGTTCGAATGGGACGTCGCGGCAGCGGCGCTGATCGCAACCGAAGCTGGCGCGACCGTCACCGACGCTTTTGGCGCGCCGCTCGTCTTCAATACGCCGCGGGCCCAGGCCTTCGGCGTCATCGCCTGCGCTCCCGGCATCCACGATGCCGTCGTCGCCCGCCTCCGCGATCGCGCCGTCGCGCTGACATCCTGATCTTGCGCTTCAGACCTTGCGGGCGTATCGCGTGTCGGCTGGAGCGGGGTCACCCTTTCGATCGCCCACAAAAGCGGCAGGGGAATCGCTTCAGGTTAACGCGGGGTCTTGAGTGAGGAGTTTCTGGAGGTAGTCGGGATTGAGGTTGGCGAGTTTTCGCCGGACCTTGAGGCTGTGCTTATCGTCCTGAGCGCGCACGAGGTTCATGGCCATGTGTTTGACGACGGCCATATTTTGGGGGCCGGAACCGGTTCTGAGGCGGGCGAGGTCGTCATGGAAGACGACATCGAGGACCCAGTGAAGCCGGTTTTCGATGCCCCAATGGGCGCGTACGGCAGCGGCGAAGCTTTTGGCATCGAGCTTGGCAGAGGAGAGATAATAACGTCGCTCCTGCTCGAGGCGCCCCTGTCGTTCGACTTGGGTTTCGACCATCGCGATCATGGCGAGATGCGGGAATCGTGGTTCGTCGGGATAGCGCCGGTCGGAGAACAGCCAATCCACCTCGTGGCATACGACATGACGCCTGCTCTCGAGGCGGCCGTGATCCTTTTCGACCGTTTCGAAGGGCTCGGAGAGCTGATCGGCAGGCGGCTCGGCGAAGAAGCGGACCACATCCCTATAGGTAGCAGGCCGGTTGGCTTTGAGCGCCAGCAAATAATCACCCCCCTTCGCCACGATCTTCTCGGCGATCTCGCTCTGGGTGCCCATGGCGTCGATCGTCACCAGCGCGCCCTTGAGTTCCAGTCGCTCGAGCAGGCGCGGAATGGCGACGATCTCGTTCGATTTATGCTCGATCGCCTCCTGTCCCAGAACCAGACGCTGGCGCGTCGCCCAGGCGGATACCATGTGCAGCGGATCACGGCCGCGGCCGCGGTCATGCGACCGGCGCGAGGTCTTGCCGTCGATCGCGATAATGTCCGGCTCCTGCTCGCGAAGCGTCTCTACCCAGCTCGCAAAGCAGGATTTGAACAGCTCCTCGTCGATCGCATTGATCACGTCGTTCAAAGTGTCGTGCGCCGGTATCCCGCGCTCAAAGGGCAGAAAGCGGCGCAGGAAGTCCAGACGCTGCTGTCCCCACAGCCTGATCTCGACAAAATCTTCCATTCCGCTCAGCGTCGCGGACAGAACCAGAAACAGGATCTCTCGAAGTGGATAGATCACCCGCCATTGCTGGCGCGGATCCTTCAGCGCCGAAAAATGATCCAGTAGCGATACAGTGCCGGCCATCAAATGCCCCCTCCTAGGTGGAGCACCCCTGAATCAGCTCAGCTCTTCAATCGCCACCCCCAATCGTTAACCTGAAGCGATTGCCCTGACAAAAGCGGTCGGATCGCTTGACATTGGGTGCGACTCTCCTTAGCTGCACCCCATTCCGACAGGCTGACCGGACGGCGAATCGCAGCGAGCGAATTCGTGGTCCGTTTTTTGCGTTGGAAATCAGACGCTTTGAGATAGGGCCGTTTGCCAGCGCGCCCTGTGGAGCAGGAGAAAGTTTGCAATGGCTCGTATCGCGGGTGTCAATCTCCCGACCAACAAGCGCGTGATCATCGCGCTCACCTACATCCACGGCATCGGTCGCAAGACTGCCGTCGACATCGCCGACAAGCTGGGGATCGACCACAGCCGCCGCATCCAGGACCTGTCGGACGCCGAAGTCCTGCAGATCCGCGAGGCGATCGACGCCGACCACACGGTCGAGGGCGATCTTCGCCGCAACACGGCGATGAACATCAAGCGCCTGATGGACCTCGCCTGCTATCGCGGCCTGCGTCATCGCAAGGGCCTTCCCGTTCGCGGCCAGCGCACGCACACCAACGCGCGCACCCGCAAGGGCAAGGCGAAGCCGATCGCCGGCAAGAAGAAGTAAGCCGGTTTTTCCGCGCCGGCGGCCGCCCGTTTCGGCTGCGCCCCGGCCCGCTTCATGGATTAGGTAGGATTCAGCATCATGGCTCGTGAACCGCAGCGCCTTCGCCGGCGCGAACGCAAGAATATCTCGTCGGGTGTGGCCCACGTCAACGCGACTTTCAACAACACGATGATCACCATCACCGACGCGCAGGGCAATGCAATTGCCTGGTCGAGCGCCGGCATGATGGGCTTCAAGGGCAGCCGCAAATCGACTCCCTACGCTGCGCAGGTTTGCGCCGAGGATGCAGGCAAGAAGGCCGCCGAACATGGTGTCCGCACGCTTGAGGTCGAGGTCAAGGGCCCCGGCGCAGGCCGCGAGTCGGCCCTGCGGGCCCTGCAGGCAGTCGGTTTCCACATCACCTCGATCCGCGACGTGACCCCGATCCCGCACAATGGCGTCCGCCCGGCCAAGCGCCGCCGCGTCTGACGTCTTTTAAGGGGGCGTCCCACGCCGGGGCGCCGCCCGCACCAAATCTCTCGCTGGACCGGTGGCCGACCCCCGCCTGTCCCGCCAAAGCAAAGGGAAGTCCATGACTGTCAATATCCGGAACTGGCAGGAATTGAAGAAGCCCAGCAACCTGGAAATCAAGGCCGGCGGCGACGGCAAGCGCAAGGCGACCTTCGTGGCCGAACCGCTCGAGCGCGGTTTTGGCCTGACGCTCGGCAACGCGCTGCGCCGCGTGCTGCTCTCGTCGCTCCAGGGCGCTGCAATCACCTCGATCAAGATCGAGAATGTGCTCCACGAATTCTCCAGCCTCGCCGGCGTTCGGGAAGATGTCACCGACATCGTTCTCAACGTGAAGCAGATCGCGCTCAAGATGGAAGGCGAAGGCCCGAAGCGGCTCCAGCTTTCGGCAACCGGGCCCGCGACGGTAAAGGCGGGCGACATCATGGTGTCGGGTGACATCAAGGTGATGAACCCCAACCATGTCATCTGCCACCTCGACGAGGGTGCGACGCTCAACATGGAACTCGTTGCCGATACCGGCAAGGGTTATGTTCCGGCTACCGCCAACCGCCCGGCCGACGCACCGATCGGTCTGATCCCGGTCGACTCGCTCTATTCGCCCGTCCGTCAGGTCGCCTACAAGGTCGACAATGCCCGCATCGGGCAGGAGCTTGACTATGACAAGCTCAACCTGACCGTCGAAACCGACGGGACGGTCACGCCGGAAGATGCTGTCGCCTATGCCGCGCGCATCCTTCAGGACCAGCTGCAGGTCTTCGTCCACTTCGAAGAAGCGATGAACGACAGCGGCCTGATCGGCATGGCAGCCCCCTCGGCAGCCAGCGACGAATCGGACGTCAATCAGCTGAACCGCTTCCTTCTGAAAAAGGTCGACGAGCTCGAACTCTCGGTCCGCAGTGCAAACTGCCTCAAGAACGACAACATCATCTACATCGGTGACCTCGTTCAGAAGACCGAAGCCGAAATGCTGCGCACCCCGAACTTCGGTCGCAAGTCCTTGAACGAAATCAAGGAAGTGCTCTCGTCGATGGGTCTGCGCCTCGGCATGGATATCCCGGGCTGGCCGCCCGAGAACATCGAGGAAATGGCCAAGAAGCTCGAGCAGGAACTGCTGGGCTAAAGATGGCATTCGCCCCGGCGAAAGCCGGGGCTGCTATCGCGGTGGGAAAAGGGTCGGCCCCTTAAATCGACCTGGCTTGGGGTACCTCGCACGGCCCCTTTGACAAACGAAGGAAAGTATCATGCGTCATAAATCGGGTGGCCGGAAGCTGCAGCGCACCAGCGCGCACCGCACGGCCCTGTTCCGCAACATGTCGGCCGCACTCATCAAGCATGAACAGATCACGACGACCGTCGCCAAGGCGAAGGAACTGCGTCCCTATGTCGAAAAGCTCGTGACGCTCGCCAAGCGCGGCGGGCTTGCCAATCGCCGCCTCGCCAAGAGCCGGCTGATGGACGACACCCAGCTCACCAAGCTGTTCGACGTGCTCGCCGAGCGTTACAAGGACCGCAACGGCGGCTACACCCGTATCATCAAGGCCGGCATCCGCGCTTCCGACGCCGCTCCGATCGCGATCATCGAGTTCGTCGACCGCGACGTGGAAGCCAAGGGCCAGGATTCTGGCCCGGTGAACGCCGAGGATGAATTCGAGGACGCCTGACAAGGACCTTGATCACAGACATGAAGGGCGGCCCCGACAGGAAGGCCGCCCTTTTTCGTTGGGGCGCGGCGCGAGCGCCTTTCCCCCAATCGTTAACCTGAAGCGATTGCCCTGCCCGCGCCCCGAATCCCCTTGCCCGCTCCTTTTCCATCCTTACAGTGCCGCGCATTATTATTACCCGACGATGAGGATCGCCTTGCCATGTCCCGACCTGCCTTTCGCGCCCCGCTGGCGCTGGCCCTGCTGATGTCGGCTCCCGCCAGTGCGCAGGCTGCCGAAAGGGCGACAGCGACCGCTCCCGCGCTCTCGCTCACCTATCCCGACACGGTGCGCGGCGACACCGTCGAAACCCAGTTCGGGGTTGATGTCGCTGATCCCTATCGCTGGCTCGAGGATGATGTCCGCGTCAATCCCAAGGTCGCGGAGTGGGTGGCCGCCGAGAACGCGGTCACCGACGCCTATCTCGACACATTGCCGGGACGCGACATCTTTGCGAAGCGGATGAGCGAGCTTTATAATTATGAGCGGTTCGGCCTCCCGGAAAAAGCGGGCAACCGCTATTTCTACACCCGCAATGACGGGCTGCAGCCGCAGTCGGTGCTCTATGTCCGCGAGGGACTGACGGGCGAAGCCAGGGTGCTGATCGATCCTAACGGGTGGGCCAAAGACGGCGCGACCGCGCTCGCGGAATGGACGCCGTCGAAGGATGGCGCCTATCTGCTCTATTCGGTGCAGGACGGCGGGACCGATTGGCGCATCGTTCGTGTGATGGACGTTGCGACCGGCAATGACCTGCCCGACGAGGTGCAATGGGTAAAATATTCCGCGCTCGACTGGGCGAAGGACGGCAGCGGCTTTTACTATTCGCGATTTCCAGCGCCCGACGCGCGCGATGCTTTCCAGTCGCTCAACGAAAACCACGCCATCTATTTTCACAGGCTCGGCACGCCGCAGTCCGAGGACGTGCTGATCCACGCCTCACCGGACAAGCCCGCACTCAACCATAGCGCCCAGGTGACGGATGATGGGCAATATCTCATCGTGACGTCCTCGGAGGGAACCGACGAACGCTATGGTGTGACGCTTTATCAGCTCGGCAAGAAGGGCGCGAAGCCCCGTGTGCTCGTCGGGGATTTTGCGAATAACTGGGAATATGTCGGCAACGAGGGGCCGCTCTTCATCTTCCTCACCAACAAGGATGCGCCGCGCCAGCGGATCGTCGCAATGGATATCCGCAGGCCGAAGGCGCTGACGCCGTTGGTCGCGGAGAGTGAGGCGACGCTCGTCGGGGCCTCGCAGGTCGGAAACCGCATCATTCTCTCCTATCTCGGCGATGCGAAGTCGGAAGCCCGGATGGTGACACTGGCCGGCCAGCCCGTCGCCAATATCAATCTCGCCGACATCGGAGCCGCCGCGGGCTTCGGCGGCAAGCCGGGAGATCCCGAGACCTTTTACTCCTTTTCGAGCTACGCGCGGCCAACGACCATCTACCGGCTTGATACGTTGACCGGAGCGAGCAGCATCTTCGCCGAACCCAAGCTGACCTTCGACCCCAGGCAATTCTCGGTCGAGCAGCGTTTCTATCATTCGAAGGACGGCACCGAGGTGCCAATGTTCCTGGTCATGAAGAAGGGAATCGACCGCAGCAAAGGTTCACCGACGCTGCTTTACGGCTACGGCGGCTTCAACGTCTCGATGATCCCCGCCTTCTCGCCGACCAAGCTCGCCTGGGTCGACAAGGGTGGCGTGCTTGCCATCGCGAACCTCCGCGGCGGCGGCGAATATGGCAAGGCGTGGCACGATGCCGGCCGCCTCGACAAGAAGCAGAACGTCTTCGACGATTTCATCGCCGCGGGGGAATATCTGATCCGCGAAGGGATCACAGGCAAAGGGCAGCTGGCGATCGAGGGCGGGTCGAACGGGGGGCTCCTAGTCGGCGCGGTCACCAACCAGCGCCCCGATCTTTTCGCCGTCGCGCTGCCTGCGGTCGGCGTGATGGACATGCTGCGCTTCGACCGCTTCACCGCCGGGCGTTATTGGGTCGACGATTATGGTTATCCCTCAAAAGAGGCGGATTTCCACAACCTCTTGTCCTATTCACCCTATCACAACATCAAGGACGGCGTCGAATATCCCGCGGTCCTGGTGACAACCGCCGACACCGACGATCGCGTGGTGCCAGGGCACAGCTTCAAATATGCCGCAGCGCTCCAGCACGCCAAGGTAGGCGACAAGCCGCACCTCATCCGAATCGAGACAC
This sequence comes from Sphingopyxis sp. 113P3, assembly GCF_001278035.1. Lineage (NCBI taxonomy): Bacteria > Pseudomonadati > Pseudomonadota > Alphaproteobacteria > Sphingomonadales > Sphingopyxidaceae > Sphingopyxis > Sphingopyxis sp. 113P3. The sequence goes on from NZ_CP009452.1 coordinate 3,097,784, forward strand.
GCGCCGGCCACGGGTCGGGCAAGCCGACCGACAAGATCATCGCCGAGGCGGCAGATAAATACGCCTTCGCCGCGAAATGGACCGGACTGAACGTCGAATAGGGCAGGCGCTCGCGCGCGCCGCGGCGATCTTTGCGCTCGCCGCCTTCCTGCTGTGGGCGATGTTTCCGGACGGTGACGCGGCGCGGATCGAGCGGCGCGCCCAATGCTACGACCCCGCGCGCCTGCCACCCGTCATCGAACGGGGGGACGGGTGGCAGGCGATGAGGCTCAGCATTCTGCTCTACAACGTCGAAGGTTTACCCTTCCCCGCGCGGCTCGGACGCGAACGGCAATTGAACCGTATCGCCTTCTGGCTCGAACGCCGCCGCGCCGCAGGGCAGGCGCCCGACATAGTGTTTTTGCACAAGGCATTTACCCCCGCCGCCTCCGCGATCGCGGCCGCGGGCGGCTACGGCTGGGTATTGCCTGGCCCCTCGCGCGATCTGAAGCGCAGTTCCGCGGCGGCAGCGCCGCGCCCTGCAGACTATGATGCTGGAGCACGGTGGTTCAAGGGCGAAGGCATCGGCAAGTGGCTCGACAGCGGGCTCTATATCGCGACCGACCTGCCGCTCTTTGTCCGCCACACCGCGCCCTTCAGCTCGGGCGCCTGCGCAGGATACGACTGCCTCGCCAACAAGGGCGGCATGGTGGCGACGCTGATCATACCCGGCGTCCCCGAACCGCTCCGGCTGTTCAACACCCATCGCAATTCGCGCGAGCCCTCGGGCGTTGCGATCGCCCGCGCCGAGACTGCGCATCGCATTCAGACGATGGAGAATGACCGGCTGCTTGCTGAAACGATGGCAGGTCCGGTCATCGCGGCGGGCGATTTCAACATGCAGCGCGCGGGCGATCGCACCGGCCACTTTGCAAGCGATCCCGGCTTCCGGCTGATCGCCCCGCTCTCAGGGGACGGAACGGACGCCCGGTCCGCTGCGATGAGCGACGAGAGCGCATGGACGGCGCTCCAGGATCTGATCGGTGTTGGAAGCGGCGCAAGGGTCGAAGTCGTGCCGCTTGCGGTGACGAGCCTTTTTGATGGTAGCCGGGGCCCCCGCCTCTCGGACCACAATGCAACCTATGCGGTGGTCGAGCTGCGCTGGCGCGGCGACACCCCTTCGCTCGCCCGCTTCGCCCCGCCGCCCTGCGAAGGACCCCGGGGGGGTTTGACGCCGGCCCATCCTGCTCCCATCTAGGCAGCCTCCTCCCCGGCCGAAAGAAGCACCCATGTCCTATGCCCTCGCCTTCACCGCCACCGAGCCACTCGAACGCTGGGCCGAAGCCGCGGACGCCGCCGAGGCGCTCGTCGGGGGCGAGGCAGACGCAATCGCCAATATGGCCAATGTGGCGGCGCTGATCTGGGAGGCGATACCCGACCTCAACTGGGCGGGCTTCTACCGCTTCGACGGGAGCGAACTCGTCCTCGGCCCCTTCCAGGGCAAGGCGGCATGCATCCGCATCGCACTCGACAAGGGCGTGTGCGGCGCTGCAGCGCGGCTGCGCGCGAGCCAGCGCGTCGACGATGTTCTCGCCTTTCCCGGGCATATTGCCTGCGATGCTGAAAGCCGCAGCGAACTCGTCGTCCCCATCGTCGCACAGGATCGTCTGATCGGCGTACTCGACCTCGACAGCCCCCTGCCCTCGCGTTTCACGCACGATGATCAGGCGGGCGCCGAGGCCTTGGTCGCGCGCATTGCTCCCGCTCTCGCTGGCCAAAGCTGACCCAGAATGAGACGCCGTTGAGGGTTAACGGATTCGCTGGCCTCCCGGCTTTTTGCTAAACAAATTGTTAACCAGCCGCTCCGCTTCGAAGCGCGAGCCGTTGAAACAGGGAGTTAGCCATGCGCACAGTCTTGCTCTTGGGAATTGCCGCGGGATCGTTGCTGCTGCCGGCACCTGCATCGAGTGCCGAGACCTCGATGCCCTTTTCGCACGGCAGGGTACATCTGAATGAAGGCGCCGCGTTCGGGAATGATCCGCGCCCCAAGCTCGATTACGGTGCGCCCACCGCGTCCGACACGCGTGTTTATACCGGCTATCCTGACCGCATCCCGAGCGAAGTCGAATATCGCCGCGGCCCTGACTATCCCGCTCCGCCGCCCGACGCGGTCTACAGCGGAACCTATGAGGCCGAGGGGCGCTGGACCGGGACGTGGGACGGGACTTACGAAACCCCCGACGGACGTCGCTACGAAGGACGCTATGAGGGCAGTGTCGAGGGCCGCCCCGGCGCTGGGTATCCGCCGCCGCCCTATGAGGACAGATATCATGGCGGGTACGACCCACACCACGACGCCGATATGGCGCGCCGCTGCGGACATGGTAACGCGGTCGGCGGTGCAATCGCAGGCGGTCTGATCGGCGGCGTCGCGGGGAACCGCATCGCAGGGCGGGGGAACCGTACGGCCGGAACCGTGATCGGCGGCGGCGTGGGCGCGATCGCTGGCGCCGCGATCGGCAGCGAGGCAGACCGCAAACAGTGCGAGAGCTGGTGGGCCAGCCGCAGCCAGTACCACGGCCGCTACTATCCCGGCGGCAATTATCCGGGCGGCACCAGCGTCTATCACCACGGCTATGGATATGGCTACGGCTATGGCTGGTACACCCCTGGCGTTGTCGTGACGACGATCGTCACCAATGGTGCGCCGGTGGTTACCGAGCGGGTCGAAACCTCAACCCGAACCTATTATGAGACGGTGCCGGTGCGCAAACGCCACGTCGCCAAGAAGAAGTGGAAACCGAAGCCCAAGCCGCGCTGCGTCTGCTGAAGGGGCCGGCCTCCACAAAGGATCCCCCCCCGGTGGAAGGGCGGGCTTTCCTTTCTTGGGAGAGGCAGGTCGGCGGCGGGTGCAGCCTTGGGGTGGTTCCGGTGCGTTTCGGCGCCGATCCCGGGGCGCACGGCACCTCCCGAAATCTATTTGCCCGCGCCGCATTCCACGCTGCCGCTCCCGACGTTGCGCACGGTACAAACGGGCCGGCCCAGCACCACGGTCCGGCCGACCCCGCGTGCTGTGATCGCCGCGGTCCGGCTCGCGCGAAGCCGGTGATCGCCCGCGCCCTCGCTGTCGCTGATTAGCTCGCCGACCGCGAGTTCGCCCGCATCGACCGCCCCGCCGCCCGAAAATGTCATATTGGCCTGGCGCGCCGAACCAGCGAGCGTCATCGTGCCATTGCCGATCATCGCCACGGACAGCCGGTCAGCATCGAGGCGTTTGACGACAAGTTGGCCGGGCCCTCGCAGGCCGACCATCACGCGTGCGCCCTTCAGCGTGTCGATCGTCAGCGATCCCGCGCCTGCCACCATCGCCGAGCGCAGATTGGCAGCGTTGATACGGATCACCACCGGCGCCGGGCTTCTGCTCTTGCGCTCGCCCCCCGCAAAGCGGCGCTCGCCGATCACCAGTTTTCCGTCGCGTGCCTCGACGCTCAGGCGGTCGAGCGCGTCCTCAGGTCCGGTCGCCACCGCGCTCACCGGCGCGCGCGTGACAATCTCAACCGTCACGTCGGCGTTGAGCTCGATCGCCTCGAAACTGGTGAGACCATAGCGCTTCTCGGCCGCCATCGCGCAGACCGGGATCAGCAAGGCGGCGGCCGCGAGCGCGGCGCATCGGAAAGGCGGCATCATGATCCCGCCTTAGCCGTCCGCACGGATCGACGCCATAGGGTCAGCCGCAGGTGACGGTGCCCGATCCGGACTTGCGGGTCGAGCATCTTGCGCCCCCACCGATCTTCACGTCGCCCGACCCGAGCAAGCGCACCTCGGCGCGGCCGGTCGCCTGCGCCTCGACATCGCCCGACCCGGTTACCGAGACATTGAGCGTATCGGCAAGCAATCCGTCGGCGTCGACGTCGCCCGAGCCGGTGACGTTGATCTCGCCCGAGCCGACCTTTCCGCCCGCAACTTCAAGATCACCCGAACCCGACACGTCGAGTTTGACGCGCGTTCCGCTGAGCTTTGCGATCTTGAGTTCGCCCGATCCGGTGACCGCGGCTTCGACGGCATCGCCTTCGACGCTGTCGGCCTCGACCGCGCCCGAGCCGGTCAGCTTGACCACGCTGAGCCGCGGCATGGTGATCATGATGTCGACATCGTCATGATCGCGAAAACTCCAGCTGCTTTTCTTGCGGCGGATCGCCAGCATCGAACCTTCGACCTCGATCTCGAGTTGGTCGAGCTCGGCCTGCGGCCCTTTGGCGCTGATCGCGAAGCTGTCGCCACGGCGGATCGTCACGTCATAGGGGCCCGCTGCCACGACGCCGGTGAAGCCGCTGAGCGCGAACGATTTTGTGGATGCCGAACCTGCGCTTGCCGCACGCGATTCGCTCTTCTGGCCGCTATCGGCCCTCTCGGCTCCGCTGCACCCCGCCGCGGTCGCCAGCATCATCGCAAGCAGCGTCATCCTCGTCCCGTTTCGCATCACCAGTCTCCTTGTGTGTTATCTCCGTAACACACGGGGGTGGTCGCTGTCCACAAAGATCCTCACCAGCGCAGAAGCGGCGGCAGCACCAGCCGCCCGGCGACCGCTGCCAGTAGGACCGCGCCGCCGTGCCAGAGCGCGATGTGTACGATATCGTCGAGGGGGCAATGGAGCGCGACAATTGTTGCACCCGATGCACCCGATCCGAGCCCGATCACCCAGCCGGCACGCGCCGGCGACGTCGGCGCTCCCGCGCGCAGCCAGCCAAAAAGCGCCGCGCCGACGCCCAGGCCGGAGGCGAGCGCCATCGGGAAGCAGGGATAAACGCCCGCCCGTGCCGCTTCGATAGCGCTGCGCTCGCCGCTAAACCCGACAAACAGCGCCGAAAGCGGCAGTGCGAGCGCGGCGAGCGCCGTCCAGCGCCAGCCGCCATAGTCGCGCCCGACGCCGGGCAGACCCATGCGAAGCGCGCTCCAGATCGTGGCGATCGCGACCATGGCGACCAGCCAGAAGGTGAGCATGGAGAGCACCGGCATCGCGGCGAGATCTTGGCGCATCCCAAAGATCCAGAGCAGCAACGCACCCGCAGCAAGCCAGCCCGCGCCCACCCACAATGATGCGCGCGTGATGCGCCGCGGCCTCACGGGTTCAAGGTCGTCGGCCAAACCGTCGATCAGCTCATCGATCGATGCGTCGTTCATGTCATTCGCTTTCCACGAGCCCCGCGAGCCTCTTGAGCCCGCGATGGATATTCACCTTGACCAGCGATTCGCTCTGGCCGCTGATCCGCGACGCTTCCGCGATAGAGGCGCCCTCGATCTTCACCAGCGTAATCGCCTGCGCCTGCCCGGCAGGCAGACGTGCAAGGAGCCGGTCAAGGCTGAGCCGTGCGTGCACGGCCTCGTCCTCAGCCCCGATCGCGGCGTCGCCTTCGCCGAGTTCGATCTCGTCCCGCTGGCGGCGGAGCATGTCGATCCAGCGATAGCGCGCAATCGCTGCGAGCCACGGCAGAAACGCGCGGCCGCTGTCCCAGGTCGCGCGCTTGCGGTGCAGCGACACCAAAGTTTCCTGTACAAGATCGTCAATCTGGTAGGGCGCGCAGCGGCGTGCGAAGTAGCGCCCGAGCCAGGTGCGGCAATCGCCGAGCAGCGCGCGATAGGCTGCGCGGTCGCCGCGCTGCGATGCGGCCATAAGCCGCGCGAGCGAGGGTTCGTCAATGCTCATCGGCTGGGCATTATGACAGATCGAACGGTTGGGCGCATCGCTTCTGCTTCGCCGAGATGCCGCGCAAAGTTACAGCGCCTTCTTGTCGCCACCTTCGCGGTGTAGAAGCAGCCTTTCCCCGAATCCCTGTGAGAGAAGACGATGAGCGTAGCGTTCCGCCGCGAAAGCGACGACGAACATAAGGAACCCGAGTATGAGCTGCCGATCCCGGTCGGCGCAAACCTCGTCACGCCGCGCGGCGCGCGCCTTCTCGCCGAAGAGGTTGCTCGCATCGAGGCTGAGGTTGCGGCGGCAGGTGACGAGGAGGCGCGCAAGAAGCTGCTGCGCCACCTACGCTATTTTAGCACCCGCAAGGCGACCGCCGAAGTGCAGATCGCGCCCGCAGACGGCGTCGTGGGCATCGGGAGCCGCGTGACCTATCGGCTAGGCGGGACGAAGCGCTGCATCACGATCGTCGGACATGACGAGGCCGACCCGGCTGCGCTCCGCATTGCCTTTAGCGCACCGCTCGGCCGCGCGCTGATGGGGGCCGAGGCCGGAGAGACCGTCGCGTTCCAGGGGCGCGATGACGCCATCACCATCCTCTCCGCCACCGCGGACGCCGAGGTGATGGCATGAAAGACCGCTTCGAGCGCCACAAGCAGCCCTGGACCGCCGCCGAGATCGACAAGCTGCACACGCTTGCCAAGAAGGGCATGGCGCTAAAGGCGATCGCCAAGGCGCTGACCCATAGCGAGGAATCGGTGAAGATTCGCGCCAAGGCCGACGGGCTGTCGATCGCAAGACTGCACTGACGCCCGCCATGACCATCGCCACTTATGACGCCATCGTGCTGGGTGCCGGCGCGGCCGGGCTGATGTGCGCCGCGACCGCAGGTCAGCGCGGGCGGCGCGTGCTGCTGCTCGATCATGCCGATCAGGTGGGGAAGAAAATTCTGATCTCAGGCGGCGGGCGGTGCAATTTCACCAACCTCCACGCGCGCGCGGAGACCTATCTCTCGGCGAACCCGCATTTCGCCAAATCGGCGCTCGCGCGCTACACGCCTGCCGACTTCATTGCGCTCGTCGATGCCTATGGCATTGCCTATCATGAAAAGACCTTGGGTCAGCTGTTCTGCGACGGCTCGGCAAAGCAGATCGTCGCCATGTTGCTTGGTGAGTGCGCAAAGGGCGGGGTCGATATTCGCTGCGGGGAAACTGTCGAAGAAGTCAGCCATGGGGACGCGATGTTTCGCGGCACATTCGGCAATCTTCATTTCGCCGCTCCCAACCTTGTCATTGCAACCGGCGGCCCGTCGATCCCCAAGATGGGCGCGACTGGTTTCGCCTACGACCTTGCGCGCCGGTTCGGTCTCAAGATCGTCGAACCGCGTCCCGCGCTCGTGCCGCTGACGCTCGGCGGCGACGATGTGCTCTTTCGCTCTCTGTCGGGGGTGGCGACGCCGGTCGAGGCGCGTTCGGGCAAAGCAGCGTTTCGCGAGGCGGCGCTGTTCACGCACCGGGGGCTCTCCGGCCCCGCGATCCTGCAAATCAGCAGCTATTGGCGGCACGGCGAACCGGTGACGATCGATTTCACCCCCGACGCCCCACTTGGCTGGCTGGTCGCGGCGAAACGCGAGCGCCCCCGCGCGACGCTCGCAGCGGCGCTGGCAAGCACCCTTCCCGACCGCCTCGCGCAGACGCTCGCCGAGCGGCTTGCATTGCCAGGCGAACTCGGGGCGCACACCGACCGCAGGCTCGCCGACACCGAGGCCAGGCTCCGCGGCTGGACCTTCCGGCCGAATGGCACCGAAGGCTTCACCAAGGCCGAGGTGACCGCAGGCGGCATCGCGACCGCGGGCCTCTCGTCGCAAACAATGATGGCCAAAAGCCCTCCAGGTCTCTATGCGGTCGGGGAAGCCGTGGACGTCACCGGGTGGCTGGGCGGCTATAATTTTCAATGGGCCTGGGCCAGCGGATACGCGGCGGGCCTCGCCCTTTAGGAAAAGACCGACACCATTTTCGCGTCATGCTGGACTTGTTTCAGCATCCATGGCCTGACGCTGCGACCTTTGGCCATGGACCCTGAAACAAGTTCAGGGTGGCGATCAATCGACGGTAATGCAGCGCCGTATGGAACTATCGAATCATGTCTTTCAATCATCTTTCACCCGTCCTCGCGGACGCGCTTGTCGCGCGTGGCTATGAGGCGCTCACGCCCGTGCAGTCCCAGGTTACCGAAGACGCGGCGCACGGCCGGGACCTGCTTGTTTCCGCCCAGACCGGGTCGGGCAAGACCGTCGCCTTCGGCCTAGCAATGGCGGGCGAGCTTCTGGACGGCGGCCGCCTTCCCTTCGCCGCCGCCCCCCTCGCGCTGATCGTTGCACCCACGCGCGAGCTGGCCCTGCAGGTCAGCCGTGAGCTCAGCTGGCTCTATGCGAAGGCCGGTGCGCGTATCGCAACCTGCGTCGGCGGCATGGACGCGAGCCGCGAGCGCCGCAATCTCAATCAGGGCGTGCATATCGTGATCGGCACACCGGGGCGCCTGCGCGATCATCTCGAGCGCGGAGCGCTCGACCTTGAAAGCCTGCGGGTCGCGGTGCTCGACGAGGCGGACGAAATGCTCGACATGGGATTTCGCGAGGATCTTGAAGAAATTCTCGATGCCACACCCCAATCGCGTCGCACGTTGCTCTTTTCCGCGACGATCCCGAAACCGATCGCGCAGCTCGCCAAGCGTTACCAGCGCGACGCGCTACGCATTTCGACCGTGGGCGAAGACCGCGGGCATGGGGACATCGCCTATCAGGTGGTCACGGTCGCGCCCGCCGATATCGAAGGCGCGGTGATCAATCTTCTGCGTCTTCATGAGCCCGACACGGCAATGCTCTTTTGTGCGACGCGCGACAATGTCCGGCGCCTTCACGCACGGCTGGTCAATCGCGGATTCGCCGCCGTCGCCCTGTCGGGAGAGCACAGCCAGAACGAGCGCAACCATGCGCTGCAGGCGCTGCGTGACCGCCGCGCCCGCGTTTGCGTCGCAACCGACGTCGCTGCGCGCGGAATCGACTTGCCGAGCCTCAGCCTCGTCATTCATGTCGAAATCCCACGCGATGCCGAAACGCTCCAGCACCGCTCGGGGCGCACCGGACGCGCGGGCAAGAAGGGCACCGCGGTGCTGATTGTCCCCTATCCGCGCCGTCGACGCGTCGACGCCATGCTGCGCGGTGCGCGAATTGAGGCCGAGTGGGGGAATGCGCCGACCGCGGCCGATGTTCGCCAAAAGGACCAGGAGCGACTCATCGAAAAGTTGCTCGCGCCAGTCGAGCACGAGCCCGATGACCTCGAACTTGCGCAGCGGCTGCTCGCCGAACGCTCGCCCGAGGATATTGCGGCGTCGCTCGTCCGCGCGCATCGCGCGACCATGCCGCCGCCCGAGGACCTCATCGACAACGGCCCTCCACCGCGCCGCGAGCGAGGCGGGCCCCTCGATCAGGCGGGCGATCATCCCCATCGCGGCGAGCGCTCTCCCCGACGCGAAGGGTTCGACGACAGCGTCTGGTTCCGACTCAACATCGGGCGGCGCCAGAATGCCGATCCGCGCTGGATTCTGCCGCTGCTTTGTCGCCGGGGCCATGTGACGAAGCATGAGATCGGCGCGATCCGCATCGGCCCCAGCGAGACCTTGTTCAACATTCCGCTCGCCATCGCCGACCGTTTCGCCGAGGCCGTCCAGCGCAGCGCCAACGCCGATGGCGAGGACGAGAGCGGAGTCGCGATCACGCCGGCGCCCGGCGGTGCTGCCTACCCCCCGCGGCGCGACAAGACGCCGCGCAGTGGCGGCAAGTCCTTTGCGGGCGGCGGAAAGCCCGGGGGTTTCAAGGCAAAACCCTATGGAAAGGGAAAAGGACGCCGACCGCGCTGACGCGCCCCTCCTCGCAGCAGGAGGGCGCGCATCGCACCGCCCCTTGCGCCGCATCTCTCTTCGTCCCAAAATCGGGCAGGAGCAGGAGAGGATGGAATGCAGGCGATTCAGGCCTTTATCGAGACGCAGGGCGGACCCGAGGTCATCGAGTGGCGCAAGGTGGCGCTGGGCGCGCCGGGCCGCGGGCAGGCGCTGGTACGGCAGAGCGCGATCGGGCTCAATTATATCGACATCTATCACCAGGGGAATCGCTTCAGGTTAACGCGGGGTCTTGAGTGAGGAGTTTCTGGAGGTAGTCGGGATTGAGGTTGGCGAGTTTACGGCGGACCTTGAGGCTGTGCTTATCGTCCTGAGCGCGCACCAGGTTCATGGCCATGTGTTTGACGACGGCCATATTTTGGGGGCCGGAACCGGTTCTGAGGCGGGCGAGGTCGTCATGGAAGACGACATCGAGGACCCAGTGAAGCCGGTTTTCGATGCCCCAATGGGCGCGTACGGCAGCGGCGAAGCTTTTGGCATCGAGCTTGGCAGAGGAGAGATAATAACGTCGCTCCTGCTCGAGGCGCCCCTGTCGTTCGACTTGGGTTTCGACCATCGCGATCATGGCGAGATGCGGGAATCGTGGTTCGTCGGGATAGCGCCGGTCGGAGAACAGCCAATCCACCTCGTGGCATACGACATGACGCCTGCTCTCGAGGCGGCCATGGTCCTTTTCGACCGTTTCGAAGGGCTTGGAGACTTGATCGGCGGGCGGATCAGCGAAGAAGCGGACTACATCCTTATAGGTAGCCGGCCGGTTGGCTTTGAGCGCCAGCAAATAATCGCCCCCCTTCGCCACGATCTTCTCGGCGATCTCGCTCTGGGTGCCCATGGCGTCGATCGTCACCAGCGCGCCCTTGAGTTCCAGTCGCTCGAGCAGGCGCGGAATGGCGACGATCTCGTTCGATTTATGCTCGATCGCCTCCTGTCCCAGAACCAGACGCTGGCGCGTCGCCCAGGCTGATACCATGTGCAGCGGATCACGGCCGCGGCCGCGGTCATGCGACCGGCGCGAGGTCTTGCCGTCGATCGCGATGATGTCCGGATCCTGCTCGCGCAGCGTCTCTACCCAGCTTGCAAAGCAGGATTTGAACAGCTCCTCGTCGATCGCATTGATCACGTCGTTCAATGTATCGTGCGCCGGTATCCCGCGCTCAAAGGGCAGAAAGCGGCGCAGGAAGTCCAGACGTTGCTGCCCCCACAGCCTGATCTCGACAAAATCTTCCATTCCGCTCAGCGTCGCGGACAGAACCAGAAACAGGATCTCTCGAAGTGGATAGATCACCCGCCATTGCTGGCGCGGATCCTTCAGCGCCGAAAAATGATCCAGTAGCGATACAGTGCCGGCCATCAAATGCCCCCTCCTAGGTGGAGCACCCCTGAATCAGCTCAGCACTTCAAACGCCACCCCCAATCGTTAACCTGAAGCGATTGCCCTGCATCTATCACCGCGACGGCACTTATCCTGTTGAACTGCCCGGGGGGCTCGGCCTCGAGGCGGCGGGCGAGGTGATCGCGGTCGGTGAAGGCGTCCACGCCCTCCAGCCCGGCGACCGCGTCGCAACCTTCGGACCGCAGCGCGACGCCTATGCCAGCGCGCGGATTGTTCCTGCCGCGTCGCTCTTCAAGCTGCCGGCGAGCATCGACGAGGAGACCGCTGCCGCGTCGGTACTCAAAGCCTGCACCGTCGAGGCGCTTGTCGAGCGCTGCGCGCGGGTCGAGGCGGGCTGGCCCGTGCTCGTTCATGCCGCGGCAGGCGGGGTCGGTCTCATCCTTGTCCAGTGGCTCAAGGCCATCGGCGCGACCGTGATCGGCACGGTCAGCACCGAGGCCAAGGAGCAGGCAGCGCGCGAGGCAGGCGCCGATCATGTCATCCGCTACAAGAGCGAGGATGTCGCTGCACATGTCCGCGAGATCACCGACGGGCAGGGCGTGCCGGTGGCCTTCGACGGCATTGGCATGGCGACGTGGGAGGTGTCACTCAAGGCTACCGCGCGGCGGGGCCTGATCGTCAGCTACGGCAATGCCGGCGGGCCCGTGCGGGGCGTCGATCTTGGCATTCTCGCGCGGCACGGGTCGCAGTTCGTCACCCGGCCGACGCTGTTCGACTATTATCTCGATCCGGGCGAGCGCGCCGCGGGCGCGGCGCGCGTGTTCGAGATGATCGGCGACGGCAAGATCAAGGTGACCATCGGGCAGCGCTATGGCCTTGAGGACGCGGCGCGCGCCCATGCCGATCTCGAAGCGGGCCGCACGACGGGTTCGACGCTCCTGATTCCGGACGTGGGATAGCCCCTTTTTGCCAGCGCAAAGGGGGCGTTAGCCCCTCAACCGTTCAGCATGCCAGGCGATATGCTCGGCCATGAAGGTCGAGATGAAATAATAGCTGTGGTCATAGCCCGGCTGCATGCGGATGGTCGCTTTCTGGCCCGCGCGCTCGCATGCCTCGGCCAGCAGCTCGGTCTTGAGCTGTTCGCCGAGAAAATTATCGGCCGCGCCCTGATCGACAAGCAGGTCGGGGAGCCGCGCGCCCGCTTCGATCAGCGCGCAGGCATCATAAGCGCCCCATGCCTCGCGGTCCTCGCCGAGATAGGCTGACAGCGCCTTTTCGCCCCACGGGCACTGCGTCGGCGCGGCGATCGGCGCAAAGGCCGAGACCGAACGAAAACGGTCTGGCGTGCGCAGCGCGACGGTCAGAGCGCCATGTCCGCCCATCGAGTGGCCGGTTATTCCCTGCCGGGCAAGGTCGGCGGCGGGACATTCGCGCAATATCAGCGAGGGCAGCTCATCCTCGACATAGGAGCGCATCCGGTAATGCTGCGCCCACGGTTCTTCGGTCGCATCGACGTAGAAGCCGGCGCCGAGGCCGAAGTCCCAGGCGCCGTCGGGGTCGTCGGGAACTCCTTCGCCGCGCGGGCTGGTATCGGGCGCGACAAAGATCACGCCATGTTCGGCGCAGGCGGCGCGATACTCGCCCTTTTCCATCACATTGGCATGGGTGCAGGTGAGGCCCGAGAGATACCAGAGGACGGGCAGCTTGGCTCCCGCTTCATGGTCGGGGACAAACATCGCGAAGGTCATGGCGGTGCCCGTCGTATCGCTTTGGTGCCGGTAGACGCCCTGCGTGCCGCCGTGGCTGCGGTTGGTCGAAACGGTTTCGAGTGTCATGAAGTATCCTGCGTCGGGATGGGAGCGGTCAGGGGATCATGACCCCAATGACGAAGGAGGTCCAGTATGGCGCCTCCCGACAGTCCCAATGTTCCGGTGTTGCGCAGCGGGTGGACATTGACGCGGTCCCGGGCCGCAAGTCCTGCGTCGAGCACCACCCTGATGCTGCCCGGCGGGGCGTTGATCGCTGCGAGCGGGGTCACCGAGCCCGGTGTGATCCCGAGCAGGCGCTGCATGTCCTCGGCCTTGCCGAAGCTCACGCGCTTGCAGCCGATCGCGGCGGGAAGCGCTTTCAGATCGACGCGCGCCTCGGCTGGCACTGTGACGAGCCAGAAAGCGCCGCCCGCGTCCTTCAGAAACAGATTTTTGGTGTGGGCCCCCGGAATCGCAGCGTTCACCGCGTCGCTTTCGGCGACAGTGAACACGGCGACATGCTCGTGCGCGGCGAAGGGAATGGCAAGCCTATCAAGGTCGGCCATCAGGCCCGCTTCGCCGCGCATGATTTTCAGCCCATCCGGTGGAGCGCGCAGAGCTTGTTGCCCGAGGGATCGCGAAGATAGGCGAGATACATCTTCATGCCGCTGCCTTCGCGCAGCCCCGGCGGGTCTTCGATCGCAGTGCCGCCAGCCTCGACTCCCGCGCGGTGCCAGGCATCCGCCTGTTCGGGATTCGCCATCGCAAAGCCGATGGTGCAACCGTTGCCCGCGGTCGCCGCCTGACCATCGATCGGCTTGGTCACCAGAAACAGTCCGCCGTTGTGGATGTAGATAATGCGCCCCTTGTCGTCGATGATGCCGGGCTTGCCGCCGATAGCCTGAAAGGTCGCGTCGTAGAATTTCTTCGACGCGTCGAGATCGTTCGATCCGACCATATTGTGGCTGTACATGGTGTCGCTCCTCCTTTTTTGGTTGCGATTAGCTACCTACCCCGCCCCGCCGGTCAGGACCAGCCGCCATTGCGCCTGGCGTTCACCGAATTTGAAGAATCGGCGCCTCGCGGCCGCTAGCGGAAGACGACCGTCTTGCGTCCGTCGATCAGCACCCGCTGCTCTGCGACCCAGCGCACCGCGCGTGCCAGCACCTGCGCTTCGATATCGCGGCCGGTGCGAATGAGGTCGTCGACCGACTGGCGATGGTCGACGCGTTCGACCGCCTGCTCGATGATCGGGCCCTCGTCGAGATCACCGGTGACGAAATGGGCGGTCGCGCCGATCAGCTTCACCCCGCGTTCGTGCGCGCGGTGATAGGGTTTGGCGCCCTTGAATCCGGGAAGGAAGCTGTGGTGAATGTTGATGCAGCGCCCCGCGAGACGTTCGGAAAGGTCGCTCGAGAGAACCTGCATATAGCGGGCGAGCACCAGATATTCCGCCTCGCCCTCGGCCATGATGCGCAGCATCGCGGCCTCCTGTTCGGCGCGGTTGGCGTCGCTCACCGGTAGATGGTGGAAGGGAACGCCGTGCCATTCGGTGAGGCGGCGCAGCGTGTCGTGGTTCGACACGACGCCGACGATGTCGATCGCGAGATTGCCGGTCGACCAGCGGTGCAGCAGGTCGTTGAGACAATGGCTCCCCTGCGACACCGCGATGACGAAACGCGGCTTCGCCGCGCGGTCGATGATCCGCGCATCCATTTCAAAGCGTGCGATGATCGGCGCGAAAGCCGCCTGCACGGCCGCCAGTCCTTGCGGGAAGCGCGCTCCCGCGCCGCGGAACTCGACGCGCATGAAGAAGCGCCCCGAATCGAGATCCGCATATTGCTGGCTGTCGAGAATGAAGCCGTCGCGCTCGGCGAGCAGCCCCGTCACCGCAGCAACGATACCGATCTTGTCCTCGCACGCCAGCGTGAGGATGTAGCGCGCAGCCGCGTCCTTGCGCATATCAGCCGGACATCTTGTGGAAGGCGCAAAGCTTGTTGCCCGCCGGGTCGCGCAAATAAGCAAGGTAGAGTATACGGCCCTCGGTTGCGTGCCGAATGCCTGGTGGATCTTCGGCGGTCGTGCCGCCGTTCGCCAGTCCCGCAGCGTGCCACGTTTCCACCATGTCGGGTGAGGCGGCGAGCAGCCCGAGCGTATGCCCGTTGCCGCACGCTGCGGCCTCGCCATTGACCGGCTTCGTGATGAGCAGGCGTCCGCCGTTGTGTGTGTATATGAGGCGCCCGCGCTCGTCGATCTGCCCTTCGGGCACGCCGAGCGTTCCGAGCACTGCGTCGTAGAAGGCCTTGCTCGCGGCGATGTCGTTCGACCCGAGCGTCACGTGACTGAACATGACCTTGGTCCTTTAATAGACAACGACGCTGCGGATGCTTGCCCCTGCGTGCATCAGGTCGAAGCCCTTGTTGATTTCCTCGAGCGTCAGGACGTGGGTGATCATCGGGTCAATCGCGATCTTGCCAGTCATATACCAGTCGACGATCTTCGGGACATCGGTGCGCCCCTTGGCGCCGCCGAAGGCGGTGCCCTTCCAGACGCGGCCGGTCACGAGCTGGAACGGGCGGGTACTGATTTCCTTGCCCGCCTCGGCAACACCGATGATGATGCTCTCCCCCCAGCCGCGATGACAGCATTCGAGCGCGGTGCGCATCACCTCGGTATTGCCCGTCGCATCGAAGCTGTAATCGGCTCCGCCGTCGGTGACCTCGAGAATCTTGGCGACCGTCTCGTCACGCGACAGACCCTTGGAATTGATAAAGTGGGTCATGCCAAATTTGCGGCCCCATTCCTCGCGGTCGGGGTTGATGTCGATGCCGATGATCTTGTCGGCACCGACCATCCGGGCGCCCTGGATCACGTTGAGGCCGATGCCGCCGAGTCCGAAGACCACGACATTCTCGCCCGCCTGCACCTTCGCCGTGTTGACGACCGCCCCGACGCCGGTGGTGACGCCGCAGCCGATGTAGCAGCTCGTCTGAAATGGCGCGTCCTCCCGGATCTTGGCGACCGCAATCTCGGGGAGCACGGTAAAGTTGGAGAAGGTCGAGCAGCCCATATAGTGATAGATGGTCTCACCCTTGTAGCTGAAACGCGAGGTACCATCGGGCATCAGTCCCTTGCCCTGCGTCGCGCGGATCGCAGTGCAAAGGTTGGTCTTGCCCGAAAGGCAGCTTTTGCACTGACGGCATTCGGGGGTGTAGAGCGGGATCACATGGTCGCCAGGCTTCACGCTGGTCACGCCCGCGCCGACCTCGCGCACGATTCCGGCGCCCTCATGCCCCAATATGCTCGGGAAGATGCCCTCGCTGTCGAACCCGTCCAGCGTATAGGCGTCAGTGTGGCAAATGCCTGTCGCCATGATCTCGACCAGCACCTCGCCCGCCTTCGGGCCTTCAAGGTCAAGCTCGACGATTTCGAGGGGCTTTTTCGCTTCAAACGCAACAGCAGCACGGGTTTTCATCGGCCGGTCTCCTTTTTGCTGGCTATCAGCACTCCACGACGCTGACCGCAAGCCCTCCCTTTGACGTTTCCTTATATTTGTCGCGCATGTCGCGGCCGGTTTGCAGCATCGTCGCGATGACCGTGTCGAGGCTGACGACGTGGGTGCCGTCGCCGATCATCGCGATGCGGCTCGCGTCGATCGCCTTGATTGCGCCCATTGCGTTGCGTTCGATGCAGGGGATCTGGACGAGGCCGCCAATCGGATCGCAGGTGAGACCAAGGTTGTGCTCCATACCGATTTCAGCCGCATTCTCGATCTGCGCATTGGTGCCGCCCAAAGCTGCGGTCAGCCCCGCCGCCGCCATCGAGCAGGCGACTCCCACTTCGCCCTGGCAGCCCACCTCGGCGCCCGAGATGCTCGCGTTGCGCTTGTAGAGAGCGCCGATCGCCCCGGCGGTGAGGAGGAAGATACGCACACCGGCAGCGTCGCCCCGATAACTGCGGCGATAATAGCGGATCACCGCGGGGATGATCCCGGCGGCGCCGTTCGTCGGTGCGGTAACGACGCGCCCGCCCGCGGCATTCTCCTCATTCACCGCCATCGCCCAGAGGTTGATCCAGTCCATCATCGCCATCGGATCGGAAAGGTTCGCCTCCTGTCGCTCGCGAATGTCCGCGGCAATCTGCGGCGCGCGGCGCTTGACCTTGAGACCGCCCGGCAGCGTGCCGGTGCTCGAACACCCTGCATCGATCGAAGCGTCCATCGCCGCAGCGATGCTGTCGAGCCCCGCGTTGACCTCTTCACGGCTTCGCAAGACGAGTTCGTTCGCGAGCATCATCTCGGCAAAGCTCTTGCCCGATGCCGCGCCCATTTCGATGAGATCGGCTCCCGAGGTGAAGGCGAAGGGTTGTTCGACCTCATTCTCGCCGCCGCGGCTGTTTCGGCCGGCCTCATCCTCGTCGACGACGAAGCCGCCGCCGACCGAGAAATACATGCGCCTCACCAAAATCTCGCCTTCGCCGTCGCGCGCCGTGAAGCTGAGCGCGTTGCTGTGGAAGGGCTGGCGCTGCTTCATCTGAAAATGGAGGTCGCGCGCAGGCTCGAAGCGGGCGGGGTGGCGGCCCAGCAGGTCAAGGACGCCTTCCCCAGCGGCTCGGGCCCAATGCGCCTCGATCGCGGCGAGGCTTGTCGAGGCAGGGATTTCGCCTGCGAGCCCCGCGACCAGAGCGGTATCGGCGGCGTGGCCCTTTCCGGTCAGCGCGAGCGAGCCATAAAGATCGGCCTCGACATGCGCGGTCCTCGCCAGCAAGCCATGTTCCTCGAGCCAGATCGCAAAGCGGCGCGCCGCAACCATCGGTCCCACGGTGTGCGAGCTTGAAGGGCCGACGCCAATCTTGAAAAGGTCAAAGAGGCTGATCGTCATAGCGGCGCCTATAGGCGAAGCGCGATCAGCAAGATAGATGCGCGCGAGGAACCCGAGCACCGTGTCCGACCGGTCGCCAAAGGACCAGGCAGGCTTTCCAGAATAGCGGCCGAGCAGCGCTGGAAAAGGTGAGGGTGCGGGCGTGGCCAATGCCCCGGACCGCACCCCGTTCACCGCAAACGTGCGACAAGATCGCCCGTCTCGCTGCCTCCCCCAGCAAGGGGGAGGCGTTTTTACGTTCAGGCGGCCGGATAGGTCCAGCTGCCGCCGCGGGCGAGATTCTCGGCCGCGAAATCCCAGTTCAGAAGCTCATCGACGACCGCATTCACATAGTCGGGGCGGACATTCTTGCGGTCGATATAATAGGCATGTTCCCACACGTCGATGACGAGGAGCGGGGTGATACCCGCGGTCAGCTCGGTTCCCGCGTCATGGGTGTCAGTGACCGACAGCGCGCCGTCGCGCGAGACGAGCCACGCCCAGCCCGACGCGAAATGGTTGACCGCGGTGTCCTTCAGCTTCTTTTTCAGTTCATCAAGCGAACCGAAGTCGCGGTCGATCGCAGCGGCGAGATCACCCGAGGGCGCGGTCTTCGCGGGCGACAGGCTATTCCAGTAGAAGGCGTGATTCCAGGATTGAGCGCTGTTGTTGAAGAGACCCTTGTTCCCCGACCCTTCGGCGTGGTGGATGATTTCCTCAAGGCTCTTGTCCGCAAGTTCGGTGCCCTCGATCGCGGCATTGACCTTGTCGACATAGGTTTTGTGATGCTTGCCATGGTGCGTCGCGAGCGTGTCGGCCGAAATATGGGGCGCCAGCGCGTCCTGGGCGTAGGGCAGCGGCGGGAAAGCGATCGTCATGACAGTCTCCGTTTTCTTTTGCAGATGGCCTCTAATTCGACCCTTCCTCCGGCAGTTGCAAGCCCCTGGGCAGGCAATTTTTCTTTCCCCGCCTTCAAGAATCACGTCGCCATTGCACGCAATGTCGCAATACGATCGGCCTCTTCGGCTGGCTTGTCGCGGCGGATGCGCGAAATGCGCGGAAAGCGCATGGCGAGGCCCGACTTGTGCCGCTTCGAGGCGTGAATCGAATCGAACGCAACTTCGAGTACCAGCGTCTTTTCGACCTCGCGCACCGGGCCGAAGCGGCCAATCGTGTGATCGCGGACGAATTTGTCGAGCCATTTCAGCTCTTCGTCGGTGAAGCCCGAATAGGCCTTGCCCACCGGCAACAATTCGCCCGCATCGGTCCAGCAGCCGAAGGTATAATCCGAATAGAAGCTTGCACGGCGCCCGTTACCGCGCTGCGCATACATCATGACGCAATCGGCAACGAGCGGGTCGCGCTTCCATTTGTACCAGAGCCCTGCCCGGCGACCCGCGATATAGGGCGCGTCGCGGCGCTTGAGCATCACCCCCTCGATCGCGGCGTCGCGGGCGCCGGCGCGCAAGGTCGCAAGTTCCTCGAAATGCGCCGCCTCGATCACGGGCGAGAGGTCGAAATGGCTCGCCGCGAGGCGCGGCACGAAACCCTCCAGCTGGCGCCGCCGCTCATGCCATGGCAGGGCGCGCAAGTCGGCCCCGTCGACCGCAATCAGGTCATAGACGCGCACGAAGGCGGGATAGTCGGCGAGCATCTTTCTTGTCACCGTCTTGCGCCCCAGCCGCTGCTGAAGCGCGTTGAAGCTTGCCGCGCCACCCTCGGCCCCGCCCTGCGCCTCGCCGCGAACAAGCAGTTCGCCGTCGATCACCGCGTCCTGGTCAAAGGCAGCAAGAAGTTCGGGAAAAGCCCCGCCGATCTCCTCGCCGCCACGGCTGTAAATACGCGTCTCGCCGCCTCCGTGGACGAGCTGGACGCGGATTCCGTCCCATTTCCATTCGGCCGCGAAATCGGAAAGGTCGATGCTCTCGCCCTCGAGCGGATGAGCGAGCATGAAGGGGCGGAAGAAGGCGACATCGGTAAGGTCGGGGCGCGGCGCCTTGCCCTCGCCCCAGGCAAAAAGCGTCGTATAGGGAGGCGGGATCGCGTGCCACAGTTCTTCGACATCGTCGATGGAGACATCAAAGGCCTGCGCAAAGGCCTGTTTCGCGAGCCGCGCCGAAACGCCGACGCGCATGCCCCCGAGCGCAAGCTTGAGCAGGGCATAGCGGCCGTCGCCGTCGAGCCGGTCGAGCAGCGAGGTGAGAATGGCCGGGGCGTCACCTCGTGTCGCGCGCGACAGCGCATCGACTGCCTGCGCGACGGACAATTCCTCTGCCTCTTTCCCGAGCGCCGCCTCGGGCCAAAGCAGCGCCGCCGTCTCGGCGGTATCGCCGACGAAATGGCGCGACAGGCGGAACAATTCCTCGTCGACGCGGGCGCCGAGCAAGGCGCGCACCGTTCCCGCCTTGACCGCCGGAAAATCCAGCGCGTCGGTCAAGGCCGCGAGCGCCCAGCCGCGATCGGGATCGGGGGTGTGCCGGACATAGTCGACGATCAGCGCCAGCTTGCTGTTGCGCGAGCGCGTGTAGACAAGCCGGTCGATGAGAGCCGCGAAGCGCTTCACGCCTCTTCCTCCTGATCACGGCCGATCAAGTGGAGCGCCCGCGCCTTGCGCTGGGTGAGCTCGCACCAGCGCAGCAACCCTTCCTCGCTGCCGTGGGTGATCCAGCTTTCCTGTGGGTTCACCTCGGCGATCGTGGCGGTGAGTTCGTCCCAGTCGGCATGGTCGGAAATGACAAGCGGCAATTCGACCATCCGCTGCCGTGCGCGCTGGCGCACACGCATCCAGCCCGATGCCATGGCGGTGACCGGGTCGGGAAGCCGCCGCGACCAGCGGTCGTTCAGCGCCGAGGGCGGTGCAAGAACGATCTGACCTGCCATCGCATCCTTGGCGCTTTCGCTGACAAGCCGCAGTTCGCCGAGATGGACTCCATGATCGGCATAAAGAGCGCACATGCGCTCGAGCCCCCCGTGAATGAAGATGGGCGCTTGCCAGCCTGCAGCGCGCAGCTCGGCGATCACCCGCTGCGCCTTGCCGAACGCATAGGCACCGACAAGCACACAGCGGTCGGGCTCGGCGCGCACCGCGGCGAGCAGCTTGGCAATTTCGCCTTCGGTCGGCGGGTGCCGGAACACCGGAAGGCCAAAAGTCGCCTCGGTAATGAAGATATCACAGGGAACGATTTCAAATCGCGCGCAGGTGGGGTCGGCGCGGCGCTTGTAGTCACCGGTGACGACGATCCGCTCGCCTTGATATTCCATCAGGATTTGCGCACTGCCAAGGACATGCCCCGCGGGATGAAAACTGAAGCGTACCCCGCCACGCTCAAACCCCTCGCCGTAGGCAATGGCCTGATTATGGTGTGCCGCGATATCGACGCCGTAGCGCAGCGCCATGATCGCAAGCGTCTCCGGCGTCGCGAAAACCGCATGATGGCCGCTGCGTGCGTGGTCGGCATGGCCATGCGTCACCGCGGCGCGCTCGACGGCGCGCGCAGGGTCGATCCACAGGTCTGCGGGCCGCACGTAAAGCCCGTGGGGATGCGGTTCGAGCCATGTCTTGGCCCTTGCCATCAGGCAGCTAGATCCCGTGCGCGGGCGAGGTCGGCGACAAAAGCTGCGCGCTCGGACGCTGCGCGTCGCTTGTCGGGCATGCGCAGCAGGAAGGAGGGGTGGATCGTCGCGATCAGCTGACCTCCGCCATCGAGCCGGTGCACCCGGCCGCGCATCGACTTGATGCTTGCCGTCTTGCCAGTCACGCCGCGCAGCGCGCTTGCGCCCAAGGTTATGATCAGGTCAGGCTTTACGAGCGCCCGCTCCTTGTCGAGCCACCAGCGGCACGCGTCGATCTCGCCCGCGCTGGGGTTCTGGTGCAACCGCCTCTTGCCGCGAGCTATGAATTTGAAATGTTTCACCGCGTTGGTCAAAAATAGCTGCCGCCGGTCGAGCCCCGCTTCGGCGATCGCTGTATCCAGCAATTGTCCCGCCGGGCCCACGAAGGGGCGACCCTGCAAATCTTCCTGGTCGCCCGGCTGTTCGCCGACAAGCATGACGCGCGCCATTTTCGGCCCCTCGCCCGCTACGCCCTGCGTCGCGTTGCAATAAAGCGGGCAACGTTTGCATCTGTCGACGGCGCGCGCGAGCCCTTCGAGCGTCGATACATCGTCGGGGGCGTTATCCTCGGGCACACGCGTCCGCCATTTCTCGGTCAAGGGGTTCGCCGAAGAAACGGCCGCTTCGCGCATGCGTTCCGCTCGCGCCTCGGCACCCGCGACGAGCGACGCTATATCCTCAGCCTCGGGCAGATTTTTCCAGTATTTCTTGGGCATTTCAGCGCGCATCGCGGCGATCTTTACCCGCGCCGGATTGAAAATTGCGCCATAATAGGTGCGCCATTGTTCCTCGACGACGTCGGTGTCGGGCACTTCATCCCTGCTCCCGCCGGGACCATAGGTCAGTGTCTCATTCCGCCAGATCGCACGAGCATCGGGCGTCACGATCGCCCAGTCCATCCCAAAAAAGCGCCGCTGGAAAAAGGGAGCGGCCAAGGGGATGATCCTGTGCGATGGCTCGAACCATGCCACGAAACACTCACGCCCCGCCTCCTCGCCGAGGCGGCGGAAACGCACGAAGGCATGCATCTTGTGGACATCGCGGCGGATCGCCTTGTCGGCCTTGCGCAGCCAATCGATATCGGGGTCGGCCCCCCGCGCGAGTAACTGCTTGTCGTGCGCTGCGCGCCAGATGATCCGGTAGAGGCGCGCAGGCACATCGGCATCCCTGTGGCAGATTACCCGCTCGGCCACCTCGATCAGCTCGCGCGGCAGGTTCACGGGCGCTCCCGACCGGGGAAGGCTCCCCTCGCCGAACAGCGATGCACCCGCGGAGCCGACGCGCCAGCCCACCTCCTCGGGCGCGACCCCGCCCGCAAGCAAGCGGCGCGCCGCACTTCGCCACGCGTCAAAGTCCCCCGGTTTTTCAAGCTGCACATCTTTCATAGCGCGAGTGCCAATTGTTCAGCCGGCGGCGCAAAGCGCGCGCGCAGTTCGGCGCTGTCGGTCAGCGAACCCGGCCGCCAGTCGGGAGTGACGATGAAGGGAAGCAGCTTCTTCACCGATGCAGTAAATCGGGCGAGGTCGCCCAGCCGGAGCCGCCCCAGCCGCCGGGCCGCGACAATGCGATCGACAGCGCGTGTTCCAAGTCCCGGCACGCGCAGCAAGAGCTCGCGCGGCGCGCGGTTGATGTCGACGGGAAATATCTCGCGCCGCTGGAGCGCCCAGGCGAGCTTGGGGTCGATCGCAAGGTCGAGCATACCGTCCTTGGCGCCCTCCAGGATCTCGGTCCGCTCGAACCCGTAGAAACGCAGCAGCCAGTCGGCCTGATACAGACGGTGCTCGCGCATCAGCGGCGGGCGCAGCGGTGGCAGGTCGCTGCTTGCGTCGGGGATCGGACTGTACGCCGAACAATAGACGCGGCGGAGCTGGTATCCTGAATAGAGATTGGTCGCGGTCTTGAGAATATCATCATCGCGGGCGGCATCGGCGCCAACGATCATCTGCGTCGATTGTCCTGCCGGGGCAAAACGCGGGGGCCTTGCCTTGCCGATGAGCCGGCTTCTTGCCGCTTCGATCGCCTCGGATTCGCCGACGCGCACCGACGCCATCGTCTTGCGGATCGTCTCGCGCTTCTTCTCGGGAGCAAAGCTCGCCAGCCCGTCTTCGGTGGGCAGTTCGACGTTGGTTGAAAGGCGGTCGGCATAAAGTCCCGCCAGCGCCACCAGGCCCGGATCGGCACCCGCGATAGTCTTGAGATGAATATAACCCTGAAAGCGATGCTCCTCGCGCAGCAGGCGTGCGACCTCGACGAGCTGCTCCATCGTATAATCTTCCGAGCGAATGATGCCCGACGAAAGAAAGAGCCCCTCGATATAGTTGCGCTTGTAGAAATCGAGCGTCAGGCGAACCACTTCTGCAGGGCTGAACCGTGCGCGCTCGACGTTGCTCGAAGCGCGATTGATGCAGAAGCGGCAGTCGTAAATGCAAAAGTTGGTGAGCAGTATCTTGAGCAGCGAAATGCACCGGCCGTCGGGGGCATAACTATGGCAAATCCCCATGCCTTCGGTTGAACCGATGCCCTTCGTTCGGCTCGAATCGCGTTTCACCGTGCCCGACGAGGCGCAGGAGGCGTCATATTTTGCGGCGTCGGCCAATATGGCCAGCTTTTGGAGAATCGGTTTTCCGGACATGCGCCCATGAATAGCATGGGAACATATGGCGAACAAATAATCTGGGTTAAGCGGTCTATGCCTCGCGCCAGCGGGCGGGGAGCGAGATTTCGACGATGAGTCCGCCGGGGTCCCAGCGCCGCTCGATCGTTCCGCCCAGATTGTTTCGCACGCTGCGTTCGATGAGCAACGTGCCAAAGCCCGTGCGGTCGGGCGCGGAAACTTCGCCCGGGGCGCCGCTTTCTTTCCACGTCATCCGGAACTGCCGCTCACCCCCGTCGCCTGGGTCATTTGCCCAACGCACCTCAACCTTGCCACGTTCGCCCGACAGCGCGCCATGCTTGGCCGCATTGGTCGCAAGCTCGTTGAGGAGCAGTGCCATTGCGACCAGCGAATTTTCGGGAAGCAGCAAGTCCGGGCCCGACCAGCGCACCCCGGGGAAGGCCGCCTCGACCTCGCGCATCAAGGCATGCATCGACCCGGTCATGAAATTGGCGCCGAGCAGGACATTCTGCGCGCGGTTGAGCGCATCGAGCCGGCTGCTGATCCGCTCGACATAGTCATCGACGTCACGGGCCGAATGCCGGGTCAGCGAGATGATCGCGCCCACGGTGGCGAAAAGGTTTCGCATCCTGTGATGGAGCTCGCGCATCAAAAGATTGGCATTCTCCTGCCGGCTTTTCTGTTCGGTGATGTCGACGTTAATGCCCGTCAGGATCGCCTCGTCGCGCCGCACGTCCCAGTCGGCGCGGCCCGCGAGCCAGCGCACGCCGCGCTCGGGGTGCAAAACGCGAAATTCGCTGGCATAGAGGGTGCCATTGTCGATGGCTTGGTCAAGTGCCGCGCGAACCAGCGACCGGTCGTCAGGGTGGATGCGCTCGAAAACTCCGTCGAGCGATGCAAGAGCAACCTCATAATCCGCGCCCCATAACTCGCCAACCGCGCCGCGCCAACGCACCGCGCCGTCGTTCACATGGAGCTGCCAGATCGCTATGCTCGAATAATCGAGCGCGCGTTCAAGGATGTGGCGCGCTTCATCGCGCTCGACCGCCGTGCGCCGCAATTCCGCCTCCGCCATGATGATGGCTGCGAAATCCTCAAGCCGCTCGACCTCGCGCGGGCCAAGCGGATCCCGGGTCTTGCGGTCCATGACGCTGAGGGCGCCGAGCACGGCGCCATTATGCGCGCTCAGCGGCACCCCGGCATAGAATCGGATTGCAGCCTCGCCTGTGACGAGCGGATTGTCCCGAAAACGCGGGTCATGCGACGGGTCGGTGACAAGGAGCGGCCCGCCGCCCTTTATGACATGGTGGCAAAAACCGACGTCGCGCGGCAATTCGGTAAGGTCAAGACCTTGCGCCGATTTGAACCATTGCCGTTGATCGTCAACGAAGGAAATGAGAGCGATCGGCGCGTCGAAGAGGTCAGCGACCAACTTGGAAACTCGGTCAAAGGCCACCTCGGGCCTGCTCCCCATGATGCGATATTCGCGAAGGGTCTGCAGCCGCCAGCGTTCATCCCGTGAAGCCCCCTCTTCCCCACCTTTCGCCAATGGATGCCCCTCGCCTCCTGCGTGCGCCTTGGCGCCGCTCTGTTCCCGGGGCCGCTGTGCCATGAAATCGGTCCCTACAAAAGCATCGTCGTCCTTTTGAGGATTGATCGGCGGCCTGCCGAACATTCCCGGAGGACCGCATCACCGTCCCGGGAGTGTCTACGCATCCGCCGACGACAAGTTGCAGGGCCAGGGCGGGCTTTTTTGAACAGGTCACGGAACTCCCTGCCGCCAGGCGGCGTATCGATGGGACCAAAGGGAGGTTCTTGCATGACACTGGGAGAGGAAATTCGCGGTCATCTGCCGTTCCTGCGCCGCTACGCGCGCGCGTTGACGGGCAGTCAGCAGCACGGCGACAATTTCGTCCACACGCTGCTGGAGGTGATTGTCGCTGCGCCTGAAGAATTCGAACCCATCCCCGACGCGCGCACTGCTCTTTACCGCGCATTTCACCGCATCTGGGAAACGGTGTTCCTGTCCGATGGTGAAGGCTCGGATGACGAGGATCCGCTGATTCGCGCAGCCAATCGGCGCCTTGCCCGGATCACGCCACTGGCCCGCCAGATTCTGCTGCTGACCGCGCTCGAGGGTTTCTCGACCGAAGAAGCAGCCATGATCACCGGCACCGATACCGAGACCGTCGAGGCCCTGCTGGTGGAGGCGGTCGACGACCTGGATCGCGAGAGCAGAACGTCCGTGCTCATCATCGAGGACGAGCCCCTGATTGCGATGGAACTCGAGCAGATCGTCCGCGACCTCGGTCATGAGGTGGCCGGCGTCGCGACAACGCACGACGACGCTGTAGCAGCGTTCGAGGACACCGATGCCGGCCTCATCCTCGCCGACGTCCAACTCGCCGACGGATCCTCGGGCATCGACGCTGTGCAGGACATATTGGCTCGCGCGCCCGTACCGGCGATCTTCATTACCGCCTTTCCCGAACGACTGCTCAGCGGCAATCGCGTTGAGCCCACCTTCCTTATTTCCAAGCCCTTTCGCGAAAATACGGTCCGCGCCGCCATTAGCCAGAGCCTGCTCTTCACTCCTGAGCTGGCGGCCTGACCTGAGGCGCGCGATCAGGCGGCCGCCTGCAAATAGTCGGCGACGCTGTCGCGCCCCGGCCTGAGGCCCTTGAGCTGCAGGAGCGCGCCGGCGTTGCCGCGGTGATAGGTACCGTGGAGGCAGACATGGAGAATGATCTGCCCGCGGCTCATCCGCGCAGGCCTGCCGCTGGTGAAGGTAAAATCGACCGCTTCGTCGAAAGTCTCGGGTGGGAGCGGCTCGACATAGGCTGCGTACCAGTCGTCCACCTCGCTGATCCCGTGCTTCAGCGCGCCCAAGCGAGGGGGCGTTTCGGATTGCGGAGCGCGATAGGCGTGCGGCTTGCCTTCCAGATGGTGCTGGAAGATGCGGTCAACCACGTGGATATGATCGAGAAGACGAAGAAGAATATTCATGTCCTGCTCGCCGAGGGCGTCACAGCCCTGCTCGATCGCCGCAAACAGGTCCCGGTCGGCCCAGCGTTTTACATCGATAAGTTGCTTATAGGGCAAGCTGACCATCTGACGCTCCTTATTCACTCGTTGCCTCTTTGGGATTGCCAGAATATGAGCAATTGCTCACAATAGCTACTCGCATTGGCGAAAGGCACGCACATGCTGGTTCAAAAGCGTACGACGCGTGCAAGAAAGAAGGCTGCTCAGGCACGCTCGCGCGCCACGGTGGGGGCGCTGGTCGAGGCGACCGCTCGCATTCTGGTGCGCGAGGGCTTTGACCGGGCCAGCACGAATCGCATCGCCGAGGAAGCCGGCGTCAGTATCGGCTCGCTCTATCAATATTTCCCAGGCAAGGAGGCGCTCGTGGCCGCGGTCATCGAGCGCCACAACCACGATCTGATGCAGGTCGTTCGCCAAGCGATGTCAGAGGCTGCGCGCGAACCGATCGGAGTCGGGATCGGCTGCCTGGTCGCCGCCGCAATCGAGGCGCACGGGGTCCACCCAGCGTTGCACCGCGTTCTCGCCGAACAGACGCCGCGGACGGGCGAGCTCGAAGGAGTCGAACTCTTCCATCGCGAGGCTCTGGAGCTTTTCCGTGACTATCTGGAGGACCACCGCGCCGCGCTGGCCGTGACCGACCTCGATCTCGCCGCCTTCATCTGCGTCACCTCGATCGAGGCCCTCACGCATAGCGCGGTGATCCACCGCCCCGAGATCCTGGCCGGGGAGGCGCACCAACGGCTCGTCGCTGAGACATCGCGAATGATTGCAGCCTATCTTGGCGTTCGCGACGGGTCGTGACATTCCGCGGTGCTATTCTCCTGCCGGGCCGTTCGCCGTCAGATCGTCCACCTTGTCCATGATTGCCGCAAAAGCATCGCTCGCGGGCAGTTCGTCCTTGCTCCGCAGCGGCATCTCGCCGCCCTCCAAAATGTCCTGAAGCGCGGCGCGAGCGCGTGAAACGCGGCTTTTCATCGTTCCGATCGCGCAGCCGCAGATCGCGGCGCCTTCTTCGTAACTCAGTCCGCCCGCACCGATCAGGACCAGCGCTTCGCGCTGGTCGACCGGAAGCATGAGCAAGGCGCGCTGGACGTCAGCGAGATGCAGGCTGTCGCCCTGATCGTCGGGCGCCACCAGCATCTTCTCGGCCGCGAGTTCATCATATTCCGCCGTGAACTTCTTGCGCCGCATCTGCGACAAAAAGCAGTTGCGCAAAATCACGAAGGCCCAGCTTTTCATGCTTGCCGGCCCCGGGATATATTGTGCGCGCGCCTTCCACGCCTTCAGCATCGTTTCCTGCACCAGATCGTCGGCGAGATCAGCATTGCCCGTCAGGCTGCGACCGAAGGCGCGCAAATGCGGCAGCATCGCAGCAAGTTCGCGCTTGAAGCTGGCGTCGTCCAGGGGTTGGGAAGGGGCGTCGCTCGTCATGGCCGGCATCCCGCAGGATGCATCAGCGGCGCTGTAAAGAAACTTGTCATCTGGGGATGGCTTAGCCGGTGCTGCAGGCGTTGCAAAGCCCAACAATGACTTTGTCCCGTAGCGCGTCCACCGAGCTGCCGCGGCGCGCAGGCAGCCAACTGTGGCCTCGCTGCAACGCTTTGCCACGAAAATTCGGGGCTGGGGGAACTCCAAGGGCGCTTCTGTCGTTGCTCGCTCATGGCAACCCACGGCGAAAAGAGGATGAACGGTCACGGCGCTCCGCCGGCGATGGAAGATGGCTCGCGCTGGTCCCGCAGTCCCTTCCCCGGCACGGGCGGTGACGAATGGCATCGCGTGCTGACCGGACGGCAATCGCCCGAGCCGGTGAGCGCAAAACTGCGCATGATTTATGGAACGATTGTCGCGGAGGAGCTGCCCGACCGCATGCTCGATCTTTTGTCCCGGCTCGACCAGAAACGTCCCGAATGACCCGTCCCAATGCTGTGCAGCATTCCCAAGACGCGCCCGATGACAGCCCGCTGTCGGACACCGAGTTCAAGGCGCTTCTTGCCGATGTGATCCCGCATCTGCGCGCCTATGGACGAAGTCTGTCCGGCAATCCCGATCTCGCCGACGACTTGACGCAGGACACAATGGTCAAGGCGTGGGCGTCGCGCGACCGCTTCGAACGCGGAACCTCGATCAAGGCGTGGACCTTCGTCATCCTGCGCAACACCTTCCTGTCGCAAATGCGCCGTAACAAGTTTCGCGGCGAATATGACGAAGGCGCCGTCGAACGCACCCTATCCACCCCCGCGGCACAGGAAGATTCAGGGGAAATGGCAGACCTCCAGCGGGGACTGATGGAGTTGCCGCAGGACCAGCGCGAGGCACTGATCCTCGTTGGCGCAGGCGGCATGTCGTACGAGGAAGCGGCGGCCATCTGCGGCTGCGCGCTCGGGACGATGAAAAGCCGTGTTTCGCGCGCCCGCGCTGCACTCGAAGAGATTATGGCGCGCGGCCAGTTCTCGCAAAAGCGCGCCGAAGCGCCGCCTGCCAGCGAGGCCATCGACGCCATCATGGACAGCGTCGAGGCGATCGCGGCGCGCCGCGACGCGCGGCGCTGAAAGCGACCCGCCTCCTGGGGCACGCCAGTGCGGAGCGGATGAAATTCGCGTTCCGTCCCGCCCCTCACTTCAGCAGGCAAGGCTCGACATTGTGCCGCGCCCGCGGCAAACTTGCCTCCTCCAATAGTCAAGCGAGCCTTCCCATGAAGAGTTTCAGACCCCTCGCCTTTTCGGCCGCCTTCGTGATCGCGGCCTGTTCGGGCGGCAGCCAGCCCAGTGCCGCCGCCGATACGTCGCTCGACACATCGGGCGCCCAGCCCGCGGCGCCGCTCGCGGCCGCGCCGTTCACGGTGCAGGAGGTTGCGCGCTTTGCCGAGCCCTGGGCCATGACTTTCCTTCCCGGCGGGACCCGGGCGCTTGTGACGGAGCGGGCAGGCAAGCTCAAACTCTGGCAAGCAGGCGGCGCGGCGCGCGAGGTCGCGGGTGTGCCCCAGGTCGCCTATGGCGGCCAGGGCGGCTTTGGCGATGTAATTCTTGGGCCCGATTTTGCCGCAATCGGCACGATTTATCTAAGCTGGGTAGAGGCGGGTGCGAGCGACAGCCTTGGCGCCGTGGTCGGCAAGGCAAAGTTCGTGGACGGGGATACGCCGCGCATCGAAGGGCTCGAAATCATCTGGAAGCAGGACCCCAAGGTTCCTGGCCGCGGCCATTTTTCGCATCGCCTCGCCTTTTCGCCCGATGGCCAATATCTCTTCATTACGTCGGGAGAGCGGCAAAAATTCGACCCCGCCCAGGATATGGACAAAAATCTCGGCAAGATTGTTCGGCTGAAGCCAGACGGCAGCGTTCCCGCCGACAATCCCTTCGCCGACGCCGCGAAGGCGAACGGCGGCGTGACGGCGCAAATCTGGTCGCTCGGTCACCGCAATCTCCTCGGCATCGCCTTCGACGGAGCGGGACAGCTTTGGCAGCAGGAAATGGGCCCGAAGGGCGGCGACGAGGTCAATCTGGTCGAGCGCGGCGCCAATTACGGCTATCCGATCGTATCGAACGGAGACCATTATGACGGACGGGACATCCCCGATCATCCGACCCGTCCCGAGTTCAGCGCTCCGAAACTCTGGTGGAATCCCTCAGTCTCGCCAGGCGGGCTCGCCTGGTACGGCGGCGACCTCTATCCGGGTTGGAAAAACAGTCTGCTGATGGGGGCGCTCTCAGGGGAGGGACTGATCCGCATGGCCATCGATGGCGACAAGCTCCATAAATCCGACCGCTGGGACTTCGGCGCTCGCATCCGCGAGGTCGAGGTAAATGAAGACGGATCGGTTTGGCTGCTTACCGACGGAAAGGACGGAAAGCTACTCAAGCTGGTTCCCAAGAGCTAGCGCTTGCGCTCTCGTCCAGGGGACTTGATAGGGCCCTCGCTTTCCCCACCTTGGTACCCGGCAGGGATGGAAAACGCCCGCGTTGGCGGGAAAGACGAACGGAGCGTCCATGACCCGCACCTTCTGCTCCCTCGGCACCCGGAAATCCGCCTCTCTGCCAGGCACCGACGCCCCCCCGCCCCTCGCGCTTCTCTGGGGCGAAGCAGGCGGGCTGCTGCGCGCGCTCTGTGGCCGCGTCGGGCGCCTTGGCCGAATCCCCAATCCTGATAGCCCTCATCCGCCCGTGATGGTGCTGCCGGGCTTTCTGTCGGGCGACTGGGCCACCAGGACGCTGCGCGCCGACCTCCGCCGTGCGGGTTTTCGCTGCTACGCGTGGGGCCTTGGTTTTAACCGCGGCGCAACGGCCGACCTCCTCGAGCGCATCGACGGCCGCGTCGAGTGGATCATCGCCCGGACGGGACGCGCGCCCGCGCTTGTCGGCTGGAGTCTGGGCGGCATTTACGCGCGCGAATATGCCAAACATCATCCCGACAAGGTCGCGCGCGTCGTGACGCTCGGGTCGCCCTTTTCAGGGAGCCGCCGCGCCAACCGCGCATGGCGCCTCTATCATGCTGTTGCCCGGCATCCTGTCGAGTGTCCGCCGGTTGATTTCCACCCAGCACCGCGCCCCGCCATTCCAACATTCGCTCTATGGTCGCCGCGCGACGGCATCGTCGCCCCGGGGAGTGCGCGCGGCCTGCCGAGCGAAAGCGACCGGCAGGTGGAAGTCGACTGCAGCCATATGGGCTTCGCTTATGCTCCCGCCTCGGTGGCGGCGATCGTCACGGCCCTCACCGAAGAGGCCAGCGCGCGCGCCTGACCGCTCAGCACACGTCAATACGGTCGAGCGGCGCCGCACGCCATGCAAGCAACATCCGCCCAGGCCGCCGCCCCGCGAGGCCCGTCGACACGAAGCCCACGCGGCGCAGCAGCGCCCGCGAGCGCGCATTGTCGGGGTGGCATTCGGCCACGATCGAGCAACCGGGCCGCGAGGCCGCGAGCGCGTCGATCACCGCACGCACTGCCTCGGTCGCAAGGCCGTGTCCCCGCGAGCGCGCCGCGAACCAATATCCGATCTCAAAGTGACCCCCGGTACGGCGATGGACGCCGATCACGCCGTCGAGCGCGGTCCCACCGACGCTGCGGACAGCGTGAAAGACATCGCCGCGGCCCGACCCCGCAATCAGCGCGCGCGCATCGCTTTCGGTGAAAGGCTCGTGCAGGAAATCGATCTGCGACGTCACCGTCTCGTCGGTGATTGCCGCAAGTGCGCGGGCATCATCGGCGGTAAGCGGCGCGATGCGGCACCGCTCGGTCGACAGGGCAAGCAAGGTATCGGTCATGTCGCGTCTTCTTCTCAAAACGCGCGCCGTGACGGAGGAGGATTGCTTGATGCTGACCAATCGCCTGTCCGAACACGGCGGCGATGGTCACAGGATGATGCCATGCCGCTCCTAGGTAAAGGAGCGCCAATACGCCTTGAAACGAAGGGATCGGTCGTTGGTCATCGCAGCGGTCTCTAACAGCTTTGACGGCGGCGATCAACGCCGGCCACAGCCGCAAGGCAGGACAATTTCTGCCGGTCGGTGAGGAGCGAGCCGCGCGCGGTCGCTACACCAGCTCAGCCCCCCTTTCCTTCCTCAAAATGCCAAGAGAGAAAATATCCGCAAGATCATAACGAATTGCGTTACTGTTTCACAGTCTCGAAGAACAGAAAAACCAGTTCTGAGGAAAGATCTTTCCTTTTTCAAGACTTGATTAAATTTTGGGAAATGCCATATTGGCCTTGGCGGGCAAGGCACTGTCTTCATTCCCTCTGACGTGCCGGCACGACGCAGCGCGCGTGCTCCGAAAGGATACCCCGCCACCATATTTTGGTCGTGGTCGAACGCGGCGCTTGCCCGCAAGATGTCGGCGACGCCGCCGCCCCATCCCCCGCCATCGCTCCATGCCGATGACAGCTTTGAAGACAATGCCCCGCCGCGCATGCGACCGGCGAGGCATATTTCAAGTCCATACGCCATGATCGACGGTCATCTGCGCCCCCACCGGCGGGACCTTTAAGGCAGGCGGCGGGGGCGCTTGGGCCGTTCAGCGACCAGGAATCAGAGCGGGGTCAGCATGGCTCCGAATGACACGAGGGCGAGCAGGGCGACCGGGATGAGCAGCAGAAGCGATGAGATATCTTCGCCAGCCCTTCCGATGCGATCCGCGTCGAAAGCTTCGAAGCGGGGCGCCGCGGCCGAGCCAGGCCTCGGGATTTGGGCATGCAACGGCTCGACAGGACTGTCCTCCAACGCGCGGTCGCGCTCGAAGGATACAAAATGAATAGACATGGCAGTTTCTTTCACAGTGATAGGTAAGCAGAACGACAGGGGGTCGATCCGCCCGGCGATCAGCCGATCAGCCACCAGAGCGCCGCTCCAGCTGCCGCGACGGGGAGGATGAGCAAGAGCGACAGAAGTCTGCTCGATACGCTGAGCTCGTCGCCGTGGTCGCGGTAGAAGGCGGCAAGCTTGTCCGACAGCGCGTCGTCGGCCGTCATCACGGCCTTGTCGATCAACGGCAGGTCGGGAAAGATTGCGACAAGCCGGGCGAGTTCGAACGAGTCAAGCCGCGGATAGCGGGCGAGCAGGCGTTCGGCTTCCTGCGTCTTCCGGCACGCGCGGCGGACAGCGGGATGAGATCGGGTCGCCATTGTGAGTAGCTCCATTGTCCAGCAAAGAGGACCGGACGGCGCAGCGTCCGTCCGGGTGGGAGAATTTGCCTCGCATCAGGAGAAAGGGGCGCGGACATCCTGCCGCCGGCCCATCACGAGATGCCATGCACCGGACGCAGCCTGGCGGGCCCGCGTCCGGCTAGACGCCAATCAGCAGGCGTCCGCTGGTGCAGAAAGGATCTTTGACACTCATGACGGCTCCGTAGATAACGGTGTCACAGAAATATTCAAGATATGCGCGACCATTGACGGCAGAGTGACAAGACCATTTAATTTTAACGGAAAGAAATATTCTAAAATTTCCGGAGATAGTCCTAATTTTGTTACTTTTCATTAAAGATCACTGCGGTGGCCACACCCAAACGGAAGATCTTCAATTATATTTTTGTCAGATATTCTATTTTCTACCGGCACTGGGAGCGACGGTGTGCTTTGGGAATGAGGAGAGCGCGCCCGCCCAGGACATGAAGTCGCTGCAGGTCATCCCCGCGGTCCTGCGATCATCAACAGGACGGTCGGCTTGCTCCGAGGCGCAGAAGATCGAACTCAGGCCCGATCGATTGGGCCCGCATCGATCAAGGGCGCCGCGTCCATGTCGGCTGCGCCCAATATGTCCGCCAGCCGCTCTGTGCCAGCGAGGACCATCGCTTGCTCCCACGCAGGCAGCGCCGAGAAGCGGGCGCTGAATATTTCCTGCAACATATCGGGGGCCTCCGCGAGGCGGCGCCTGCCCTCGGGCGTCGCCTCGAGCAGCATCCGCCGCTTATCCCTATCGCTGCGCGCGCGCGTCACGAGGCGCAAGGCTACAAGCCGGTCCACGATTGCGGTAATCGTCGCGTGGCTGAATTGCAGGCGCTGCGCGACCACACCCGGGGTAACCTCTTCCCCACCATCAATCTCGCGCAGGACCAGCAATTGCGAGGGCGTGAGCCCCGTCGCAGAGGCAAGGCGCCGCGTGCCGCCTTCAGCCGCGCGCAGGACGCGCCGCAGGGCCTTCAATGTCGCGCTCGCTATCTCCGAATCCATGGGCATTTGTTAGCGGCCTCGCCCGCCCCCGCAAAGCGCTTACGGACCAAGGGCACACCATTCTTTTTCACCTCTCGAAAGATTAAATGCCCGCCTTGGGGTTGAGATCAGCCATGAACCCCTTATATTTCCTTCGAATCATGATCAGACCGCCTTTGGGTCATCGGAAAATCATTTCAGGAGATGAAAGATATTTGTTCGGCAAAAAGACGCAGAGTCATTGCCTCCAGGGAAAGATCGGGATGAAGCGCCAGCCGTCGCGGACGAAATCCTGCTACGCAAGCCGAGGGCCGCAGACGGACCAGCCATAACCGCGTTGATTGCGGCCTGCCCGCCGCTTGATCGCAACAGCCGCTATTGCAACCTTCTGCAATGCGCGCATTTCGCCGACAATTGCATTGTCGCCGAAAAGGCGGGCCGCATCGTCGGCTGGGTCTCAGGCTATCGCCCTCCTTCGGAGCCTGACACCTTTTTTGTCTGGCAGGTCGCCGTCTCGGCAGAGGGGCGCGGGAAGCAGCTTGCCCGCCGCATGATCTCCGCCCTGCTTGCAAGGCCGGAGCAGCGGGATGCGACCCATCTGATCACCACGATAACCGATGACAATGAGGCGTCATGGCGTCTGTTTCGCGGGCTAGCCAGAGATTGGCGAGCCCCCCTTGAGCGGAAGGCGTTTTTCGAGCGCGAAACCCACTTCGCCGGCGCCCACGCTACCGAGTTCCTGGCCCGCATCGGACCTATTGATCGCCAGACCATTCACGAAAAACGGGGTTGAACCATGACCATGTCACCTGAACCGTCCGGCACGATTCCGGACACGGCCATCTATGATCGCCGCGAATCCGCAGTCAGAAGCTATGCCCGCTCGATGCCGCGCCAGTTCGGCCGCGCCGAAGGCGTGTGGATGCATGACGATCAGGGCGGCCGGTATCTCGACTTTCTGTCGGGCTGCTCAACGCTCAACTATGGTCACAATCATCCGATTTTGAAGCAGGCCTTGCTCGACTATATTTCCGCGGACGGTATCGCACACGGGCTCGACCTTCACACCAGCGCCAAGCAAGACTTTCTCTCGGCTTTCGAGGAGCTGATTCTGAAGCCGCGCGGGCTCGATTATCGGGCGATGTTCACTGGGCCCACGGGCACCAATGCGGTCGAGGCCGCGATCAAGCTCGCGCGCAAGATTACGGGCCGCGAGTTGGTGATTGCCTTCACCAATGGCTTCCACGGCATGACGCTCGGCGCGCTCGCCTGCACCGGCAACGCTGCCAAGCGCGGGGGCGCGGGCGTGCCGCTCAGCCATGTCGCGCACGAGCCCTATGACGGCTACTATGGCCCCGACGTCGACACCGCCGACCTTCTGGAGCAAAGGCTCGCCGATCCCTCGAGCGGACTCGACGCTCCCGCTGCCTTCCTTGTCGAGACGGTGCAGGGTGAAGGCGGCCTCAACGCCGCATCACCCGAATGGCTCCGCCGGATTGCCGATATCGCGAAGTCGCACGGCGCGCTGCTGATCGTCGATGACATCCAGGCCGGCTGCGGCCGCACGGGCGGCTTCTTCAGCTTCGAGGCCATGGGTTTCACCCCCGACATCGTGACGCTCGCCAAGTCGCTGTCGGGCATGGGGCTGCCCTTTGCGCTGACCCTGCTGCGCCCCGAACTCGACCAATGGTCGCCAGGTGAGCACAACGGAACGTTTCGGGGGAACAACCACGCCTTCGTGACAGCAACCGCGGCGCTACGCCATTTCTGGAGCACGGATGCATTTCACCGCGACATTGAGCGGCGCAGCCAGCTTCTCGAATCGCGCCTCCTTCGCATCGCCGCCGAACATGGCTTCGAAGTGCGCGGCCGCGGCATGATGCGCGGGATCAATCTCGGCTCGGGTGAACTCGCCGCGAGCGTGACCGCCGCCTGTTTCGATGCCGGTCTCATCATCGAGACCAGCGGTGCGCGTGACGAAGTTGTCAAGGTGCTCGCGCCGCTTGTCATCGACGATGCCGTCCTCGGCATCGGCCTCGACATACTCGAAGCCAAGATACGCGAGGCGACGGACAACAATTATGCCGTCGCCGCCGAATAACGCAGGAGAAACCGCATGATCGTCCGCCACCTCAACGACATCCGCAAGTCTGACCGCAACGTCCGCTCCAATGGCTGGGCGAGCGCCCGGATGCTGCTCAAGGATGATGGAATGGGCTTCTCCTTCCACATCACCACAATGTTCGCGGGGAGCGAGCTCAAGATGCACTATCAGAACCATCTTGAGGCCGTCTTCATTCTCAAGGGCACCGGCACGGTCGAAGATCTGGCCACTGGCGAAGTCCACCGGCTGGAGCCCGGCGTTCTATATGCGCTCAATGACCATGACCGGCACATCGTGCGGCCCGAGACGGATATATTGACCGCCTGCGCCTTCAACCCGCCCGTGACCGGCAAGGAGGTGCATGACGAAAGCGGGGCCTATCCCGCTGACGCCGACCGCGTCGCTGCCGATTGATCCCAAGAATGAAAAAGGAGGCGTCCGATGCAGGACCTCTATCCCTCACGCCGCAGCGCCGAGGCGGAGATGCGGCCGCGGCTCGACCCTGTCGTTCATAACCAATGGACGGAGGACGCACCGATCAGCGCCGCGCAGGCCGAGCAGTTCGACCGCGACGGCTATATCCTGCTCCAGCATATCTTCTCGGAAGAGGAGGTGGCCTTCCTGCAAAAGGCTGCAGGCGCTCTGCTCGCGGATCCGAACGCGCTCGACCGCGAGACGATCGTGACCGAACCCCAGGCCAAAGAGATACGCTCGATCTTCGAGATCCATGCGCAAAGCCCCGTGATGGCGCGCCTCGCTGCCGACGCACGGCTTGCCGATGTCGCGCGTTTTCTGCTTGGCGACGAGGTTTACATCCACCAGTCGCGCCTCAACTATAAGCCTGGCTTTCGAGGCAAGGAATTCTACTGGCACAGCGATTTCGAGACATGGCATGTCGAGGACGGCATGCCGCGGATGCGCGCGCTGTCGATGTCGGTCCTGCTCGCGGACAATACCCCGCACAACGGGCCGCTGATGCTGATACCGGGGTCGCACCGCACGTTCTTAAGCTGCGTCGGCGAAACCCCGGACAATCATTATCTCAGCTCGCTCAAACGCCAGGAATATGGCGTCCCTGATGAAGAAAGCCTTGCCGAGCTCGCGCACAAGCACGGGATCGTGGCGCCGACCGGCAAGCCGGGGACGGTGATAGTGTTCGACTGCAATCTGATGCACGGATCGAATGGCAATATCACCCCCTTCCCGCGTGCCAACGCCTTCCTCGTCTATAACGCCCTCTGCAACCGGCTGGGGCCGCCGTTCGGGGTAGACAAGCCGCGTCCGTGGTTCCTTGCGAATCGCAGCGATCCCCGGCCGTTGACGATCGAAAGGGGCTCGCTCGTCGAGGCCGTGGCGGCATGAAGGGGCACAGCGTCGAGAAGATTGGCGGCACCTCGATGGCCGCGACGGCGACATTGTTCGACAATGTGTTGATCGGCGGCCGGTCGGGGGCCGACCTTTATAACCGCATCTTCGTCGTCTCGGCCTATGCGGGGATGACCGACCTGTTGCTCGAGAACAAGAAAAGCGGCGCGCCGGGCGTATACGGCCGCTTTGTCGCCGACGATGATGCCGGGAGCTGGCGCGGGGCGATGGAGAATGTCCGCGGCGCAATGCGCGCGCGTAACGCGGCGATGTTTGCGCGGCCCGAAAGCCGGGCCGAGGCCGACGCTTTCGTGGACCAGCGCATCGACGCGGTTGCTGCCTGTCTCGACGACCTGGCACGGCTGCGGGCCCACGGCCGCTTTTGCGTCAAGGAACAGCTGATGACGGTTCGCGAACTTCTCGCCGGAATCGGCGAAGCCCATAGCGGGCACAGCACCGCGATGCTGCTGCGCGACCGCGACGTGAACGCGTGCTTCGTCGATCTGACATTGTGGGACCAGGACCATCTTGGAAGCCTTGACGAACGGCTCAAGGACGCCTTCGCTTCGATCGACCTTGCAACGACTATGCCGATCGTCACCGGCTATGCAGGATGCGAGGGCGGGATGGTTCGTCGTTATGCGCGCGGCTATACCGAAATGACCTTCTCGCGCCTCGCGGTTGTCACCGGCGCGCGCGAGGCGATCATCCACAAGGAGTTTCATCTGTCGAGCGCCGACCCCAAGCTGGTGGGCGAGGACAAGGCGTGCAAGATCGGGCGCACCAACTATGATGTCGCAGACCAGCTTGCGAACCTCGGCATGGAGGCAATCCACCCCGGCGCAGGGCGCGGATTGAGGCAGAGCGGGATTCCGCTGCGTGTCCGCAACAGCTTCGACCGTGAAGACGGCGGCACATTGGTCACCGGCGACTATGTCTCCGACGTACCAAGGGTCGAAATTGTCACAGGTGTCCGCCAGATGCAGGCGCTGACATTTTTTGAGCAGGATATGGTCGGGGTGAAAGGCTATGATGCCGCGATCCTCGACGCCCTGACGCGCCACCGCATATGGATCGTCAGCAAATCGTCGAATGCGAACACGATCACCCATTATCTGTCGGCAAGCGCCGAGGCGCTGAAAGGCGTGATCGCCGACCTGCAGAAAGACTATCCCGAGGCTTCCATCTCGGCGCAGCCAGTCGCGATGGTCGCGGCGATCGGCAGCGACATATCGCGCCCCGGGCTCGTCCCCGATGCACTCGGCGCGCTGGAGAGGGCCGGCATCGGCATCATCGCGCTCCAGCATCAGATCCGCAACGTCGACGTCCAGTTCATTGTCGAATGTCGCGATTTCGAGGCAGCGGTGCGCGCGCTCCACAAGGCCCTCGTCGAGGACCAAGTTGCAAGGACGGAGGGCCGGCGCGCCGCATGACGCGGTGGCCGGACGCGTCCGATGCTGGCAGTGATATTGCCTGTACGAAGCCTCCTCGTCGCGATTTTCGTGATGATGGCTGGTGCCGGCTTTCTTTCGACCTTGATTGGCCTGCGGCTCGAACGGGCCGGCAGCGGTACGATGATCATCGGTCTCGTCGCTGCATCCTATTTTGCCGGACTCGTTGCGGGCGCTCTGCGGGCGGGCGAGGTGGTTCGCCGCGTCGGTCATATCCGGGCCTTTGCCGCGTTCGTCGCACTCCTGTCGGCGAGCACGCTCACCTATGCCCTGTTTCAGCATCCTGCGCTGTGGGCCGCGCTGCGCCTTGTCGACGGGCTGTGCGTCGCCGGTGTCTTCATCTGCGTCGAAAGCTGGCTCAACGACCGCGCTGACGCAGCGGCGCGCGGGACGGTGCTCGCCTGGTACATGGTCGCGCTCTATTCGGGACAGGCACTTGGCCAACTCATCTTGCGGTCGGGAACGAGCGCGCCGCAGATACCCTTCGAAATTGCATCGATCCTGATTTCGCTCGCGATCATCCCCGTCTGCCTGACGCGGGCCGCCGCGCCGCCGCTCGAGGATGCCGCCTCGCTGCCGCTGAAGCGCCTGTTTGAAGCCTCACCTCTCGGCGTCGCAGGCGCCGGCACCACGGGACTGCTGCTCGGCGCCTTCTACGGTCTCGCCGCCATCTACGCGCGCCGGATCGGCCTCGGCCTCGGCGACACCGCGACCTTCATGACAACGGTGATCATTGGCGGCGTTGCGCTGCAATGGCCACTCGGGCGCCTGTCCGATCACTATGACCGCAGGCTGGTAATCGTCGGCGGCTTCGCACTGACCCTCGCGGTCAGCATCGCGCTCGCATGGCAGCCGGATGGCGCGTTGCTGCTCGCGCTCGGCTTCGCCTTCGGCGGCCTCAGCTTCGCACTTTATCCGCTCAGCGTGGCGCACGCCAACGATCGGCTGCTTCCCTCCGAGCGCGTGACTGCGAGCGCGCAGCTTGTCCTCATCTATTCCGTCGGCGCAGCGCTCGGCCCGATCGGCGCGGCGGCGGCCATGACCGCCGCGGGTGCGGGCGGCCTTTTTGTCTTCATCGCCCTCGCCGCGGGCGTCCTCCTCGGCTTCGGCCTCTGGCGCCTCGTGGCGAGCGAGGCGGTACCAGGAGAGGCGCAGCAGGACTTCCAGATCCTGCCGCGCACCACGCCGACTGCCGCGCTCCTCGATCCGGCTGCAGCCCCCCACGATACCAACAGGTGACGACATGACCACGCAAACGGCCTT
This sequence comes from Sphingopyxis sp. 113P3, assembly GCF_001278035.1. Taxonomy (NCBI): domain Bacteria; kingdom Pseudomonadati; phylum Pseudomonadota; class Alphaproteobacteria; order Sphingomonadales; family Sphingopyxidaceae; genus Sphingopyxis; species Sphingopyxis sp. 113P3. The sequence goes on from NZ_CP009452.1 coordinate 3,138,440, forward strand.
GCCTTCCGATACTGCAACCGCCTGCGCACCCGGGAGCGATCCTTCGACATTGCGACGCGCGATCACAGCATCGGCGCTGGGCAACGCGACCGAATGGTTCGACTACGGCATCTACGCCTATGGGGTCACTTATATCTCGGCCGCGCTCTTTCCGGGCGAGTCCGACGAAGCGGTGCTCTTCGCCCTCGCAACATTTGCCATTTCCTTTCTGGTGCGGCCCTTGGGGGGCCTCTTCTGGGGCCCGCTCGGCGATCGCATTGGGCGCAAGTCGGTGCTCGCACTGACCATCTTGCTGATGGCGGGCGCGACTTTCGGGGTAGGCTTGATCCCCTCCTATGACCGCATCGGCTTCTGGGCGCCGACCTTGCTGATCCTGCTGCGCATGGTGCAGGGCTTCTCCACGGGCGGCGAATATGGCGGTGCGGCAACTTTCATGGCCGAATATGCGCCGGACGAGCGCCGCGGCTTCTTTGGAAGCTTCCTCGAATTCGGAACGCTTGCCGGCTTTTCCCTCGGCGCCGCGCTCATGCTGCTCTTTTCGCTGACCCTCGGCGAGACGGCAATGCACGACTGGGGCTGGCGAATCCCCTTTCTGATCGCCGCGCCGATGGGGCTCATCGGCACCTATTTGCGCTCGCGCATGGAAGACACACCGATCTTCCTCGAAGAGTGCGTCGTTGCCGAGGCCCAGCGTTCGCCCGGCATCGGCGCGCTGATCCGCGATCATTGGCGTCCCCTCCTCGTTGTCGGCGGGCTGGTCGTCGCGCTCAACGTCGTCAATTATACGCTGCTCAGCTATATGCCGACCTATCTGCAGCGCCGTATCGGCCTGTCAGCCGATCAGGCGCTGATTGTGCCCATTATCGGCATGGTCTTCATGATGTGTTTCCTGCCTCTTGCCGGCGCGCTTTCCGATCGTATCGGACGGCGTCCCATGTGGCGCATTTCACTTCTCGGACTTCTGGCGGGGGTCGTGCCCCTCTACATGCTGATGGGCACCGGGCTCGCAGGCGCCACCGTTGCTTTCGTCGTGCTCGGCCTTCTCTACGTGCCGCAACTTGCGACCATCTCGGCAACTTTCCCGGCGCTGTTCCGGACTCCGGTACGCTTTGCGGGCTTTGCAATTTCCTATAATGTCTCGACGTCGATTTTCGGCGGGACCGCGCCGGCCATTGGCAGCGCGCTGATCAACTGGACCGGCGATCAGCTCATGCCGGCCTATTATATGATGATCGCCTGCCTTATCGGCCTCCTCGCGCTGCATTATATGCCCGAGACCGCCGGGAAGTCGCTACGCGAAGACCCCTTTGCCGCGAAACCCGGTCGCTGACCCAGACCACCCCTGATGTCGACAATTGGAGAAGAGGTCCGCACGCGCGGGTTTGACGCCATGCAGCAATTGACGAACGAAAGCCTTTCCGCCTTCCGCAACATTCCCCTTCCTGACGGTCTGCCGCCGTGGGCGGAAACCCTCGCCGCAGTGGGACTTCTCGCCGGCATCGCGTGGCTTGCCAACTTCGCGGTCAAGCACGGGCTCCTCCGGTTTGCCGTGCGCATGCTGCCCGATAACGGCCCGACGCCAGCGCCGATTGCAGCGCGCCTTGCCAACATCGTTCCGGCGCTGATCATCGCCTCGGGGATCCGCGCCGTCCCGCACCTGCCTGTCGCGGCGACGACGGTCGTCAGCAATGTCGTTTCCGCGTCGATCATTCTTTTTGTCGCGATGGCGATCAGCGAAGCGCTTCGCTTCGCAAACCGCATCTATGAGCGTCGTGCGGATGCGGCGAGCCGCCCAATCAAGGGCTATATCCAGGTTCTGCAGATCCTGCTCTATGCCGGCGCGGCGATCCTCATCATCGCAGCGCTGATGGAAGAGTCGCCCTTGCTGCTGCTATCGGGCCTTGGGGCAATGGCAGCCGTGCTGATGCTCGTGTTCAAGGACACGATACTTTCGCTTGTCGCCTCGGTCCAGCTGACCTCGAACGACATGCTGCGCGTCGGCGACTGGATCGAAATGCCGCAGATGGGGGCGGACGGCGACGTCATCGACATCGCGCTGCACACGGTCAAGGTGCAGAACTGGGACAAGACCATCACGACTATTCCAACTCACCGCCTGATCGCCGAAAGCTTCCGGAACTGGCGCGGCATGTCGGAATCAGGCGGTCGCCGGATCAAGCGCGCGGTGTTGCTCGATCAAAGCTGCATTCGTTTCCTGTCTGACGACGAACGCCGCGAGCTGGGTCGGATCGCTCTGATCCGCGAGCATCTTGAACGCAAACGCAATGAACTCGGCGAGTGGAACACGCGCCTGGGCGAGGCGGGCCGCGAGCCGGTCAATGCGCGCCGACTTACGAACATCGGCCTCTTTCGGGCCTATGTCCTCAACTATCTGCGTGCCGACGCCCGCATCGCGAAGGACATGACACTGATCGTGCGCCAGCTCGCACCGACGCCGCAGGGTCTGCCGCTCGAGATATACTGCTTTACCGCCACGACAGCGTGGAACGATTATGAGAATATTCAGGCCGACATTTTCGACCATCTCCTCGCGATCCTGCCGGAGTTTCACCTTCGCGTCTTTCAGGAACCGAGCGGCATAGACTTGCAGCGGCTGGCGGGCTGACCCGGCGACCTCTTTTATTGGCAGCCTCGTTCCTTGCCAAAGGAAAGGCCGGAGCGACGCGAAGTTCGCTCCGGCCCCCGAACGCAGGCCTCGCCTCGACTGGTCAGGTCAGAAGGCAAAGCTCGCGGTCACACGCGCCCCGTGCGTGCGGCGGTCCGACGCCAGCGTGCCGCTGTAGGCGGCGCCGATCCGGAAAGGGCCGCTCGTGTAATCGAAGCCAGCTTCGATCTCGGCCGAGTTCTTCGGAATCAGCGTGCCGGTCAGCACGAAGGGCGAACCGCCGCCACTCGCAAACGCCGCCCCCACGGGCGCTCCACGATCACCCGAGGCGCGATTCCAGGCAGCCGAAGCATAGGGCTGGAAGCCTGGCTGTCCGATATTGAAGCGGGCGCGCGCGCCGAGGCTGAGGAAAGTGGTTTCCTGCTTGGCTCCAGCGACCGCGAGCGCCGCGTTGCCGCCGGTTTCGGCGAAGGCATCGCTCTTGGTGCGAACATGGGCGAGCCGGGCAAAGGGCGTCAACGCCGCCTTGCCCATGACGAAGTCATAGCCCGCCTCGCCGAAGATCTGGAACGTGTTCGCGTCGCGCGCCGACTTCAGCGTCTGTGCAAGCGGCGCAAAGACCACCGAACGCGTGGTGTCGACGTCGTGCCAGCCATAGGCAAGGCCGAAAGCACCGCGGAAGCCCTCTCCTGTTCCATAGGCAAGGTGCGCTGCCAGATACTTGCTGTCGGCCTTGGCCCGGTCATTCCGCCCGTCGGCGCGGAAGTCCGAATTGCCGATCCCGGCCGAGAGCGCGGCGGCAAATCCGTTGCCGCCGTAGCCGAAGCCTGCAACGAGCCCCTTATGGTCGGTCTTGATGCCGCGGCCGCCGGCCTGCGCGTCGAAGTCGCCCCAGCCACCGAACGCTGAGCCCCATATGAAGGCGCCGCTTTCCTGTGGCGCTTCCATGCCGAGCAGCGCGCTGCGCAGGTGGCGGCTGTCGTCAGTGAGGCCGCTCAGCGTGTGCGCGAGAATCTCGCCCGACAGGTCGCCATAGGCCGCTTGAGCAACTGACGCATTCTGGACCAGCAGCGCCTCGAACAGCGGATCGTCGATGCCGCGCGCCTGGATTGCGGCCGCGACCCCCGCCTGGTTGGCGCCGACCGCGACATCGGCAAAATCCAAGTCGTTGCGATAAAGCGAAAGCGTCACGCTGTTCTGACCATAGCGCAGCAGCGGATCAAGGAACGCAAGGTCGCTCGTCACCGACCCGAAGGTTCCGGTGATGCCATCCGCTCCGGTCAGGATGATGTAATCGGTTCGCGGATTATAGGCGCCATCCTCTGCGAGCACCGACACGCTCGCCGTGCTCGCGATGGTGACCGCGCCCGTCGCGTCGATCCGGTCCGCCTCGCCCGCGGCATTGACCTCGACTTCGAAGACCGAGCCGGGAGCGAAGGCGAGATCGCCTGCGACTGTGAGGCGACCGATCGAATTGCCGGGCGCAATGGTACCCCCTCCCGCGACCGTCGTCGAACCGACGATGCCATTGCCGCCGAGCGTGCCGCCGTCGCCCACGGTCACCGGCGAGGAAGCGATCGAGCCGTTGACCGAGAGGGTGCCCCCGTTGATCGAAGTCGGGCCCGTATAATCGCTGTTGCCAGTGAGGTTGAGGTTGCCGGCGCCCTCCTTGGTGAAGCCGCCGGTGCCCGAGATCGTCCCGGCAAAGGCGCTATCTTCGTCCTGGTCGACGGTGAGATCATTCTCGCCCATCTGAACCGTTGCGCCCTCTCCGCCCGAAAGGCCGCCGATCGTCTGATCGTTGCCCGAAATGTCGAGCGTACCCCCACCGAGATCGAAGACCGTTTCCGGATCGATCAGGCCGCCGATGCGGACCGAGCCCGCGAGGATGTTGGTGATGCCATCGAAATTATAGTCGCCGCTGAAGATCAGGACGCCCGCCCCCATCTTGTCGAGGACACCGCTGCCCGAAAAGGCGCCGAGGAAATCATAATCATCCGAGCGGTTGAAGATGAAGCGTCCGTCGTTGACGATATCGCCCGCAAACTGGCCTTCGGTTCCCCCCGCGCCGAGCTGGAAGCTGCCGTCCCCCGACGTGGTCACGTCGCCGAGGAGAGTTCCGGTGAGCACAAGACCGCCGTTTGCAATCAGCGTGCCGCCGGTGTGCGCGACCGTGTCGGTGTCGATGGTGAAGACCGCCTCGCCGATCAGTTCGATCGTCCCCGTGCCGGTGATCGACAGCTCGTCGAGCTGTGAAACCACATCATTCTCGCTGAAGTTGAGCAGCAGCCGGCCGTTGGTCGTCACCGCCGAAGTGAGGATCGGCGAGGACAGCCCCTCGCCGTCACCGAGATCGGCCTCGTTGACCTGGAGCGCGGCGCCCTCGCCGATCGTGACCTGGTCGAATTCGCCGACCACCCCCGCGGTCGTCCAATAGCCGGCCGCAACATCGAGCGTTTCAAAGCCCGTCGCGGCGCCGAGCTGCTGCGCCTCAGTGAGTTCGAGAATATCGCCATCGAGCGTGAGGCTGTCGGCACCTGCGCCCGCATCGATCGCGCCGGTGATCGCACTGCCGCTCCGAAGCGTGACGGCATCGTCGAAGGCGCTGAGCTGAACGGCAACGCCGTTCCCGCCTCTGATCGTGCCGCTGTTCGTCAGCGTTATCGCACCGAGCGAGGTGAAAGCGACGCCGGTCTCGCTGAGGATTGTACCGCTGTTGCTCGCCGCCGCGCTGTCGACGTCGATCAGCACACCGCCGCTGATCGTGCCGCTGTTCACCAGTTCGCCCGCCTTGCCGCCGCTGTTCTGGCGGCCAATGACGACGCCGGTCTCGCTGCCCGAGATCGTTCCGGCGTTGGTGACCGAGCCGCCGCTGACCGCGAGCACGCCGTAACGCGCACCGGCTATCGTTCCGCCGGCCTCGTTGACGACGCTGCCGAGCATCGATTGGCCGCTGGTATCCTGGCCCGCGAAAGCCTGGATCGTCACGCCGTCGGTGAGAGCGCCTGCGACGCCCTCGATGGTCCCGCTGTTGACGATCGAGCCCCCGCCGAACAGGCGGATGCCGTCGTTGGTGTCGCCGCGGATGATCCCGCTGTTGGAGATTTCCGTGCCCGTCGCGCGCGCTTCGATCTGGCCCGTTTCGTCGTTGAAGTAAAGCTGAGTCACGATGCCGTAGCCAGCGCCCGAAATGGTGCCGCTATTGTCAACCACCGCGCCCGCCGACTGGATCATCACGCCGGCATCGGCCGGCGCTTCGCTGCCTTCATAGATGCCGTTGCCGCGGATCGTGCCCGCGTTGGACAAGGCAAGGCTCCCATCGCCGCCCGCAAAGACGCCGTGAGTTCCCCCCTCGATTGTGCCGCCCGCTGCATTGGTGATCGTCACGTCGCCGAGCGTCCCGTGAAACACGCCGGCGCTCTCAGCCGAGCTGATCGTCCCGCTGTTGGTCAGCGTTGCGCTGGCAAGATCACTGCCGAGACCGACGCCGTATCCGTTGATCCCGTCATCGCGGCTCGCCGTGATGCTGCCCGAATTGACGATGTTCGCGGTCTGCCCGCTCCGCTCGCCGCTATCGAGCGCGGTGCCCTGGATGAAGATACCGCCGTCGCTGCCTTCGATGATTCCTGCGTTCTCGACGTTGCCGCCGCCCGACAGAATGATGCCGAAGCGATCCCCTGCAATCGTGCCGTCCGCCGCGTTGGTGACAAGCGCACTGTAATCATCGCTCGCCTGGCCCTCAAAGGCGTACATGGAGATGCCGTCGGCGTCGGCGCGCCCGGTGCCGCTGATGGCCCCGCTGTTCGTCACGGTGCCGCCGCCGATCAGGCGAACGCCGTCATTGCTCTCGCCGCTGATCGTCCCGCTGTTGGTCACGAGAGTGCCGACCGCTTGTCCGAGCAGTGCGCCAATCTCCGGGTCGAACACATAGGCGGTCGTGATCCCAGCGCCGCCGCCCGAGATGGTGCCGCTGTTCGTCACGCTCGACGATGCCGTACCGATGGTAATGCCCGCATCGGGCGGGGCATCGAAGCCGTCGTAGGCGCCTTCGCCCCGGATCGTGCCGGCATTGATGACATCGAGTGTGCCGGTCGCATTCGAATAGATGCCCGATGTCGCGCCAGTAATCGTGCCGCCCGCGGCGTTCGTTACCGTCACCTCGGCGCGCGATCCGTGCGCCACGCCGGCGCCGAAGTCGCTGCTGATCGAGCCGCTGTTATCGAGGGTCGCACTCGACATGTCGCTGCCGAAGCCAACCCCATAACCGTCACCATCGGTCCCGCCGAGATCGCCCGTGCCGCGAATGCTGCCCGAATTGACGAGACTGGCGGTCACTCCGCCGCGATCGCCGCTGTTGAGCGCGGTACCCTGAACATAGACGCCGCCGGTGACGCCCGTGATGGCGCCGGCATTGTCGACGTCCCCGCCCCCCGACAGGATGATGCCATAGCGATCGCCTTCGATCGTCCCATCCGCCGCGTTGGTGACAAGCGCGCTGTAATCCTCGCTCGCCTGATCGTCATAGGCATACATCGAAATGCCGTCGGCATCGGCGCGGCCCGTCCCGGTGATCGTGCCGCTGTTGGTCACGCTGCCGCCGCCGATCAGGCGAACGCCGTCGTTGCTTTCGCCCACGATTGTCCCGCTGTTGTCCACCGCCGTGCCCGCTGCTCGGCCTTCAACGAGGCCGGTTGCAGGGTTGAAATAATAAGCGGTCGTCACGCCCGCGCCGGCGCCCGAGATAAGGCCGCTGTTGACGATCGTCGAGGGCGCGCCGAGGATCGTGACCCCGGCGTCCGGGGGCGCATCGAAGCCGTCATAGCTACCCTCGCCGCGGATCGTGCCCGCGTTGACGAGATCGATCCCGCCTTCATCGTCATAGACGCCGCTGGTCGCCCCGGCGATCGTCGCGCCAGCCTCGTTGATGATCGACACGCGGCCGAATGAGCCATTTGCAACGCCATGAGCTGCATTACCGACGATGGTCCCGCTGTTCACAAGGTCGGACGCGGCAAGCACATTGGCAAAGGTCAGGCCGCTTCCCCCCGAAATCGTGCCGGCATTGGTCACCGACGCCGTCTTGTTGCCAGCCGGGTCGTTGCCCTGCACCCAGAGACCGCCGGCGCCGCCGCTGAGGAGCCCTTCATTCTCGACAAGGCCGCCGTCGAACAGGATTGCGCCATAGCGCGCGCCGCTGATCGTGCCTCCCTCAGCGTTGGTGATCGTCCCGATCGCGGTGACATCCGACAAGTCCTGGTCGTCATAGGCATAGACTGACACGCCGTCGGCGTCGGCGCGTCCGGCGCCCGTAATCGTCCCGCTGTTGGCTACGCTGCCGCCGCCGATCAGGCGGACCCCGTCATTGCTCTCCCCCGCAATTGTGCCGCTGTTCGTCACGGCGACCCCGACCGCGCGCCCCTCGAGGATTTGTGTCTGCGAATCATAGAAATAGGCGGTGGAGATCCCGTGCCCCGCACCCGTGATCGTGCCACTGTTGGCAATGGCGGCGGGTCCACCGTCGAGCGTGATGCCGCCCTCGGGCAACACATCGAGCCCATCGGCGCTGCCGTTACCCCGGATCGTTCCCGCATTGGTGATGGTCGTTTGACTGGCGCGCGAATAAACGCCGATGCGATCGCCTTCGATCGTTTCGTCGGCCGGATTGTCGATCGAGGCTGGCGCGCCTGCGGGGACGAACCGGCCCAGTTCCGCTGCGCCCGCGGGGACCGTCAGCACGAAACCTGCCGTGACCAGCGCGGTCGTTGCACACAGCGCCGCACGATTCAAAGTCCGCCTCTTCACAATCTCATCCCCTTTTTACGTTACGCCCACGAGCAATGGCCAAAGCGCCGTCAGCGCTTCGCCCGGCACCGGCACGACGGCCGAATTTTCCGAAACGAGCGCTCTTGCCCCTTGGGGCGAGGAAAAGCATTGAAGCGGGCGGCCGCCTATCCCCACTTGTAGGGTATCGGGGTGGTGACCCGCCGGGCGTAGGCCGCTATCATATTGTGCGATGGGGATAATCGATTCGGAGGAAGCTGCGGCGGGGCAGCCGGCGGACTATGCGGAGCAATGGCTGGCGGTCCCGGAAATGCTGCTCGACCAGGTGCGCCGGGACCCCGATGCGGTAGAGGAACATTTTCACGCACTCGACGCTGCTCACGGATATCGTGCCCGTTCGGTTGTGAACATCGATGCGCTCGCCCTGCTCGTCGTCGATCCGGCAGAACGGCATCTCACCTATAGCACGGGCACCTCGCCTGCCGATGCCCATGACCTTATCGACTGGGACATGGCCGAAGCGACGCTGCACGGGCGAACGATGCAGCTTGCGCAACCGGACGAACAGGGCGCGCATCCACTCTTGGCCTATGTCCCGGCGCTCGAAGCTTCAAACTGGGATCTTCCGGACGAGGTGAAGGGGCTTCTGGCCGAGGCGCCCCGACGGCGTGTGCTCGTCGTCACCACCTCGGCCGTGCCCCTAAAGCCCCTGCGGCGCGCCTGCGCCGCCTTCGGGATGACCGGCCTTGAAACCCGTGTCGTCGAGGCGACGCTCCACACGGGCAGCATCCGCGCTGGCGCCGCGGCCGCCAAGCTGAGCTATGCGACCGCGCGCGAAGCCATGTCGTCGGCGCTAGCGAAGGTCGGCGTCGCACGTATGCCGGGACTTCTGCATCGCCTGTCGCTGCTGTCGCTCGGTATCTTTCCCAACCGCGAAGAAGCCGTTGAATTGCTCACCGACCGCTGGGGCCTCAAGCCGCGCCAGGCACAGATCGCCATGCTGCTCGCGCAAGGCCTGACGCGAGGGGATACGGCACAATCGCTCGGCCTTTCGGAGGCCACGGTCAAGAAGCAGGCCGATGTCGTCTTCCAGACCTTCGGCGTCTCGGGCGCCGCGGCCCTCGCCCGGTCCCTGAGCGCCGTCACCGCCATGCAGGCGCTGGCCGATGCAAGCCACGGCCAAGTTGGCTGGATGAGCGGCGCGGCCGAGCCGCTGCGCTTTATCGATCGCCCGGGCGGCGGCCGGATCGCCATCTCCGATTACGGTCCTGCCGGCGGTCGCCCCGTGGTCATTGTGCACAGCAGCATGACGACCCGCCATCCGCCCCGGCGGCTGGTCGCCGAACTCATGCGGAGGGGATACCGGGTGCTGGCCATCGACCGGCCCGGCTTTGGATTGACCGACGTGGCGCGAGGACGCGCCGAGAGCGATCCGTCGGATCCATTCGAGCCCGCTGCGCACGACATGCGGATCGTACTCGACCAGCTCCGGATCGAACGTGTCGACATCGTGGCGCGGGGCGGCGCGCAGGTTGTCGCCGCTTTCGCAGGTCTCTACCCGGATCGCTGCGGCGCTGTGGTCCTCGTCAATCCCGATCCCCCCGCGACGCGTGACAAACGTCGCTGGGGCGTGCTCGGTTCGTTCAAGGAAGCCTATTATCAGCGCCCCGATCTCATCTTGCCCGCCGCCCGGCTCATTACCAGGGCAATGACGCGCAGCTTCCTTGCCAAGGCGCTCCGCAAATCCATGCGCGGAAGTCCGCCCGACGAGGCGCTGGTCGCGGACGAGCACGTCATCGACGATTATTACCGCGCGATACGCATGTTCACCACTGGCCGCCTGGCGGGATATGTGCGCGAACAGGCAGCCTTGGCCCAGGGGATCAGCGGCGATTACGCGATCGACGGCAGCGGATGGTCGGTGCTGCTCGGCGCGCATGACACCTTGTCCGAGCCTGGAACGGCCCTCGCCTATTGGCGCGAACGCATTCCCGCCGCCTCCTTTGAGGTTCTCGAAAACCACGGGCGCCTCATGGCCTACGCGGCCCCTGAACTGATATCGGACCGCCTCGCCATGGCCGGCGCAATCAAACGCCCCGCATGAGCGAGGGTATGAGCGGTGCGAGTTCGCTGGCGAGATAGCCGATCGGCCCCATCGTTTCCCCAAGGCGTCGTCCCGCCTCGCCATGGAGCCATATGCCCCACGCGGAGGCTTGAAGCGGAGACAATCCCTGGGCGCCGAGGCCTCCTATCAGGCCTGCCAGCACGTCACCCGATCCGCTGACAGCAAGGCCCGATCCGCCTCCGGCATAGGAAAGGCAGATATCGTCCGCCATCAAATAGCTTGTGGCACCCTTGACCATGACCGCCGCGCCGAAACGGTCCTGCGCCCGTGCAAGCGCGGCGAGCGGATCGCGCGATACCTCCTCCCTCTCGGCACGCAGCAGAGCTGCAAGCTCGCCTTCGTGCGGTGTGAGGACAATCTGGTCGCCCCGCGCGGCGATCGCAGCGGCATGATCGGCAGCGACACGCAGCGCAGCAGCGTCGAGGAGCAGAAAGAGATGCTTGGGTAGCCTTGGCAAAAGCGCCGCCAAGAGCGCGCGGGCGGTCTTTTCTTCGCCCATTGCCGGACCGATGACAATGGCGTCAAAATGGCCGATCTCGCCCACCAGAAGATCGGCGCTCTCGGGCGCAATTTCCCCGCTGTCGGTCTCGGGAAGCGCGAGGACCGCGCAGGCGGGAGCCGCGATACCCGCCGCAATCGCGGCCGACGCGATGGTTGCGATGGTGACTTTGCCGGCGCCTGCCCGAAACGCCGCCTCGGCGGTCAGGAGCATTCCCCCGGGCACCTGGCGGCAGCCGCCGATCAGGAGCACGCGCCCGCGGCTGTTCTTGTCGATATTGCCGCGATGATCGGGAAGCGGGTTTGCTTTCAGCCACCCCGTGTCGAGCGCGACCGGATCAGCCACGCGCGGCAACCATCGCATCAGGCTCGCGGGTTACCGGCACCTTGCGCTTGATCGGAGCCGTCACATTATAGCGCGCGAGCACAAGGGCGCCGTCACGGCCCGCATCCGGGTCGAGACGATATTCGGTTATCGCGCAATTGGCGACGTCCCCCTCGCGGTCGATCGCGAGAATTTCCGCCTCCGACAGATTTTCGATGATCGTGCGCAGGCAAAGCACCACCACCTGGTGCGCCACGATCATCACGCGGCGTCCCCCATAATGGAGCGAGACGGTGTCGAGGAGCGAACGAAGCCGCAATATGACGTCGCACCAGCTCTCGCCTCCAGGGGGGCGGTGATAGAATTTGCCGAGAAGGCTTCGAAATTCAGCCTGCTCGGGGTGCGCTGCTGCAATTCCGAGGCTGGTAAGACCATCGAGGATGCCGAACTCCTTTTCGCGCAGACGCTCGTCGATACAGATATTCTCTTCCGCCTCGCAGCCGCCCGCCTCGCGAAAAATCTCGGCGGTTTGGACCGCTCGGACATAAGGTGAGGCAAGCATGACTTCGGGCCGCGCGCCGGCCTCGCCGGCCGCGAACCATTCGCCAAGCGCGCGTGCCTGCTCGATCCCCAGGGCGGAGAGCGGCACGTCGACGTCGCGGTGGTCGAGCTTGATGCGCTCGGCACCCGACGCGTGCGCGGCATCGCGCGCCACATTGCCTGCGCTTTGCCCGTGGCGCACAACCCAAAGCGTGGAAGGCCAGCGCGGCGTCACCGAAAATTCTCTTTCATGACCATCCAACGCCGCGAGGCCGAAGCGGTTGCCAGCGCCATGGGGGTCGGAAGATGGTGCGCTCAGGCCTGCTCCATGGCCTGCACGGCGCGGACGGTTCCGCGAGCCATACCGGGCTTCAGCACGATCTTGGTGTAGAGATTTTGCTCGTCGTGCCAGTGCCGGTACATGTCGGCGGCATCCTCGAGCGATGCGTGGTGCGAGATGAGCGAAACCGTATCGAACTTGCCCTCGCGGATCATGCGCAATAGCTCACCGGTGTAGCGCTGGACATGCGTCTGCCCGCTTTTCACCGTCAGCCCCTTCTCCATCAGCTGGCCGAGCGGAAACTTGTCAGCGAACCCGCCATAGACGCCGGGGATCGACAGGCGGCCGCCCTTGCGGCACGCAAGAATCGCCTGGCGCAGCGCATGAGGGCGCTCGGTCGCAAGGTAGAATTTCGCTTTCACCTGATCGACGACATTGTCGAGCGTGAAGCCGTGACTTTCCATGCCGACGCAATCAATGCAGGCATCAGGTCCGATGCCGCCGGTCATCTCGTCGAGTGCCTCGCGCACGTCGACCTCGCGATAGTCGAGCACCTCGGCTCCATATTTGCGCGCGAGCGCAAGGCGCGTCGGGAAATGGTCTATTGCAATCACCCTCGCCGCCCCGAGAAGCAGCGCCGACTGGATCGTGAAGAGGCCGACGGGGCCGCAGCCCCAGATCGCGACGGTGTCGCCAGGCTCGATGTCGGCGTTGAGGGCTGCCTGCCAGCCGGTGGGAAGAATGTCGGAGAGGAAGAGGACATCATCGTCGGCGAGATCCTCGGGAATGACGACGGGCCCCACGTCCGAATAGGGAACGCGTACATATTCCGCCTGACCGCCCGCATAGCCGCCGGTGAGATGGGCGTAGCCAAAGGCTGCGCCCATTGCGTGCCCCATCATGAGGTCCGAGGCATCCCGCGTTTCGGAAGGATTGGCATTGTCGCATGCGCTGTAAAGCTGGCGTTCGCAAAAGAAGCATTGCCCGCAGCTGATCGTGAAGGGGACCACCACGCGCTGGCCTATTTCAAGAGTCGATGAAGCGCCCCTCTCGACGACTTCGCCCATGAATTCATGCCCGAGGACGTCGCCGGCGCGCATTCCGGGGATATAGCGGTCGTAAAGATGAAGATCCGAGCCGCAGATGGCGGTCGAGGTGACGCGCAGAATTGCATCGCGCGGGTTGACGATCTCGGGATCGGGAACGGTTTCGACGCTGACCTTGTGGCGGCCCTGCCAGGTGACGGCTCGCATGATGAGCTCCTCAGATATGGGACTGCGCGGGAAGTTCGGAGGCGCGCGCCGACGGGCCGGCGTTCGTAGTCACCTCGCCGGTTTCCATCAGCTGCTTGAAGCGATGAAGATCGCGCCGCGCCTGCACTTCAGGCTCGCGCTGGAGCAATTTCGCGCCCAGTCGTCCAAGGGCGCGTCCCGGAGGCTCATAGGCGAGGATGAGATGGACATAAGTTCCCCGGCCGCCAGGGGCATCCTCAAAGCGTACCTTTCCGCTGTTGGCGATATCGCTTTCGGGTTCGCTCTGCCAGCTGATCGCCTCGCCTGGAGAGACGCGGGTGATGCGGTTGACGAGCGTGACCTTCCGCCCGGCGGGCGCCTTTACCGTCCAGCGCGATACGCCATCGCCGAGCGTTTCAACGGCCACGACATTCTCCATGAATTCAGGGAAGCGCTCGACAGTCCAGGCGGCGAACAATGCATCCTTCGGCCGGTTGATCAAAAGTGATTTGCCGAACGGCGCGCGCGAGCCGGGTTTCTCGAGTGTCCAGTGGGGCGCATCGGATACAGGCGACGCCCTCTGCCTCCGGCGGCTGCGCTGCAAGGCTCTAAAGCCGATCCCCGCCGCAGCAAGACCAAGGCCCGCTGCGGCAAGGTATAGCGATCGTTTCTCGTTGCGGCCCTCTCCTGTCATCGGGAAATCTCCTGCATCCTTTGGTCTTATCGGCGAAGAAATGGCAGCGCGTCCGGGAACGGCGCGCGCCGGCGAGATAGCAGGGCACCAGGCGGCAGATATTCCGCCGCACTGATCGGGCCCTTGCCAAGCCAACGAGAGGTCCGCCCCTATTGTTCCGCCAATGGTCGCCTTGGGGCGAAGCAATGCGGTCTATTCTTGATCTGCTTTAAGATCAGGCCTCCCAGGAGACCTTTGCCCGGGCGGACGAACACTTGATCTTCGTCCAGTCCCGGATCCTGCGCGCGGTCCCGATGCGAAGCTTGGAACCAGCAGGCCCGCCGCTGCGCTTCAGCAACAGCCCAAGGGCGCACGCCCGCAGCGCGCCCTCGGCCTCCTCTTGAATGGAGATGATGATGGAATGGATGATTATGGCGGTCGCTGGACCGATTCTCCTCGGCCTTGGTCTGCTTTGGGCCATTGCGAACAATCGGCGTTCGCGCGCCGAAAAGCAGCTGACCGAGGAAGCGACACGGCAGCGGCGCGCCGAAGAGCATGCCGCCGCAAAGGCTCGCGAAGCGGGCGCCGAGTAGCGACGGTCCGCAAGAGGGCCCGCTATCCGGGGTTGCAGAGGTTATATTGTGCGGGCCGCGTCCGGCGTTCGGGGCCGCCCTCCCTAGCGTGACGCCCGAGGGGATCAGGAAGACGCTCGATGCTCGCACCGCAATCCGCTATCGGGGATGAAGAGCTCGAACGCGGCCTTCGCCGCCTCATTATCGAAGCGCTGTTCTCGAACACGACGGCTGCACTCACCACCGGGGTCGTCTTGACGGCCTTCGCGCTGCATCTCGGAGCAAATAACGCGACAATCGGACTTCTCGCTGCCCTGCCGTTCCTCGCCCAGCTCGCGCAGGTGCCGGCTATCGCGCTTGTCGAGCGTATCCGGCAGCGCAAACGCATTGCGGTTCTCTCGAGCGTTGCCGGGCGTTCGATGCTCGCGGTGATGGCATTTGCCCCTTTTGCAGGAGCCCTCGCGCTGCCGGGTCTTGTTGCAGCGACGCTAATCCTGTGCGTCTTCGGCGCCATTGGGGGCTGCGCATGGAACAGCTGGATGCGGGATCTGGCGCCCGAGGATCGCATCGGGCGGATATTCGCCCGGCGCACCATCTACGCAACGATGACCACGCTCCTCGCCGGACTGGGCGCTGCCATCGCGCTTGAGTGGACGCCAGAGAGAAGTGCCATGCGCGACTTGGCCTTTGCCGGGCTTTACGCGCTGGGCTGCGCCGCGGGCCTTTTCAGCGCGTGGATCGTTGCGCGCATGCCCGAACCGCGCATGCCCGATATCGCAAGCGCCGGGCGGGGGCTCGCCGAGCAACTTCGCCGACCGCTTGGCGATGGCAATTTCAGGCAGCTCATCCTCTTTCTCGGAACATGGCAATTCGCGATCAACTTCGCGACGCCGTTCTTCACCGTCTATCTCGTCCGCCAGCTCGGCTACGACATGACGGTGGTCATGTCGCTGTCGATCGCGAGCCAGGTTGCGAACGCCATCACCCTTCGCAACTGGGGCGCTGCTGCCGACCGCTTTGCCAACAAGTCGGTCCTCCTCGTCGCGGCGCCGCTCTATATTATGTGCATCGCCGCGATGATCGGTGGCTCGCAAATTGCCGATGATCGGTTACGCCTCGCATGGCTTGCCGGCCTTCATCTCCTGATGGGCGCAGCGGTCGCCGGCGTGACCCTCGCGACCGCAAACATCGCGCTCAAGCTGTCGCCGCGGGGTGAGGCCGCCTCCTATCTCGCCGCGAGCGCGGTGGTAACGGCGCTCGCGGCGGGATCGGCCCCGATCCTCGGCGACATGCTCGCCGATTTCTTTGCAGCGCGCGAGCTTGAACTGGTCGGGCGCTGGACCAACCCCGAAGGCGTTTATACTTATCTATCGCTCGCGCTGAGCAACTGGGATTTCTACTTCTTGCTGTCCGCCCTTTTCGGCCTTTACGCGCTGCATCGCCTCGGTTTCGTGCGCGAGGCAGGCGAGGTCGGGCGCGACGAGATCGTGCGTCATATGCTTCGCGAAACGCGCGGGACAATTCACAATTTCTCCACCGTCACCGGCCTCAAGGCGCTCACCGCTGTTCCTTCGAGCCTGGTGCGCGAACTGCGTGTCCGGCGCCGCTACCGTCGGCTGCAGGCTTCGCGAAGCAGCGCGAGGGCCCCGAACTGATATCCCCGTCCGGACATTCCCCTCCAGACGTTCCCGCCCTCGGGCGCTGAGCGCTCCCGACACATGGCGTCAAGACGAGCCTGCCGATGTGCCACAAAAGTGCTGCCGGCCAAGGCAATCCGACGTGTCGCTGCCCTGCGAGTGGATTCGAGCTGCTGCCATGTCGACCGGCGCAACTTCGTTGGCCCGGGATGCGTCTCTTGGACGTCATGCAAGGAGATGGGCAATGAACAGGCCTGACAGCCGCGACGACGGCACGCAAAGCGGTCCTGGCGAACAAATCCGCCCTAGAGAAAAGAAGCCGGTCAGCGACGGGCCGGCGGGCGAGGAGGATCGCGCGGGTCCCGGCCAGCCGGTTGCGCCGGAAGGAGACAAGAAATGACAAGATTTCGCAAGGTCGGTCACGTACCGACCGAAAAGACCAACCACCCGAACATCTCGACGGAGAACCAGCCCGAAGGGGCCGCAAGGCGACCGAGCGATACGCTCGACCGCGAACCTGCGCGCGATCCCGAAAGCGGTGGGAGCATTCCGGCAGATTATAACCCCGAGAGCGGAACGCGCGTTGGCGAAGAAGACGATACGCGCTCCGGACGCAAGGGTGAGGGGCAGCCGCGGTAACACCCGCGGTTGCATCTCTCGCTCGATTATAACCCGAGTTAGCATTCCAGAATCTTGTCGGCGGCGTTGTACGCTTTACCGAAGGGAGGGCTGTTGGTCAGGGACCCGTGCCATGTTAGACTTGGGCAAATATAATGGAGTCGCAAGCCATGGGCATGAGGGCCGATCGGGATCTTTGGGGCCAGGCGCTCGCCATCGAATCTCGATATGGGGATGGCGGGCCGGACATCCTTGCACGCAAGATCGACGCATGTCGCCGCGCGGGCGCGTTTTCCGAGGCCGAGTTCTGGCGTGACGTCGCAGCGTGCCTGACGGAATTGCACTCGATCCGTGGCCCTTTCGTGGGGAAAGCATGTGGTTCCCCCACCGACGGTGCTCGATCAGCGGCAAGGCCCGACCCTGTACGTCAGACTGCCCGCAATAAGACCTGTATCAGCCCACGCTGAGCAACGCGCCGCCGGGAAGCGATTGGCGCTTCCTCATCAAGCGTCACGACATGGCGGCCTCGGGACAGCGCCCAATTGGCCGCCAGAAGAGCGCAATCCCGCCCCCTTCCGGCCGCCTCAACTCGCAACGCTGGTCCACAACGTTCCCCGCAGGTAACGACTGTTCACGAGATAAATGATGGCTACCGAATTCTCGTCGCCATAAGCGGCGGCGAGGCGCGTGCCTGTACCCGCTCGGGCCTCGACTGGTCCGATCGTTTCGCGCCGTCACTAATTGTTGAAATATCTCCGCGCGAGCTTGTCGATCTCTTCCGGCGAAGTCGGCTCACCCAACCGATCGTTGAGCGCTTGGATGCAGGCATCAAGCTGCGCGGCGATCTGATGCTCCCGTAGACGATCGAGCACGCCGATCAGCTCGACCAAGGCGTCGCGCACACCGCGCATTGCCGCCGAATGATTGGTGTCCTGGGTCATGTCCGCCGCATTTGCTCATTGGATCGCCCGCAAATCGATAGCCAGCGGAATCCAAGTCTAGCAGAGCCCTCGCGCTAGTTGAAGTCCTAGATGGACTATCAGTCTCTTCGAGAAACGGAACCAGTCGCACGGAATTGCGCCTTGCCCCCTTTATCCCATTCGGCGCAGACGACGCCAAGATCCTGGAGGAACGCCACAAGGCGGATTAGCGTCGAGGCGTGCAGTCCGGTTGCCGCCACAAGCTCGCACAGGGCTCGCGGTTCGTCGTCGAGCGCGCGAGCACGGTGTGCGCCAGGAGCGCGACGACGGGCGAGAGACAGCGGGCATTGAGATCCGTCATGCTATGATGACGTCATCGGCAAGGGGGTGCCTGCACGTTCCTCAGGCGGTGGGCGCCGAGCGCGCCCCTGTACCGTTCGCGGACGGTCTTGGAACGTACGCCGCAGCTCGCACGAAGTGGAGCGTAGCGAAACGGAGTTCGAGCTGCGGGCGACGGCCTGAAGGGCGTATCTTTCCTGGACCGAGCCGATTCGTTGGGAGCGACCAAATGCCCCCTTGTGGCGCGACCACCAGGGGGGGACGCGTGCCCCGACGGATTGGCCGCGATCCACGCCCCGTGGGAAGTCCGCGCCGGACCTGCACGACATGATCCGAGCGCCAGTACAGGGATCGACGATGATCGCGGTGGCTCGTGCGTAGTTGCGAGGAGAAGGACATGCCATGAACGATCAAGCACTTTGCTTTGCTGGCGTCGACTGGGCGTCGGCGAGCCATCATGTCGTCCTCACCGACGGTGACGGACGAAAGATCGGCGAGCGGATCTTTCCACATGGCGGCGAAGGTCTTGCCGAGATGGCGACCTGGCTAATCGCCACGAGTGACGCGGCGGATGCCAACCACGTGCTGGTTGCGATTGAGGTACCGCACGGGCCCGTCGTCGAGACGCTGCTCGAGCGCGGTTTCCCCGTGCACGCGATCAACCCCAAACAGATGGATCGCTTCCGCGATCGCTTCACGCTCGCTGGCGCCAAGGACGACAGCCGCGACGCCGAAGTGATGGCCTCGGCCTTGCGCACCGATCGCGGCTGCTTCCGGTTGCTCGCGGTTGCTGAACCGGTCGTCATCGAACTGCGCGAATGGTCGCGCATTACCGACGATCTGGTTGCCGAGCGTACCCGCCTCACCAATCGCATGCGCGAGCAGCTCTGGCGATACTTTCCGGCGATGCTCGAGCTCGGTGGACATCTCGAGGCCGAGTGGCTGCTCGACCTGTGGGAGCTTGCGCCGACGCCGGCTAGAGCCGCACGCTTGCGTGCGACTACGATAGAAAAACTGCTCAAGCGCCATCGCATCCGCCGCCTCGATGCGGCCGAGGTGCTCGCTGTCCTCCGCCAGCCGCCCCTCACCGTTGCTCCGGGCACGACTGAGGCAGCCTGCGACCATATTGCCACGCTTATGATGCGGATCCGCCTGGTAAACCGCCAGATCAAGAACGCCCATCAACGGCTGGATACGTTGACTGCCCGCCTCGTCCCCGACGCGGAGACCAAGCCGGGGCAAGAGGAGCAGCATGACGTGGCGATCCTTGCATCCGTGCCAGGAATAGGAAGGATCGTCCTCGCCGCGCTGCTCGCAGAAGCCTTCGATCCTCTGCAGCGACGAGACTACGCCGCCTTGCGCAGTCTGGCAGGAGTCGCGCCCGTAACCAAGCGTTCGGGAAAGAGCTGCATCGTTCTCCGGCGATACGCCTGCAACAGGCGGCTCGCAAATGCTGTGTATCACTGGGCGCGGACTGCCACACAGCATGACTCCAGGAGCAGGGCCAAATATGCCGCTCTGCGCGCCCGGGGTCACACCCACGCCCGCGCGCTCAGATCAGTCGGTGACCGCCTTCTCGCCGTTGCCTGCTCAATGCTCAAATCGGGCTCGGTCTTTGCACCCTCCCGGGAAACCGCAATCGCAGCTTGATAAACGGTGGGAAGTCCCCCCCTTCCGCTTCGCCCGACCGCGCCGCGCGGGTGATCCACCAGCTATCGCGTGCGAAGCGACTTAGGGCCGGACTGCCGAGCCCCATCGGCGCGTCCTTCGCCATCGTCCGCTTCAGAGTCGGTTCCGGCGGGAAAAAGCTGCTGGAGCATGCCAAGCATGGCGGTGCGGCCGCGTTCGGTGAGGCGCACGATCACCCGCCGGCGATCGAACGGGTCAGGAAAGCGCTCGATGAGGCGTGCCTCTTCAAGTCGGTCGATCCGCCGCATCGCCGCGGCGACCGATTCCCCAGAGCTCAAAATAAGCTGCTTGACGAAGAGGATGCCGCCTTCCTCGTGGCTGATGAACAGTTCGAGGATCATGTCCCACGCGGAATCGCGTAGCAAACCCTTGGGGAGGTCGCGCGCCATGCGCAGGCGTGCCTGCAGTAGCTGCCGCGCGCCGTCCACGAGCCTGCGCTCGCCCACACTCGCGCCGCTCGCCGCCGCTTGCGACAGGGCGCCAATCGTGCGCACCGCGGCCGGCGAATGCGCCTCAGCGCTAACGCTGTCCTTGAGGCTGCTCGCACGCCCCCGGGTCTCTTCGTCACGCATCAGCCCCTCCCGCCATTTTCGCGCCGGTTTCTGGCGCGCTCCGAGCACCTGCGCCGCCGGCCTGCGCGGCTGCGAGCTGCTTCAGCCAGTCGACGAGTTCGTAGATCAGGCTCCCGTGGGAGCCCTTGAGGAGAAGCAGATCGCCATCATCGAGATCGGACAGCAGATCCGCTTTCAGTGCTTCGGGCGCGTCGACTCGGAAACCGCGCCGCTCGGCGGGGATGGCGTGCCAGAAATCTGCGTAGAGCGGGCCGACAGCATGGACGCGGTCGACGCCGCTTGCGACGACGAGTGGAGCCAGTGCTCGATGATAGGCGGCGGCCTCGGGTCCGAGTTCGCGCATTTCTCCGAGGACCGCGATCTTGCGACCGCTGCCGCGCGCTTGAGCGAGAAGCGAGAGAGCAGCGGCCATCGAGCCCGGATTGGCATTATAGGCCTCGTCGATGAGAGTGATGCGGCGCGCCCCGAGGCGGAGCTGCTTGGATGCTCCGCGCCCATCGAGGGGTCGAAAGTGCGCGAGGCTGGCCATGGCTGCGTCGAGCTCATGTCCAGCGGAGGCGACAGCGGCAAGAACTGCGAGGCTGTTGAGCGCCATGTGCCGCCCCGGCGCCCCTAGCACATAATCGACCTTCCGGCCGTCTATCTCGGCGAAGACCCGTCCGCTGACCGGGTCTTGGTCGAGCAGCCGGAAATCGCAGCCCCGCGATATCCCATAATGGAGAATATCGAGGCCACGCTCGCGGGCTGCCATATGGACGCGGCTCCATTCGGCCATCTCGCGGTTCAACACCGTGACGCCACCGGGCTGCATGCCCGCGAAGATTACACTCTTGCGCGCCGCGACAGTCGCGAGATTGCGGTGATATTCGAGATGCGCCGGCAGGATATTGGTGAAAAGCGCGATGTCAGGGCGCGCGAGACGCGTATTTCGCGCCATCCGCCCGATCGCGAGCTCGAGAACGATGTGGGGCGTATCCCACGGAATCGAGGCGAGGTTCCAGGCAATGCCGTGCGGGAGATTGGCGTTGTGCCTAGTCTGCCCGACCGGGCCATAGGCCGCGAGGGCATGCCCGAGCATCGCTACCGCGGTGGTCTTCCCCGCGCTTCCGGTGACCGCCAGCACCTTGCCCCTCATCTGGCGGCGGGCATATTCGCCGAGCGCGAGGATGGCGCGGTTCAGATCATCGACAGCGAGGCGGCTTGTGCCCAAGTCCATTTCGGCTCCCGCCGGCCCTACAAGACAGGCCGCGGGCGGATGCGCAAGCTGAGCGAGGCGCCCGCGTGCAATCCCCACCTCGCCCTCGGCGAACCGCACCGCGACCATGTCGGCCGGGCGCATGGTCACCGGCGCGATACAGAGACCGCTTGCAGACCAGGCCGGCGGCGGGGGCGCGGCCCAGCGCCCACCCGTCGCGCGCGCAACATCGGCGGCAGTCCAGCGCTGCGCGCGCGGTGCGAGCGATGGGGTTTCGTGGGCAAAGCCGCCGCGCGCCTCGCATTCCAGCAGATAATTTCGGTAGGCAATCAGTCCGGAAAGATAATGTTCCACATCGTCGATGCGGACGCGGAAGGCGTGATGGCGGATGAAGAAGCTCCCGGCCATCTTGCGCGGCGCGGCGAAGAACATCGCGAGCTCGGGCCAGAAATGGCCATTGAGCAGATAGGCGGCGCGGTGGTGGAGAGCCCTGTAGAAGCGCGCGATGTCGAGCCCCTCGAGCATGGGTTCGCGCGCAGGATCGGCGCGGAGCCGGTCGATCATCTTCTCGGCCGCCATCATCAGTTCCAGCAGCGTCGGAAATGTTGTGATGCGCTCCTCGACGAACCCGAGGTGGTCGCGGATATTATCGAGCCCGAAGCGGAACCAGGCGTCCTTCGGCCGGTGCATGGTGAGTTCGTTGACGCAATAGCCGAGCCAATGATCGTGCGCCGTCCAGTGTCGCGCGCGGATGAAATGCCCAAAAGCATGCTCCACCGCAGCGAGCCAGCGCGCCTCGCGGGTGAGACCGTAGAGCCGCATCAGCGCGAACGCGGCTTCGCCGTCATAATAGATGGTACGGAAGCGCTCCTTGAGCGCTAGCTGCGGGTAGGTCAGCACATGATCGAAGCAACCGGTCGCTGCGTCCTGCATGTGGAGAATGCCGGCGCCGAGGGCGTTGAGCAGGGCGGCGTGGCGCGCGTCCCCCGTCAGGTGGCGATGCTTGACGAGTGCGATTATGGCAACCGCGTTGCCGCCGAGCTTGATTTCGTCGTTGGCCTCGACGAGGAAGGCCGCGCGTTCGCCGCCTGGAAGATCGATCGCCCGGATGAGGTCGCGGGTCAGGCAGGCGAGCGCTCGATCGATCGCGGCGCCGAGGTCGGCGTCGCGCGTAACCTCCCAGGCCTCGAGCATCGCGTAGAGGCTGCTCGCGTGGCGCAAATTGTTGTAGGTCCCGATCGGCCGGTCGAAGCAAGGGTGCCACCCATAATGGAAGCGACCGTCCGCCTGCACCTGCGAGGCCAGATAGCGGCTGCCGTCGTTGACGAGCTGCCAGAGCTCGTCAGGCCCGAGGCGCGAAAGCATGCGGCGCCCGGCATCGAGACCCGCTCCCCCGAGCGGATGAACGGTGCCGTCGTCGCCCGCAAAAAGCCCCTTGGTGGTGAAGAGCCACACCGCTCTCTCGTCGGCGAAGGAGAGCGTCTTGAGGCCGTGTCGCTTCGCGGCATAAAGTCGGAAATTGCGCTCGTTGAGACAGGCAGATGGCTGACCCGGCCCCCCGTAGAGCATCGCGTTGGCGTTGAGCTCGGTTTCGAGGAAGGCGTGGTCAAATTCGGCGTCGAGCGCGATCCCCACCCTGACATAGTTGCGCTTGATCCGGGCGAGCCGATCGCGAAGCTCCCCCCATGTGGTCCGTTCGGCGGCGTCGGCCCAGTCGGCGCGCAGCCAGCAACCCTCGGCGCCGCGAGCGCGCAGTTCGGCCTCGGCGCGCTCCCAGGCGTTGGCGGCGCTGCTTCCTACGACGCTCGCCACCTCGGCGCGCCGCATGCCGTCGGTCCAGGACAGGAACAGCACGAAGCGTCGGGCGCCCCGGGTGATCACCGCGGGGAGATCGGGACGCGCGGCGCGCAGCGACGCGAAGCGGGAGGCGAGGTCGGGACTCATCGCTCGCGCAGCGCCTCGCGCGCGCGGTTGAGCGGCTTCAGCAGATATTGCAGGACCGTCTTCTCGCCCGTGTGGATATCGACGGTCGCGATCATGCCGGGCACGATGGGGAAGCGTCGGCCTTCCTTGTTTCGAAGGGCATCGGTCTTGGTGCGCACAAAAACCCGATAGTAGAAAATGTCGGGTTTCACCTCGTCTCGAATAGTGTCGGGCGAGATGGTCGTGACCGTTCCCTCGAGTCCGCCGTATATCGAATAGTCGTAAGCTGTAATTTTGACCGTCGCTCGCTGTCCGGGGTGAATAAAAGCGATGTCGCGCGGCGACATGCGCGCCTCGATCATCAGCTGATCATCGAGCGGAATGATTTCCATCAGTCGGCCGTTGGGCGGCACGACGCCGCCCACGGTCGACACTTCGATGCTCTTGACGATGCCGCGCACCGGCGAGCGAAGGGTGAGCCGCTTCAGCGTATCCGAACGACCGCGGACTACCGGCGCCAGCGCCTTGACCTCTTCATCGGCGCGCGCAAGATCCTGCCGCGCCTCGACGATATATTGCGAGCGCAGATCGGCCTTCTTTAGCTCGAGGTCGGCGCGCTGCCGCTTGAGACGCAGGACCTCGACATTGCTCGCCGCACCAACTTCAATCAGCGATTCCCCGATCGCGAGTTCCTTGCTGATCAGCGCGAGCGATTCCTCGATCAGGCTTGTCGAACTCGCAAGGCTGCGACGCCGGGCCTCGAACAGTCGGGTTTCCTCCGCCTTGAGGTCAGGAAAGTCGTCGAGCTCGGCGGGAAAAACGAGTGGGGTCTGGTTGACCTCGGCGCGCAGCCGCGCGGACGCGGCGAGCGCGGCGCGATATTTGGCGGCGCTCTCCTCGACGGTCGAACCGGCCTGGGTAGGATCGAGTTGAGCCAAGATCTGGCCGGGCTCGACGATGCTGTCCTGCCGCACCAAGAGCTTTTCCAGGATTCCGCCTTCGAGCGACTGAACCACCTGTTCGTGCGAACTCGGGACCACCCGTCCGCTGCCCGTCGCCACCTCGTCGAGCTCGGCAAGCCACGCCCAGAGAATGCCGGCGGCAAAGAGTGCCGCTAACAGCCACACGAGCCGCGCCACGGCGAGGAGGCGGCGACTGGCGGCGTCGCCCGCCATCGCCGGATCAAGGGTCGCCGCCGCCGTCATGCTGCCCGCCCCTTCGCCTTCATGATCCGCAGCGCGGCATTCTTCGGCTCGTCGAGCGCCACGCGGCCATTGTGGACAACAATGATCCGGTCAACGAGGTCGAGAACGCGCATCCGGTGGGTCGCCACGATCACCGTCCGGTCGCGGCTCCACGCCCCGAAGCGTTCGATGAAGAGACGCTCCGCCGCCTCGTCCATCGAGGCGGTCGGTTCATCGAGCAGCAGGACACGCGGCTCACGGATAAGAAGCCGCGCAAGCAGCAGCGCCTGGATCTGGCCGCCGGATAGGCCGCCTCCTCCTTCCAATATCATCTGTTCGAGCCCCGCGCGCGACTGCCCAATGAAGGCGTCGGCCCCGACAATTGCAAGCGCGCGCAAGATATCTTCGCTCGTCGCCTGTGGACGTCCCAGCGTCAGATTATCGCGGATCGTCCCGTGAAAGAGCCGGCTGCCCTGACTGAGCAGCCCGACGTCGCGCCGGACATCCGCGGGGTCGATCTGGTGAAGTCCGAGGCCGTCGAGCAGCACCTCGCCCGAAACCGGATGCAAGAGCCCGGAGCAGCCCTGGAGCAGAGTGGACTTGCCCGCGCCGTTACGGCCGAGGACCGCGACCTTCTCGCCTTCGCCGATATGGAGGTCGGCGACCGACAGTGCCGGCGGGGTATTGGAGTCGCCGTAACGGAACACCGCCGCGCGCAGTGTGAGATTCCCCGCGATGGTCGGAGCTTCGATGCGATGGGCGTCGTCGGGATGATCGACAGGCAGCGCCATAATCTGATCGAGGCTTTTGATGGCGACTTTCGCCTGCTGGAGGCGGTTCAGGATCTGGCTGAGGTGCGAGATCGGCGCGATCATGCGCGAACCGAGGATCGACGCTGCGACGAGAACGCCGGTGGTGATATCGCCCGCCATGACGAGGGGCGCACCCACGAAGATCGTCGCCGCATAAACCCCGTTCTGCACATTGTGCGTCCAGACGGTCAGGCTGTTAGTCAACCCGCGAAGCTTGAGCTGTGCCTCGGCGGCGACCGCATTATAATGATTCCATTGCTGCTGGAAGCGGGCCTCGGCCTGCAGCACCTTGATATCCTCGAGCCCCTGCACGGCCTCGACCAGCATCGCGTTGCGGAGCGAGGATTCGCGCATCGCTTCGTTCGCATAGGCGCGCAGCCGGCGCTGGGCGACGAGCCCGGGGAGCACCAGGAAGATGAGAGCGGTGAGCGGGACGAGCGCGAGCGGTCCAGCGATCGACCAGAGCAACGCGAGGAAGAGGAGAAAAAAGGGAATGTCGGCGATCGCCGCTACCGTCGTTGAGGTGAGCAGTTCGCGAACCTGTTCAAGGTCGCGCAGCTGGGCGATGAAGGCGCCCGTCGATGACGGCCGGTCGCCGTTGCGCACGCGCAGCGCGTGGCCGAACACCTGGTCGGACATGCGCAGGTCCGCCCGCTTTCCGAGAATGTCGATGATCCGCATGCGCAGGCGCCGGAACAGGAAATCGAAGCCGATCGCGAGCAGCACGCCGCCAAAGAGAATATAGAGCGTCGGGAAGGATTGAGCCGGGATCACCCGGTCATAGACCTGCATCGAGAAGAGGACGCCGGCGAGCGCCAGCGTGTTGGCGATGAAGGACGCGACAAGAATATGCGGATAGGCGCGCGCATCCTGGAAGATGATGCGGCGAAGCCAATGCTCCTCGAACGGGCGGATATAAGTATCGACGCGGGCATCGCGCACCCCGCGTGCGGGGCGCGCGATCACGCACCGCTGGGCGGAGGCGAGCAAGGCGGCGCCATCGATGCTATTCGCCAACTCCGCTTCGCCGACGAGCGTGAGGCTCGCACGGCCCGCGGCATCGATCGCGGTCACCACGCCGAGCCCGCCCCCGACGAATTGCACGATCACCGGCAGACGTTCCGGCGTCAGCTTTGTCTCGCCAGGGTCCTCAATGGCGAGGCGAAGCCCGGCGCTGCCCGCCATTTGGCAGATCCGATCAACCTCCTCGGCCTCCTCGTGCCAGAGAGCGATGCGCCTGCTGTGCTCGCCGGGTTCGGGCAACCGGTAGTGGCGAGCAATCATCCGGAAGGCCTCAATCCACTGCTCGGCGTCAAAGCTCCGGCCGGCAAGAGCGATGGTCGCGGTCACAGCGTCACCCCGCGCACCGTGGCTCCGCTCAGTCCAAAAATATCGCGCTGCACGCCTGTGTAGAACAGGCATTCGGACTCGAGCCGCCACTTGTCGTAGCGGCTGTTGACCAGATCGAAGCGGATCTGGTGGAGTTCCTGCTCGGCGTTCAGCAGGTCAACGAGGGTGCGCGTTCCCATGTCGAGATACTGGAGTCGGTAGAGACGCCCCGTCTCAGCCATGCTAGCCTGGCGCGCGGCAAGCGTCTCAAGAACGCGCTCGAGAGCATCGACCTGCTCGCGAGCTTCGACGAGCTGGCGATTCACCTCGTTACGGACCCCTGCCTCGGCCGCCTCTGCCGCTCTGAGCGCATGCGCCGCGCCGCGGGTTCGGGCGCCACGCGCGCCGCCGCTGTATAGTGCGCTCGTTACATTGATTCCGACATTATAGTCGGCGCGGCGCGAGAAGGGATCGTGAACATCGGCGCCGCCGCCGGCGCTCAATGATATCGTTGGCAGGCCTTCGGCCCGGGCGCGTGCGAGGTCGGCGAGCGCCTCATCGCGTTGCGCGCGGGCCCGCAGGACCGCGGGAACGCGTGTCCAGTCGGGTTCTCCCCCGGTGCAAGCACCCTCGAGTTGGCGCGGCGCGCCCACCGCGATGCCTGGCGCGTCGGTGCGACCCGTCAGAAAGGCGAGATTGCCGCTCCATCGTCGCTGCTCGGCCTCGATCTCCTGGAGCGTGACCTCGGCGGCCTCGACGCGCGCCTTCGCCTGAAGCGCGTCGGACCGAGTACTCGCACCGCCCCGATAGCGATGATCCACCAGCTCGTTGATGCCGCGGATGCTTGCGAGCTGATCGAGCGCGACCTGCCGCAACGCCGCGCCTCGCTGGATTTCGATCACCGCCCGGCTAGTGTCGCGGATGAGCGTGTCGATCGCAAGGAGCATCTCGGCCTGCCCGACCCGTGTGCCGGCACGGGCCGCGGCGACCGAACCCGAAACCTTTCCGAAATCGAACAGCATTTGCGAGACAGATAAGTTGGCGCGCGGCCGCCAGCGACTGCGCGAAAGATTGTCATAGGTCGAACCGAAGCCCGCGCTGATCTGCGGATGATAGCCTGCCTTCGCAATTGTGATCTGTTCGGCGCGCGCGCGCAACTCGTCCGCCGATTCCACGATCGAGGGGTGCCAGTTCACCGCCTCGCGGACCGCCTCCTCCCATTTCCATTGATTGGCCGCTGCGCTCGCCCCGAAGAGAAAGGGCGCCGCGAGTGCCAATAAGCATTTTCCAAATGAGCGAACACAAGATCCGCGCTTCCACCCTAGCTGACCCGGCATCCATCCCTCGAGTTCATCACAATCATGAGGGCGCTGCACCAGAAGTCTCCGGCGCAGCGCCCGTGGGGGATGTTCGAAAGATTAGATTAACGTATGATTATTGTGGCCGAGATCGTCATCGGGACTGGATGACAGGAAAGCTAGCGGATCCTCGACGGGCAAAATATTTTGATCCGATTCGGATGTATCGCCGTTGTCAGCGCCCTCGAAGGGCGTATCCCTGTCGGACCCGCGGTCGGGTTCGCGACCAAGATAACCCTCGAGCACATCGACAAGATCGCCCTGTCCTTCGAAGAGATCGAAGACGAAGTCGGGGCCAGCTGCCCGTCCCTCACCGGTCGACGTCGCGGGATCAAATCCATCGAGCGGGACCGTGTCGCCGGTCTCGGCCGACAGGAGCGACGCCATAAGGACCGACCCGCCGGGATCGCTGACTGTGATCGTCACGTCGAGCTGGGCCTCGACGACCTCGCCGTTGGGGTGACGGATCTGGTAGCTGAAGCTGTCCACCTGGTCGGTGGTGAAGTGCGCCAGATCGGGATCGGGCTCATAATGATAATGGCCGGTCTCATCCACCGTGAGCGTCCCGAAAGCTCCGATCAGTGTCACCGGAACATCTCCGATTTCTGCAAAGCCGCTGCCACTGTCGACGAGCACCGATGTGAAGGACGATCCGGTGACGTCGTTTTCGAGCAGATTGCCGTCAGCACCGGTCGCCGTTCCGACCTCGAACGCGGTGAGATCGGTTATCTCCTGCGTCAGCGACACGATCGAGTCATATCCAAGACCGAGCGTATTGGTACTCGATACTTCGATACTGTAATCGCCCGGCGGCAGGTCCGCGAAGTCGACCACAGCGCCCGCGCCGAGGCCGAGGAGATTGGCGAGCGCTTGGACCGTCACCGGGGTACCCACGACATTGCCGTCTCCATCGCGCAGCGTGACCGTGTAGCTTGGCAGAACCGCGAGCGCGAGGCCATCGGAGGCGTCAATCAGGACCCGAGCATCGGACAGGGTATCGGCCGCGACGGTGAAATTCGCGGTGTCGG
Source organism: Sphingopyxis sp. 113P3 (assembly GCF_001278035.1). NCBI lineage: Bacteria > Pseudomonadati > Pseudomonadota > Alphaproteobacteria > Sphingomonadales > Sphingopyxidaceae > Sphingopyxis > Sphingopyxis sp. 113P3. Next base: position 3,167,696 of record NZ_CP009452.1, read on the forward strand.
TATCGACGTTCGGAATAATGAGGCCGATGCCGTTGCTCAGGGTGAAGAGCGGCGTGGAAACGGTCTCGACCGCATTCTCATAAACCACCGACGCGGTTGCCACGTCATCGGTCGCCGTGAGGCCGGTGGTAGCGGGATCGCCCGGCGCGCCCCATATGAGGCTGACATCGGGGCTGCCGATCTCGATCACAAGGGTCGCGCTTTCTAGCGCACCGCCCGGCGCCTCGAGGGTGTAGACGAAGCTTTCAGCCGCCCCGATATTCGCGGGATCGGCATCGGGCGTGTAGACATAGCTGCCATCGAGATCGACGACCAGCGTGCCATGCTCGCCGGCAACGACCGTTCCGTCGGCGGTGATCACGGTGGTAACGCCATTGACTGTGACGCTGTGTACCGTCGTCCCCGCCGGAACCATATCGATTTCACCGGCACCATTGGCGTCGATGATCATATTGCCTTCGGCGGTGACAGCGAGGACATTGGCAATATCGGTGTAATCGAGGTCGGTGCCGCTCACGTGGAGCGAACCCAGTACGCCGACCCCGGCCAGGCCACCGAAGGTGACGAAGGCCCGATATTCGCCGGCATCGAGGTTGGCACTGCCCGTGATGTTCCCGTCCAATAGGCCAAGAGAGAGGAGGGTGGACTGGCCATCGCCATCGATTCCGACCCATTGCCCCTCGACGAGCTTCTGAACCACAACCTGATAGTCAGCGACAGCGCCGATATCGAGCAGCCCCCCATATTCGAAGGTGGCGTCCAGCGTGTGACCCGCCTCGACGGTGAAGGATACCGGCTCGACACCGAGCAACTGAAGACCCGCAAGATCGAGCTGCGGATCAATCGCGGCCAGCGACAACAGCAGCAGATAATTGGCGCTGCCCAGATCAACGGGCGTGGAGACCGGCACAAGATCGATCCCGGCGCTACCCAGGTTATCGAATGCATCGAAGAAGTCGGGAGCCGTCACGCTCGAGGTTCCGGATTCGTTTCCGGCGGCGTCGGTAAGCGTAACAGTCAGTTCCTCGCCATTGGTCTGCGCCGGGATTGTGACGCTGTAGTTGCCATCGGGTTGGACCGTGCCCGTCCCGAGAACCGTCGTTCCGTCCGGACCATAAACCGTCACCGTGGCATTGGATTCGCCGGCACCGGTGACAGTGGTCCCGGTGGCTTCATCGATGTCGGCCGTGGGCGCCGCCGGCGGTGTAAGGTCGGGCGCAGTCGTTGAGGCCGGCAAGGACTCATTTCCTGCCGCGTCGGTGAGCGTGACGGTCAGGTCCTCGCCATTGGTCTGCGCTGGGATGGTGACGCTGTAATCGCCGTCAGGTTGCACCGTGCCAGTTCCGAGGACTGTGGCTCCGTCAGCCCCGTAGACCGTAACGGATGCGTTCGGCTCGCCGATGCCGCTCACGACCGTGCCGGACGCGTCATCTATGTCCGCGGTCGGTGCCGCCGGCGGTGTCAGGTCAGGCGCAGTCGTCGGTGTGGGCAGGGACTCATTGCCTGCGGCATCCGTGAGCGTGACGCTGAGCTCCTCACCGTTGATCTGGGCGGGAACCGTGACGCTGTAATTGCCATCGGGTTGCACCGTTCCCGTCCCCAGAACAGTCGTTCCGCCCGGCCCGTATACCGTCACAGTCGCATTGGGCTCGCCGGATCCGGTGACCAGGGTACCCGTCGCGTCGTCGACGTCCGCAGTTGGCGGTGCCGGCGGATCGACGTCAGCATCCGCGTCTGCATCAGCATCCGCGTCGGCGTCGGCGTCGGCGTCGGCATCCGCATCAGCATCTGCGTCCGCATCGGCGTCGGCGTCGGCATCCGCATCGGCGTCAGCGTCGGCATCGGCATCGGCATCTGCGTCGGCATCGGCATCTGCGTCCGCGTCTGCATCCGCATCCGCGTCTGCATCAGCATCAGCATCAGCATCCGCATCCGCATCAGCATCTGCGTCCGCATCGGCATCTGCGTCCGCGTCTGCATCCGCATCCGCATCCGCATCAGCATCCGCATCAGCATCCGCGTCTGCATCGGCATCCGCATCAGCATCCGCGTCTGCGTCAGCATCGGCATCTGCGTCCGCGTCTGCATCCGCATCCGCATCCGCATCCGCGTCGGCGTCTGCATCAGCATCCGCATCAGCATCTGCGTCCGCATCGGCATCTGCGTCAGCGTCGGCATCAGCGTCCGCATCGGCATCCGCATCAGCATCAGCATCCGCGTCAGCGTCCGCGTCGGCGTCGGCGTCGGCGTCGGCGTCGGCATCCGCATCGGCGTCAGCATCCGCATCGGCATCAGCGTCCGCATCCGCGTCGGCGTCTGCATCGGCATCCGCATCGGCATCGGCGTCAGCATCCGCATCGGCATCAGCGTCCGCATCCGCGTCGGCGTCTGCATCGGCATCTGCGTCCGCGTCTGCATCCGCATCCGCATCCGCATCGGCGTCGGCGTCGGCATCCGCATCGGCGTCAGCATCCGCATCGGCATCAGCGTCCGCATCGGCATCAGCGTCCGCGTCGGCGTCTGCATCCGCATCCGCATCAGCATCAGCATCAGCATCAGCATCCGCGTCGGCGTCTGCATCCGCATCAGCGTCTGCATCCGCATCGGCGTCGGCGTCGGCGTCGGCATCCGCATCGGCGTCAGCATCTGCGTCCGCATCGGCATCTGCGTCCGCATCAGCATCGGCATCTGCGTCAGCGTCGGCATCTGCATCAGCATCCGCGTCGGCGTCGGCGTCGGCGTCAGAATCATCGCCCCCGCTGGCGGCAATGCCGATCATCCCGGCACCGCCGAGCGCACCCAAAATGGGCAACACCGCGCCAGCCCCCGAGCCAGCACCCCCCGTCTCCGCTGCGATAGAGGACCCGGGGACCAATTCTCCCCAGTCTACTAGCTCATGAAACTGGGGGCCCGTGCCGGGCCGGGCGAGCCACATGCTCGCATCGGGCTCTTGGATGACGAGGTCGCTCGCCTCCCCTTCAGCCGAGGTTACATAGAAATCAACAACCCGAATTACTTCACCCGACCGCAAATGAACCAGTAGGTCGTTGCCCTCGCGTTCCAGGTCCCGCACGTCAGCGCGGCTCAATTGGAGACGCACAACGCTCGGCGCATCGAGGTCGATGGAGTCAATGGAGACAGACTGCGATGTACCAGTTGCCTTGTCGAATATTTCCGCAGCCGCTGCTGTCGCCATCGCAATAGTCTCCCCATTGATAAGTAAATCGCGCCCTCGGGAGGAGCCATATTCACGCTCCCCCGTTCCCGGAGTCAGTACCTCCGAGCATCATTCAAATAATTGTTTGTATTGGGACGATATGACCTCCGGATCGATCTCACAACAATGACTTGGAGATCATTCCGTTCGCGGAACAGATTCCTGGATACTCGCTCTGGCGAGGAATCCTCATCCTGTGGGGCATGCGGCGATCGGCCTTGGAGCCGGCGCTCCGCGCTTTAGCGCCGTTTGCAGGCGCGATCGACGCGACAATCCGGCCAAACACTCTCCGGCCTCCGCGCGTTATATCCCTATAACATACTGGAAATAAGATAGGAAACGGCGGTGCATTGCAGTATGCGCAGGCCGACCAGCTTCGATCCCGACCCCTCAGGGGCTCGCACTCGTTTTTTGTCTTTGCTTCACGAATGCCGAATTCGATTTGACGGGAGCCTAAATTGCCTGAATGGATTGGTTTCGCCGCCCCAACGCCCGGCCGGCCGGCTAGTTCGAGACACACCCCCAAAACCCGAGCCGGTTTTGCTCGTGATTTGATCCACACACGCCGATTGCGCGATCATTTTATCCCACCCGATATCCTCGCCGATCCAGCTTGGGACATGTTGCTGGAGCTCTATGCGTCCCATTATGAAAGACAAACGGTGACCGTATCGAGTCTCAGCCTGGCGAGCGCGGTGCCGACGACTACGGCGTTGCGCTGGATTGGGGTCTTGAGCGATCGCGGTCTTTGCGATCGACTCCGGGATACCGAGGACGGACGGCGAACGATCGTCCAGCTCAGTGAGCGGGCGCGGGCTCAACTCGATGCTTATTTCGATTGCCTAATCCGGTAGGAAAATTCTGGCGATGGCCCCCGCGCGACATATGATACCGGAATTCCGTATTCTAGGCCGTGGACTCATAAGCGTTGATCCAGAGGCGTGCTGAGAAGAGCTTGATGGCGGCGAGGAAGTTGTCGGCTCGCTTGTCGTATCGGGTGGCCAAGCCTCTGGCGTGTTTGAGTTTTCCGAAGAAGCGTTCGATCAGGTTGCGATATCGGTAGAGGAAGGTGCTGAACACAAAGCCCTGCCTGCGATTGCGCTTGGCGGGAATGTTGGCGAAGCCGCCTTGTGCTGTGATCCGCGCGCGGATGGCGTCGCTGTCATAGGCCTTGTCGGCGAGGAAGGTGCTGCCTTCCGGCACGGCGCCGAGCAGCGGATCAGCTTGTTTGCAATCGCTCGCCTGTCCTTCGGACAAGTGCAGCTGGATCGGCAGGCCTCGTCCATCAACCAGTGCGTGGATCTTGGTCGTCAAACCGCCGCGGGAACGTCCCATGCAGCGATTTGGGTCCCCCTTTTTAAGGTCGCACCGTGCTGGTGGACCCGGATGGAGGAACTGTCGATCATCACCAACTCGCCGTCGAAGGCATGGGAAACTGCCGTCAGCAGCCGATCCCACACACCGGCTTTGCGCCAGCGCACGAAGCGATTGTAGCAGGTGGTGTGTGGACCATAGCGTTCCGGAATATCCGCCCAGGGGCTGCCTGTGCGGAACCGCCACAATATCCCGTTGATCACCCGGCGATCATCCACACGTGGCACGCCCCGCGGCTTGTTCGGAAGCAGCGGCTCGATCACAGACCATTCGAAATCTGTCAGCTCAAAACGGCGACGCATCTCCAAGACTCCTTTCCCGAGCCTTGAATCAATCACTGCCGCCTCGCGCAACTCAGTTTATGAGTTTACCGCCTAATAACGGGAATCAGGAAATTCGTTCGACATCGAGAAAAATCCCGTACGGAAGTAAGTTTTGTGAAGTCCCTAGATACGCAATGCGCGCCAAAGAATGGGAGAAGGACTGGCGATTGGGTAGCTCCTTTGCTCCGTTCGGTTCGATGGCCATCATATCTGGGAACCCAGGAATGAGAGGAAGGCGGAGCAGGATCGGCGCGCGAGGTCAGACCCTAAGGCAATCATAATGGTGTCACGTGACCGAACCGCGCATAAGCGGGCGGCATTCGGAGGCTCTTCCTCGTGAACGGGGGATGAGGGAAATTGGGTTAGACTTGTCATAGGAAGGACAAGTCTGATGAAGAAGAAGGCTGATCAGGGAATCGACGGCATATTAGGGCTGTCGGATGTTGAGATTGTCCGTGTCGAGCGGCGACGCGACATTCGTGTGTGGGCGCGGCCAACGAAGCGGCCTGTTTGCCTTTATTGCGGCCACGGGGGGCTGCGGATCAAGGCGACTTATGAGCGCGAGCTCAAGCACACGCGTCAAGGCAACCAGATCCTGATCGTGCACCTTGCGGTGCCCAAATATCATTGTGCCGGTTGCGGCCGCTATTTCCGTCATCGCTTTTCGGGCATCCGTCCGCGCTATCGCGCGACGGAGACGTACCGTCTTGAGGTCTTCGACGGTCACCACGGAGGCATCAGCCAAAGCCAGTTGACGAGCACCCATGCGATCGGCAGCGCAACCATCGAGCGCTGGTATCATCATTTCATCGAACAGCGCGTCTCGGAGCTGTCCGGTCGGCCCTGCCCGCAGGTCCTGGGGATCGACGAGCATTTTTTCTCGCGCAAGAGAGGCTATGCGACGACATTTGTCGATCTGAAGAATCACAAGGTCTACGATGTCGTCCCGGGACGCTCGGAAGACAGTTTACGAAGCTATTTGCGAAGGTTGCCAGGGCGCGACAAGGTCAAGGTCATCGTGATGGACCTGTCGGAAACCTATCGCGCAATCGCCCGCAAATATTTTCCGAACGCGAAGATCGTCGCCGATCGCTTCCATGTCATTCGGCTGCTCAACCAGCATTTCCTCGAAGGATGGAAGCGCTTCGATCCCGAGGGCCGAAAGAATCGCGGGCTGCTCAGTTTGATGCGGCGCCATCGATGGAAGCTAAGCGAAGAACAGCGCAAAAGGCTGGCCGTCTACCTGAAAGCCAATCCGGTGCTCGAAGCCCTCTACACTGCCAAGCAGGACATGGCCCTCCTGCTGACGCAAAAATCCCTCAATGCCAAAAAGGCCAGCCAGCTTATCCCCGACCTGCTCAGGCTGATCGATCAGTTCGCCGCCAGCCCCCTCAAGTCCCTCGCCGATACCCTGACCAGCTGGCTCGAGCCCGTCGCGCGCATGTGGCGCTTTTCCAGGAACAATGGAATCACCGAGGGCTTTCACACAAAGATGGAGATGATCTCGCGCCGCGCGTTCGGCTTCCGCAACTTTCACAACTACCGCTTGCGCGTGCTCGCTCTTTGCGGTTGGAATGGCGTCATCAATCGGGTCTGATCCACCCTCATCCCCCGTTCACGGGGAAGAGCCCATTCGGACACCAGCGGTTCGCCTAGATTACGGTCCGGCGCACCTAATGAGCGCGACGATCCCGCTTATGACCTTTCCATTTCGCGTCCGTCACGCGACCCCGATATGGTGGAGACACCTTGGGAGCTTACGCCTGCCCCCGGGGACCTCCTGTTGGCTGGGGCGGCAGGATTCGAACCTGCGCATGGCGGTACCAAAAACCGCTGCCTTACCGCTTGGCTACGCCCCAACTTCCGGTGCGAGCGCGTCTATAGCGGCTCGCCGTTGATTGGCAAGGCAGCGTTAGAGGCGCATGACCCACCCATAGGGGTCAGGCGCTTGGCCGCGCTGGATAGCGACCAGCTTGTCCTTGAGCATCGCCGTCACCTGCCCAGGTCCGCCCGCACCGATGGTGAAGCTCGCCTCGCCGCGGGTTACCTTGCCAACCGGCGTCACCACCGCGGCCGTGCCGCAGGCGAAGCTTTCGGTAAGGCGGCCGCTCTCGGCGTCGGCCTGCCACTGGTCGATTGCATAGCGCTCCTCGCGCACCGTCAGCCCGGCATCCTTCGCCAGCGTGATGATCGCATCGCGCGTGATACCCGGCAGGATTGTCCCGGTGAGTGGCGGCGTAACAAGACTGCCGTCCTCAAAGACGAAGAACATGTTCATGCCGCCCAGTTCTTCGATCCAGCGATGCTCAGCGGCATCGAGAAAGACGACCTGGTCGTGTCCCTTCGCAATGGCCTCGCTTTGCGCGACGAGGCTCGCAGCATAGTTGCCGCCGCATTTGGCGGCACCGGTCCCGCCCGGCGCCGCACGGGTGTAATCCTCCGACACCCACAAGGATACGGCCGGGGCGCCGGACTTGAAATAATTGCCGACCGGCGAGGCGATGACCAGAAAATGATACTCTGCCGAGGGCTTCACGCCGAGGAACACCTCGCTCGCATACATGAAGGGACGTAGATAGAGCGCGCCGCCCGCGACCTGGGGGAACCAGTTCGCATCGACGCGGACGATTTCCTTCACCGCGGCAATAAAGAGTTCCTCGGGCAGTTCGGCCATCGCCATGCGACGCGCGCTCGCATTGAAGCGCGCGGCATTGGCCTCGACCCGGAACAGCGCCATCGACCCGTCGTCAAGGCGATAGGCCTTCAGCCCTTCGAAAATCTCCTGAGCATAGTGGAGCACCGCGGTCGCAGGGTCGAGCGAGAGCGGCCCCCGCGGCATCACCTGCGCATCGTGCCAGCCCTTCGCCTCATTGTAGCGAATGGAGACCATATGGTCGGTAAAGACCCGCCCGAACACCGGATCGGCAATCGCCGTCGCGCGGACATCATCCGCGACCGGAGCGGGATGCGGCAGAAGGGCGAAGGCGGGAGCGGACATGGACGAAAAAACCTTGTGGCTGGGTTGCTGGCCAGGATCGACCGGTGCGCGCCTCTTGCCAAAGCCCGGCGCCCGGCGCAACGGTAGTGGCATGCAGGATGAAAATTTTCTTTCACAAGTGCCAGCCGCCTCTGCCCTTTTCTTGCGCGAAGAAGAAGTGCGCCGGGGTATCGAATATCTGTTCTTCGCCCACAACGCGCTCTGGCGGGCAATCGACACGCGGCTTGCCGAAAAGGAGCTCGGCCGGGCGCATTACCGCGCCCTCTATTTCATCGCGCGCCAACCCGGCCTAACCATTTCGGATCTGCTCGGCCTGCTTGGCATCACCAAGCAGTCGCTGGGGCGGGTGGTCAAGGAGCTCGACGCGCGCGCCTTGCTGACAACACGCCCCGGCAACCGCGACCGGCGGCAAAAGGAATTGCGGCTGACCTCCGAGGGACGTGCCCTTGAAAACGCGATCTTCTCGCAGCTTCGCGACACGATGAGCCGCGCCTACACCCATGCAGGCCAAGCCGCGGTCACGGGTTTCTGGCAGGTGAGCGAGGCGCTCTTGCCGCCACGCGAGCGCGGACGGGTGGCGCGGCTCGGCCGCCCTCCCGAATGATGAGCTAGCTGTGATCTTTCACGAGGTTGTTCATCCGGCCTGATCGGGCCAGACTGATGTTGCGACACGTCAGCGCTGGAGGAACGACCGGATGAACATCCACAAGAATGCCCGAACCACGCCCTACAGTCGAGCCGAGATCGTGAGGCGCGTGATGGTGCGGCGCGTGATGGTGCTGCGCGAGACACCCAGAGCGGTTGCAACCGCTCTGGGTGTCTCGCGGCGGACCGTCGCCAAGTGGCTGGCGCGCTACCGGGCCGAAGGCGAGGCGGGCCTCGCCGACCGCAGCTCGCGGCCACACTGCATGCCCAGCGCTACGCCGGCGGACGTGGTCGAGCAGGTCATCACCCTGCGCCGCCAGCGCATCACCGGCCAGCAGATCGCAGCCACGCTCGCCCTGTCGCCCGCAACGGTCAGCCGAGTGCTGCGCAAGGCGCGTCTCAGCCGCATGCGCGACCTCGATCCCAAAGAGCCGGTGCGCCGCTACGAACGCGCCCATCCCGGCGATCTGATCCACATCGACATCAAGAAGCTCGGTCGCTTCGACCGTGTCGGCCATCGCATCACCGGCGACCGCGCAGAACGCAGCAGCGCCACCGGCAGGAGCCCCGGGGCAGGCTGGGAGTTCGTCCACGTCTGCATCGACGACGCCTCGCGTGTCGCTTTCAGTCAGGTCCTGCCCGACGAGAGGAAGGAAAGCGCCACTGCCTTCCTCCACGCCGCCATCGCCTACTACAAGCGGCTTGGCGTTGCCGTCACCCGCGTCATGACCGACAACGGGTCATGCTACCGCAGCGCCGCGTTCCGCAATGCCTGCAAAGCTCTCAACCTCAAGCACATCCGTACCAGACCTTACACGCCCAAAACCAACGGCAAGGCCGAACGCTTCATTCAGACCTCCCTGCGCGAATGGGCCTACGCTCAAGCCTACCAAACCTCGGATCACCGAAAGGAAGCGCTCCAGCCCTGGCTCCACAATTACAACTGGCATCGCCCGCACGGCAGCCTACAATCCAGGCCACCCATCAGTCGGCTCAATCAGCCGATGAATAACCTGTTGAGGCTCCACAGCTAGCCTTCGCCGCGCGCGAGATCAGCGAGTTCACGTCCGCGGTCGCGCGCGGCACGCAGGACATTGGTCATCAGTGCAACGAGTTGCCCGTCGCCATCGAGCACGTCGAGCCCTGCCTGGGTCGTGCCACCCTTGCTTGCGACCTGGGAGACCAGGACGCCGGGCTTTTCGTCGCTCGCCGCGAGAAGCGCTGTCGCGCCGTCAAAGGTCGCCGCAGCTAGCTTCAGCGCATCTTCGGCCGAAAGACCGAGCCGCTCGCCCGCGGCCGCATAGGCTTCGATTAGCCGCAGAACGAAGGCCGGCCCGCTGCCGGTAAAGGCGGTGACGAGATCCATCGTCGAATCGTCGGCAAGCGGGACAATGGTGCCGAGCGGTTCGAGCAGCGCCGTCACCGCAGCCTCGTCGGCAGCGCCCAGGCTGGCAATTGCTGAGACCCCGGCACCGATGCGTGCAGCAAGGTTGGGAAGAATGCGGACCTGCGCCTTCGCCGCCGGGAAGCGCGCCGCGAGATCGGCGAGAGACACGCCCGCGAGGATGGAGAGAAGATGTGTGTTGCCGGCTGCGACGGCAGCAAGCTCGCCTGCGACATCGTTCAATTGCTGCGGCTTCATGCCAAGCATCACCCATTCGGCGGCTCCGTCCGCCGCGAGCCAGTCGGCAACCGATGCGAAATGCGCAATGCCCGCGCGCGGCGCCGCGACAGGATCGGCGATCGCGACCTTCGTCGGGTCGAGCCCGGCGCCCAGCCAGCGATCGAGCATCGCCCCGGCCATATTCCCGCAACCCACCAGCAGCAGCCGGCCGGTGAAATTCCCCAAAATGTTCGTCATGGTCCCCTGGTCTTCTTCTCTGCTTCTATGTCCCTAACGGCAACTGCTTTCCGGTCCCGACAAGAGGTCGAGGCAGCGCCCGTCGATCTTGCTCGCATCGAGCGGGAGGCCGATCAGCGCTGCGAGCGTCGGCAGGATGTCCACCGTCATCACCGCATTGGGCTGCTCGAAACCCGCCAGTCCCTTGCGCCAGAACAGCATCGGCACGCGCCGGTCATAATCCCAGACCGAGCCGTGTGTTGCGACATAGCCGATACCGGGTTCCGGGATTGGCGTCACGCGCGGCTTGAGCGCAATGATGAAATCGCCCGAACGCGCCGGATTGTACGAAGCACGCAGCTTGTCCATCAGCGTCCACGTATCGGCCGGGCGCTTCGAGATCGGATGGGCGGCGAGCTGATCCGCCGTGACCACCGCCTCGATCTGTGGATGCGCGCGAAGCCGCGGAAGGATTTCATCGAGCGCCGCCTTGCGCTGCGCTGGCGTCAGCGCCTTCGAAAGATAATAGTCGCCGCCGTCGCCATAAAGCAGCGGCTCGGGGAGGCCGAGCTTTTCGGCGACCGCCTTGCCGATCTTTTCAGGATCAAGCGCCGGGTCGAGGCGCTGCGCGTCGGGCCAGGCGTTCTGCCGATTGCGTTCGGGAAGATCGTGCCCGCCATGATCGGCGGTGAGCGCCACGACATAATCAATGCCGGTTGCATCGAGGCGCGCGAAGAAATCGCCAAGCTCGCGGTCGAGCGCCAGCATCTGAAGGCACATTTCGGTGCCCTCGGTCCCGGTTCCGTGACCGATATAGTCGGTCGCCGACAGCCCCACGATCAAGAGGTCGCTGCTGTCCCCCTCGCCCATCTTTCGCGCCTGGCGCAGTGCGGCCGCGGCCGCGAGCACCGCGCCGTCGGCCTGGGGCGAGGCGCGAAAGGCACGAAAATCGCCGCCCTCGCGTGCAAAGCGGCCCGTTCCGACGGTGCCTCCCTTGCGGCCATCGAGCGGGATGGCAATGTCATGCGCTGCGCAATCGGCGGGCAGCGTCAGTCCCGGCTCGGGGGCGGCAATGGCGGCGGCGATCGCGGCGCTCGCCTGCTGGGCGACCGGCGACAAGCTGGTGCCCCGATAGCTGGTGAGCCCGGTAGGGGCGAGCCACATCAGTTCGTCCGCCTTGTGCCCGCCCATCATGATGGCAGAGCGGTCCTTGCCCGACACCGACACGATCTGCGCATTCGGATCGCGATCCTTCATCAGGTCGCCGAGTGTCGGCACGAGAAGATGCTTCGCGGACGGAGCATAATCCTTCGACGAGGTACCGGGCACCGTCTCATCCTCGGCGCAATAGAGGCGCTTGTCCTCGCGCGCAGCCGACAGGTCGAAGAAATTATTGCCGACGATTCCCGTGTGCGCGGGATGGTTGCCGGTCAAGATGGTCGAATGGCCGGGGCAGGTTTCGGTCGCACCATGCGCCTGATAGCCCGCAGGAAAGACAACGCCCGACGCGAGCCGCGCGAGACCGCCGGTGAAATGGCTGCGATACTCGGCGAAAAGGTCGGCGGAGAATTGGTCGACCGCGATCATGACGATCAGCTTGGGCGGCGGCGTTGCCGCTGTAACCTTCTGCACCCGAGGCGCCGAATCCTGTGCAAGGCCCGCGGCGGGGCCCGAAAGACAAAGCAGGCCAGCAAGGGCGGCCGTCCAAATTTTCGGTTTCACGGGCGTCTTCTCCATTCTGGGTCGTCGGCGCGGGCTGTCCTCTCGGCGAAAGCCGCCTATATGGCAAGCCTCGAACGACAGGCAGATGCGGGGACGGCATGGATCGGCGAAGGGACGGGTTTGGGACAGCCGCGTGGCGGGCCGCGCTCGCCCTCGCGGTGCTCGCGCTTCTCGGGCTTGCTGCCGCCCGCGCGCAGCCCACCCATATCCAGCCCAGGCTTGTCGCCGAATCGGCCGCCCCCGCGCCGGGCGGGTCAACGACGATCGCGCTCACCATGGCGCCCGACGAGGGTTGGCACGGCTATTGGTCAAACGGAGGCGATGCAGGCTTCGGCCTTATGGTCGAGTGGAACGCGCCCGAGGGCGTGTCTGTGAGCCCTTTCCGTTACCCCGTTCCGGGCGCACTTGTCCTCTTCGGCATGATGAACCATGTCTATGAGCATCCTTACGCGCTGCTCGCCGACGTGCGGGTCGACCGATCCGTCGCGCCCGGCACCGACCTGACGCTTTCGGGCATCGCCAACTGGCTCGCCTGCACCGACAAGGTGTGCGTTCCTGAAAAGGCGGTAATCTCGGTCAGGTTGAAGGCGGGCGACGGCGCCGTACCTCCTGGTGAGCGCGCGCGGTTCGACGCATGGCGTGCGAGGCTTCCGCAACCGCTCGACCGGGCGGGGAATTGGGAACGCGAAGGCGGCAAGATCCGCTTTGGCGTGCCGCTTCCCCAGGATACCACGCTCGATGCCCCGCATCTCTTCGTCGCGACGCCGGATCTGGTCGATTATGCCGCGCCCCAGTCATTCAGCCGGAGCGGCGACTGGATTATCATCGAGACGGCCGCCAAGGGTGATGCCTCAGGCGCGGTCGAGGGGTTGCTCAAGCTCTCCAACGGCCGCGGGCTCGATGTCCGGTTCGAGCCTTCCCCGGTGCGACGGGCCGGCGATCCGATCCGGACGGCGTCCGAGGGTGTCGATGCCCGGCTCTTCTGGGCCGCACTCTGCGGCGCGATCCTCGGGGGGCTCATCCTGAACCTGATGCCCTGCGTCTTTCCGATCCTCAGCCTCAAGGCCCTGAGCCTCGCCCGGTCGGGGGGCGATACGCGCACGGCAAAGGTCGAGGCGCTGGCCTATACGGCGGGCGCGGTGATGACCGCGCTGCTGCTCGGCGGGGCGTTGCTCGCACTCCGCGCCGCGGGCGAACAGGTCGGATGGGCGTTCCAGCTGCAGCATCCCGTCAGCGTACTGCTTCTGTTGATGCTCGCGCTGGCGATCACGCTCAACCTGCTTGGCGCCTATGAACTCCCATCCTTTGGCGGCGGACAGGCGCTCGCAGAAAAAGGGGGAGCGGCGGGGGGCTTTTGGACCGGTGCGCTCGCGGCCTTTGTCGCCACGCCGTGCAGCGGACCTCTCTTGGGCGCAGCGCTCGGCGCGACGCTGGTGCTGCCAGCCTGGGCGGCGCTGCCGATTTTTGGCGGCCTGGGCCTGGGGCTCGCCCTGCCCTTCCTCGCCGTCGGCCTTGTGCCCGCGCTTCGGAACCGGCTGCCGCGGCCCGGACCCTGGATGGGCCGTTTCCGCAGGTGGATGGCGCTGCCAATGGGGCTCACCGCGCTGGGATTGGCGTGGCTCTTGTGGCGTCAAGCCGGCGCCGCGGGGGGGTGGGCCGCGCTCGGCGCGGTGGTTTGGACAGCGCTCCTGCTGTGCTCTGTCGGCGCGCGTCAAAGAGGAAAAAGCTCGGGCTGGCTTGTTCTGCTTTTGCTGGCGGTGCTGATCGTCTCGGCATTGAACGATGCACGAATCCTGACCGGCCAGACGCGCAGCGCGGCGGTGCCGGGCCAATCCGGTAGCACATACTCGCCCGCAGCGCTCGCAGACGCCCGCGCGCGAGGCAAGCCCGTCTTCGTCTATTTCACCGCCGACTGGTGTCTGTCGTGCAAGGCCAACGAAGCGGGTGCGATCAACCGCGAAGCCGTGCAAAAGGCCTTCAAGAAAAAGGGGGTCATCACTCTTGTGGGGGATTGGACCAACGGCGATCCGGTCATCACGCGCACGCTTGGCGAACATGGACGCAACAGCGTACCGCTCTATCTTTGGTACGCGCCGGGCGCCGAGGCGCCGCTCATCCTCCCGCAGATCCTCACCCCGGGAACGCTCACCGAGCTGGTGGACAGCTGATGGCAAAGCTGCGCGCCGATCAGCTTCTCGTCGATCGCGGCCTTGCCGAAAGCCGGACGCGCGCGCAGGCGCTGATCCTCGCGGGGCTCGCCTTCGTCGGCGACCGCAGGATCGAAAAAGCCGGACAGCAGATCGCGGCAGACGCCGAGCTCCGCGTGAAGGGCCGCGATCATCCATGGGTATCGCGCGGCGGCATCAAGCTCGACCATGCGCTCACACACCTCGGCTGGGATGTCGCGGGCGCGGTCGCGATCGACGTGGGCTCGTCGACCGGGGGCTTTACCGACGTGCTGCTGAGCCGCGGCGCGGTGCGGGTCTATGCGGTCGATTCGGGCACCAATCAGCTGGCGTGGAAGCTGCGCCAGGACGAGCGCGTCATCGTTCATGAACAGACGAGTGCGCGCATTCTGACCTCCGAGCATATCCCCGAGCCCATTGACCTCATCGTCTGCGACGCAAGCTTCATCGCGCTTTCGAAGGTGCTGCCGGTGCCGATGTCCTTCGCGCGCCCCGGGGCGCGGCTCGTCGCGCTGATCAAGCCGCAGTTCGAGGCCGAGCGGCACGAGGTGGGCAAGAAAGGCGTCGTACGCGACGCCGCAGTCCATGCACGCGTCTGCAGCGAGGTGCGCGCCTGGCTTGAAAGCGAGGGCTGGCCGGTCGCCGATGTGACCCGGAGCCCGATCACCGGGCCGGAGGGCAATGTCGAATTTCTGATCGCCGCGGTCAAAGCAGCGTCTTGACGAGGGGCCCGGCTGTCGCGACACCCGTTCCCGATCGAATTTGCGCAAAGGGGGATGTGCATGAGTGAATTGGCCACTCCGGGACAACTTCGCATGTCCTATTGGCGCTGGGCGCTGGTGACGGTTCCAGCGATCGTGCTTCTTGGCAGCCTGTCGGGACTTCTTTCAAACAGTGGCTACGGCAATCGCTGGTTTGCGGCGCTGGACCTGCCAGCCATTACGCCGCCCGGATGGGTCTTTGGCGCTGTCTGGCCCGCACTCTATATTTGCCTCGGCCTGTCGCTTGCGATGGTGCTGCATGCGCGCGGGGCCAAGGGGCGCGGCTTTGCGCTCCTGCTCTTCTTCGTCCAGCTCGCTGGGAATCTCCTATGGTCACCGCTCTTCTTTGGCGCGCATCAGGTCACGACCGCCCTCTATCTCATCATCTTCATTCTGATGGTGACGCTCGCGACCGCCTTTGCCTTTTCCCCGATCCGCAAGGCTGCGGCGTGGCTGCTCGTCCCCTATATGGCCTGGCTCAGTTTCGCGGCGATCCTGACGTTCCAGATCGACCAGCGCAATCCGGACGCCGAAACCCTTGTTCCCGCGGCTGCGAGCACCCAAATAGGGTGACGGCAAGGGGCACTCCCCCACAAAGGAAGTTTGACATGCAAAGCGAGAACCGGATTTTCGACGACTTCGCCAAGATGCTGAACGGCATCGCCGGGACGGTCGCCGGCGCGGGCCGCGAGGCTGAGGCCGCGATGCGCGAACGCGCAAAGGAATGGATCGGCCGCATGGATTTCGTCAGCCGCGAGGAGTTCGAGGCGGTCAAGCAAATGGCGGCAACCGCGCGCGCCGAAGCCGAAGCGCTAAAGGCGCGACTCGACAAACTCGAAGGCGCAACAGCACCTTCCGCAGCCTCCAGGGCCGCCGCAAGGCCCGCGGCGCGCAAGCCCAAGGCACCCTGATCAAGACGCCCGGCCCTGCGCCGGGCGTTCGCGCCGACGCTCGTGAGCGCTCCTGCGAGCTACCGCGACCCGAAATGCCCCGGTGGACTCGCCAGCGGGTCCAACAGGCGTTAAAGCGCCCAAATGAGCGACGATATCTACGACGATGACGACGGCCAGGAAGCAGCGCCGATGGAGATGCTGGCCTCCTATTTTGCCGCGCACGACTGGCCGCACGAAAAGGTCGGCGAGGACGAGATCGTCGCCACCGCGCAGGGAAGCTGGACGACCTACGAATTGCGCGCCGTGTGGCGCGCCGACGACGGCGTCATCCAGCTGCTGGCCTTCCCCGACATCCGGGTCGTCGAGGACAAGCGCGCGGCCGCGCATGAGGCGCTGGCGCTCATCAACGAGCAATTGTGGCTCGGCCATTTCGAGCTGTGGTCGAACAGCGGCACGATCCTGTTCCGCCACGGGATGCTGATCGGCACCAACGCCCCCCTGCCTCTCGACCTTACCGAAACCCTCGTCGAAAGCGCGATCGACGAATGCGAGCGCTTTTATCCGGTGTTCCAGTTCGTGCTGTGGGGTGGCAAATCGCCGGCCGAGGCGCTGGCAGCTTCGCTGATCGAAACCCGCGGCGAGGCCTGAGCTTCGCGCCCTCAAGCTTGCGTCCTGCGCTCCGGAAGGCCTTATTTATCCATATCGGGTCCGGGAGCGGCGCTTTTGCCCATCGAAGGCGCGCAATAGAAGGCCTTAGCGCCTTTCAAGCGGGGTGAGCCGCGGTCCAAGGTCATTGGTCCCGATCGCGAGCGCCTCCCCGCTCCAGTCGGCGACGAACACCGAGGGCCAGCTTACGCCTTGCGAGAGACGCGCGCGATTGCCCGCGATCGCGAGGCCGCGCGAGGGATTGTCGCGCCCCTCGGCTGCGACTGCGATAAAGGCCGAGTGATTTTCCTTGTCGCTTCCCTGCACGAACAAATTGTCCGCGATCCGCCCGGTCGACCCCGATGGCAGGTCGATCATGTAATTGGTCGCCCTGCCCTGCGTGTCGTCGAAGCTGTTGTCGTGGATATCGACGCGAACGGCGCGGGTTTTCAGATAATGGCCGCCGCTCCCCTTTTCAAAGCGGCTGTGCGCCACGATCACCTGGCCGTAGCTGCCTGTATACACGCTGTGCGCGCAGCTCAGTCCGCGGTCGCAGCGACCGAGAGCTGAAAAGGTCGAGCGTTCGATCCTTAGCGTCGAACGCGGATCATCGGCAGTCAATATACCCTGTTCGCTTTGCCGAAACAGGCTGTTCACAACCTCGAGATCGCTCTTCTCGAGACGGATGCCCGCCCCATTGCCATCGGGTACGCGCATATTCTGAAAGACAATGCCATCGACCCGAGCCCCCGCGCCGCGAAGCACCAGCCCGGCCTTGCCCTCGCAGGTCACCCCGTCAAAAATCGCGCGGCCGGGTTCCGAAGCGACGAAGGCGATGCGCCCCGAAGTCTGCACGGCGCAGTCGCGATGATAGCCAGGCGCGATGCGGATCGTTCCCTCCCCGCCGCCGATCGCGTCGACTGCGGCCTGGAGCCGCGAATAGCCCCTCCCCTCGACGCTATAAGGAGCGCTTCCCGTTTGCGCGGGCGAAGACGCCGGCGCGAAGAGGAAGAGCAGAGCGAAGAGCGGCAACAGCGGCCGGCGACGAAGCATTTTTGCCATGGCGAAACCTCATAGCCCCAAGCGACCGCCAAGTCGTTCGCGAAGCTGGTTAATCGGCGCCCTGTCCCCTTATCGGACACAGGAGTTCCATGAGGTTAATCGAGGTTCGGACGAAGCCAGCGCGTTGCGGTCGCAAGATCGACGCCGCGACGCTTTGCATAATCGGCAAGCTGATCCTCCCCGATACGCGCGACGCCGAAATAGCTCGCGTCGGGGTGACCGAAATAGAAACCCGAGACCGCGGCGGTTGGCAGCATCGCGAAATGATCGGTGAGCGTCGCACCCGAATGACGGCCCGCATCGAGCAGGTCGAAGAGGATCGGCTTCAAACTGTGATCGGGACAAGCGGGATAGCCGGGCGCGGGACGTATGCCTCGATATTCCTCCTTGATGATTGCCTCGGGCGTCAATTGTTCGCCTGGTGCATAACCCCACAACTCGGTGCGAACATGCGCGTGGAGCCGCTCGGCAAAGGCTTCGGCAAAGCGGTCGGCGAGCGCCTTGAGCAAAATGTCGCTATAGTCATCGTGCGCGGCCTTGAAGCGCGCAAGATGCGGCTCGATTCCATGGATCGCCACCGAAAAGCCGCCGATCCAGTCGCCGTCGGGACTGATGAAGTCGGCAAGGCACATGTTTGGCCGCCCTTCGCGCTTGGCGATCTGCTGGCGCAGGAAGGGGATGCGCACGTGGCGCTCCTCCTCCTCGAGGTGGATGATGACATCGTCGCCGTCGCGCCGACACGGCCAGAGCCCTGCGACGCCGCGCGCGTGGAGCCAGCCTTCGGCGATGATCGTTTCAAGCATCGCGCGCGCGTCGGCAAACAGGTTGCGCGCGCTCTCGCCGACGATCTCGTCATCGAGGATCGCGGGATAGACACCTGCAAGCTCCCACGCGCGGAAGAAGGGTGTCCAGTCGAACCATTCGGAAAGCTCGGCAAGGTCCCAATTGTCGAAGGCGTGGATCCCCGGCTTTTCGGGAGGAAAAGGCCGGATATGCTCGTCGATCGCGAAACCGTTCGCCCGCGCATCGGCAATGGGGACAAGCGCGCTCTGCCCCTTGTTCGCGCGGACGTCGCGGATATGCTGATAATCATCCTTATAGCCCGCCACGAACGCCTCGCGCCCCGTATCGCTGACGAGCGCGGTCGCAACCCCGACGGCGCGGCTCGCGTCGAGGACATGGAGAACGGGCCCAGCATAGGCCGGGTCGATACGCAGCGCAGTATGCACCTTCGAGGTGGTCGCGCCGCCGATCAGGAGCGGCATCGTCATGCCTGCGCGCTGCATTTCCTCGGCCACGGTCACCATCTCGTCGAGCGACGGCGTGATGAGACCCGACAGGCCAATCATGTCGGCGTCATGTTCCCTCGCCGTCTCGAGGATCTTGGGCCAGGGCACCATCACGCCGAGGTCGACGATCTCGAAGCCATTGCACTGGAGGACGACACCGACGATGTTCTTCCCGATGTCGTGAACATCGCCCTTGACCGTCGCCATCACGACCTTGCCCTTGCCCTTGGCGCCGGGCTCCTTCTGAGCCTCGATGAAGGGCAGGAGGTGGGCGACCGCCTTTTTCATGACGCGCGCGGATTTGACCACTTGCGGCAGGAACATCTTGCCCGACCCGAAAAGGTCGCCGACCACGTTCATGCCGTCCATGAGCGGACCTTCGATCACCTCGATCGGACGGTCCATCGCGAGGCGCATTTCCTCGGTATCCGCGACGATATGGGCGTCGATACCCTTGACGAGCGCATGCTCGAGCCGCTTGCGCACGTCCCAGCCGCGCCATTCCTCGGCGGCCTTTTCCTGCGCGGCGTCCTTGCCCTTGTAGCGTTCAGCGAGCGCAATCAGCCGCTCGGTCGGACTCAGTTCCTCGCCTTCCACCTTGCGGTTGAGAATGACGTCCTCGCATGCCTCGCGCAGTTCAGGATCGATCGCATCATAAACGTCGAGCTGCCCTGCATTGACGATCGCCATGTCGAGCCCGGCGGGAATCGCGTGATAGAGAAAGACGCTGTGCATCGCGCGGCGCACCGCTTCGTTACCGCGAAAGCCGAACGACAGGTTGGACAGTCCGCCCGAGAAATGCGCATGCGGGCAGCGAACGCGCAGTTCCTTTACCGCTTCGATGAAATCGACCGCGTAATTGTCATGCTCCTCGAGCCCCGTCGCGATGGCGAAGATATTGGGGTCGAAGATGATGTCTTCGGGCGGAAAGCCGATGCTGAGGAGGCGCTTGTAGGCGCGCTCGCAAATCTCGATCTTGCGGCTTTTCGTATCGGCCTGCCCGGCCTCGTCGAACGCCATCACCACGACGGCAGCGCCATAGGCCATGCACTTGCGCGCGTGGTCCAGAAAAATCTCCTCGCCCTCTTTCATGCTGATCGAATTGACGATCGGCTTGCCGGGTACGCATTTGAGACCCGCCTCGATCACGTCCCATTTCGAGGAGTCGATCATCACCGGCACGCGCGCAATGTCGGGTTCGGCGGCAATCAGCTTCAGAAAGGTCGTCATGGCGCGTTCGGCGTCGAGCAGCCCTTCATCCATGTTCACGTCGATGACTTGCGCGCCATTTTCGACCTGCTGGCGCGCGACCTCGACCGCGGCGGCGAAATCATCGGCGAGGATCAGCTTCTTGAACGCCGCCGATCCGGTGACGTTGGTGCGCTCGCCGATGTTGACGAAGGAAGAAGAGAAGGAAGAGCTGTTCATCATGATGTCCACAAGGGGGAGAGTTCAAGGGGCGAGCGGGCGCGCGAGGACGCGGTCGTCGTAAAGCCTGCCCCCGACATTGAAGCGGCGCGTTCCGATGTCGGCAAAACCCTGTTTGCGATAGAAGGCGAGCGCCCGCGCGTTGTGGGCATAGACCCCGAGGAGCAGGCGGCGATGCCCCTTGGCGGCAGCGACCACTTCGTGCATCAGCGCCGCGCCCATGCCGCTGCCATGAAAGCGCGAGAGCGAGTAAATACGTTTCAGCTCGATATCGCCCGCCTCCGCTGCGTCGAGATCGGGCTTGCCGACGAGCGCGAAGCCGACCGGCGCGCCGCCCGGCTCTGCTTCGGCAAGCCAGGCCCGCCCGCCCGACGCCAAGGCGGCGCGATAGGCCGCTTCGCTGTGCTGCGCGGCGCAATGCGCGGTGATCGCGGCGCCGTCGAGAATGCCGGCAAAGGTCTCGAGAAAGGTCGCAGCGCCGATCAGCGCGAGGGCGGGAGCGTCATGCCCTCCCGCCTCGCGGATCGTCCATGTGGGCCCGTCCTCCATCAGGACGCGGCCGCCATGGTAAAGGGCTCAAGTCCGGCGAGGCGCGTGCGCACCGGTACGTCGGGAATATAGCGCGGGGCAAGGCCCGCGATGGCGCGGGCCATCGCGGCGATATGCGCGGGCGTCGAACCGCAGCAACCGCCGAGAATATTGACCTGGCCATGTTCGGCCCATTCGCGCACCAGCCCCGCGGTTGTCTCGGGCTGCTCGTCATATTCGCCAAGTTCGTTCGGCAGGCCGGCGTTCGGATAGACCATCACCAGCGTATCGGCGAGGTCCGAGAGAACGCGCACATGCGGGCGAAGCTGCGCCGCGCCGAAGGAGCAGTTCAGCCCGACGGAGACCGGGCGCGCATGACGCACGGCGTACCAGAAGGCCTCGACCGTGTGGCCCGAGAGATTGCGGCCCGAAAGATCGGTGAGGGTCATCGAGATCATCAGCGGCAGTTCGCGCCCCACCTTGGTCTCGGCCTCGAGCGTTGCGGCGATCCCGGCCTTGGCATTGAGCGTGTCGAAGATCGTCTCGATGAGGATGAAATCGGCCCCGCCCTCGGCAAGCGCGATCACCTGTTCAAGATAGACATCCTTGAGCTCGTCAAAGTCGATTTCACGATAGCCCGGGTTGTTGACGTCGGGCGACAGCGACAGGGTCTTGTTCGTCGGCCCGACCGCGCCTGCAACATATCGGCGGCGGCCATCGAGCGCCTCGAACTTGTCGGCCGCCTCGCGCCCCAGCCGGGCGCTTTCGCGGTTGATGTCGGCGACCAGCGCCTCGGCGCCATAGTCGGCCTGGCTGATCCGGTTGGCGCTGAAGGTATTGGTCGACACAATGTCGGACCCCGCGGCCAGATAGGAATCGCCGATCGCGGCAACGACGTCGGGACGCGTCAGAGCAAGGATGTCATTATTACCCTTCTGGTCGTGCGCAAGGCCGAGCGTGCCCGCATAATCCGCCGCCGCGAGCTTGCGGAGCTGGATCTGCGTGCCCCACCCGCCGTCGGTGAGCAGGATGCGCTCCCTGGCCGCGGCGCGCAGCGCCTCGCGGGCCGTGGACGGGTTGGTGGTCATGCAGCTTGCTCCTTGATGGGCTGGGCGGCGGGGCGCAGGCCGAGCAGGTGGCAGATGGCGTAGCTGAGCTCCGCCCGGTTGAGCGTGTAGAAGTGAAAATCGCGTACTCCGCCCGCATAGAGGCGGCGGCACATTTCGGCCGCGATCGTCGCGGCGATGAGCTGGCGCGCTGCCGGCAGATCGTCGAGCCCGTCGAACAGCGACACCATCCATGGGGGGATTGCGGCGCCGCACATGTCCGCCATCCGCCGCGTCTGCGACACGTTCGACACCGGCAGGATGCCAGGGATGATCGGGGCGTCGATTCCCGCTGCGGCCGCGGTATCGCGAAAGCGCAGGAAGGCGTCGGGCGAAAAGAAGAACTGCGTGATCGCACGCGTGGCGCCCGCGTCGAGCTTGCGCTTCAGATTGTCGAGGTCGGCCTGCGGACAGTCTGCGTCGGGATGAACCTCGGGGTAGGCCGCGACCGAAATGTCGAAGGGTGCAATGGCCTTGAGACCCGCGACGAGCTCGGCGGCATTCGCATAGCCTTGCGGGTGCGCGCGATAGGGCTCGCCGCCTGGCACATCGCCCCGCAGCGCAACAATATGGCGCACGCCGGCCTCCCAATAGGCCCGCGCAACCGCGTCAATCTCTTCCCGCGACGCCTCGACGCACGTGAGGTGCGCTGCGGGCGGAACCCTGCTTTTCGCCGCGATGCGCGCGACTGTCGCGTGGGTGCGCTCGCGCGTCGATCCACCGGCACCATAAGTGACCGAGACGAAGCTCGGGCAGAGCGGCTCGAGCGTATGGAAAGTGTCCCAGAGCTGCGCTTCCATCTTCTCGGTCTTTGGCGGGAAGAATTCGAAGCTGACGCTGATATCGCCAGCAAGATCGGCGAAAAGCGGCGAGGCCGCAGCGCGGCGCGCCTCCGCGGCGCTGTTGAGAGTCGAGATCATGCCGCAAGCCTTCTGCGCGGGCCGTCGCCCTCGTGGGCGAGCGGCGGTTGGTCTTCATCGCTACGGCGGCGGCCGAGCCAGAGCTTTACGGCCAGCTCCCCACCTTCAAGCGTCTGGGTGGCCTCGAGGAGCAGACCGGAGGAGGCGAACCATCCCCGGATCTGCGCGTCCGAAAAGCCGAGGCGGGCATGTGCCGCAAGCGTGCGCAACTCCTCATCCTCGTGCGGGGCAAAATCGACGACGAGGAGGTGTCCGCCGCCGCGCAATACCCGGCCAGCTTCCGCAATGACGCGGTCCGGCTCGTGCGCGAAGTGCAGCGCCTGGTGGATGACGATGCTGTCGATGCTGGCATCGGCCATCGGCAGGTTCAGGAAATCGCCCTGGACGAGGTCGATCGGCACGGGCTGATCGGCAAGCTTCGCTCGCGCGATGCGGAGCATGTCGGGACTGCGGTCGAGCGCGGTGATGCGGCGCACCGTCGGCGCAAAGATTTCGGCCATACGGCCGGTGCCCGTGCCGATGTCGAGCAGGTGCCCAAGGCGGCGGCCCGCCACCATCGCGAGCATCGCGGCCTCAACCTCGCTCTCGGCGACGTGGCGCGAGCGGATGGCATCCCATTCGGCGGCATGCTCGGCGAAATAGCGCTCAGCCGCAGCCACGCGATCGGCCCGGACCGCGGCGAGCCGGCGCGCGTCGTGCGCAACGACGAGCGCCTCGCGCGGCGAGAAGGGCCATTCCTCGGCGCGGGCAATCATGTTGCTCACCGGTCCTTGCGCAACGATACGCAGAAAAACCCAGCTTCCCTCGCGCCTGCGCTCGATGATTCCTGCGTCGACGAGGATGCGGACATGACGCGAGACGCGGGGCTGACTCTGTTCGAGCACCAGAGCAAGCTCGCCGATCGCGAGTTCCATCTCGCGCAGCAGCGCGACGATACGCAGACGCGTCGGATCGGCGAGGGCACGGAAAATGTCGAGCAGCTCGGTCATGAACGTGCATATAAAGCTTTCTTTATATGTGGTCAACCGGACAGCCGGCCGCCTTTTCCTGCCGCTTGCAGGCAGCCTGCCGCGACGAGCGGTGGCGAATAGCGGGCCGCGCTTCCAAAAAGGCCGTTGCACCCAATTTGGCGAGATTGTAGCTCTAAAGGTGATTGGCAGTGCGCCGGAGCGAAAGGTTCGCATCCGAATGCCGGTCGATCCGTTTAATCGAGAGGGATATACCCAAATGAAGAAATCGATCACTTTGTCGCTCGTCCTGGCCGCTTCGCTCGGCCTGGCCGCTTGCGGGGAAAAGGCTGCTGACGATACCGCAGTGACCACCGAAGACACCGCCGCGACCATGGAAGGCGCTGCTGACACCGCGCTCGACGCGGCCGAGGGCGCCAGCGACGCCGCTGCCGCTGCCGGCACCGCCGCCGACGCTGCGGGCGATGCTGCCGCTGCGGGCGATGCGGCGACTGCGACCGATAAGGCGGCCGAAGCAGCGGGCGCCGCGAAGGAAGCGGCTGACGCTGCCAAGGGTGCGATGGAAGAAGCCAAGCAGTAAGGCTTTTTTCGCCGGCCCTTCGGCCGAAGAAAAAGGGGGTCGCCGGGTCTTTCGGCGGCCCCTTTTTCACTTTTGAAACAAGGATGCGCCCAGCGACATGGCGCAGCGCAGTTGCCAAGCGCTTCATCTGGGGTTAATCCTGCGCGTCTGGCGGACGGGACCGGCCGCCATGGCATTCGAAAGGAATTTACATGCGCAAGTTCATCATCGCGTCGATGGCCGCCGCGGCCTTCAGCCTCGCTGCCTGCTCGGAAAAGGCGCAGGAGGAAACGTCGGAAGCGGGCGCTGCGGTTGCGGACGATGCCGCCGCCGCTGGTGATGCCGTTGCCGAAGGCGCTGCCGACGCTGCCGACGCGACCGCCGCGGCTGCGAACGACGCCGGCAACGCCGTCGAAGGCACGGTGAACGCTGCTGGCGACGCCGCTGCTGCTGCCGGCGACAAGGTTTCGGAAGAGACCGCGAAGGCAGAGGCCAACGACAAGCAGTAATCGGGGCTTGCGCGCTGCGGCGCGTGATCCGAGAATGGGGCTCCGTTCCGCATGGAATGGGGCCCTTTTTCTTGAAAGGCAGACGATGGCGACGAGGACGGCGCGGACATTTCTGCTGGCCCTTGCGCTCCTGTCGGCGTCGGGATGCAGCCGCACCGAGAATGAACCCGGCCCAGGCGGCGTGACGGTCAGCGAGGCGAAGGCGCTCGATCAGGCGGCAGAAATGCTCGAAAGCCGCGATCCCCCACCGCCCGCGGCCCAAACCACCGGAGAATCCGCGCAATGAGCGAGCGCGTCACGATCGTCTTCGCGCTGTTTCCCGGCATCACCCAGCTCGATTTTACCGCGCCCGCGCAGGCGCTGAGCCGGATGCCGGGCGCACGGCTCGCAGGCGCAGCGGCGACGCGCGATCCGATCGCGACCGACAGCGGCTTTGCGATTCTCCCGACGCATGACTTCGGCGATGCGCCCCAGGCCGACATCCTGTGCGTCCCCGGAGGTCACGGTGTCGCAGATGCCATCGCCGATCCTGCCACAACAGATTTCATCGCCCGGCAGGCCGCGGGCGCGGCATGGGTTACAAGCGTGTGCACCGGCGCTTTCCTCCTCGGCCGCGCCGGGCTGCTCGGCGGCAAGCGCGCGACGACGCACTGGGCCTATACCCAGCTCTTGCCCCTGGTCGGCGCAGAGCTCGCGCCGGGACGCATCGTCGAGGACGGCCATATCGTCACCGCGGGCGGCGTAACCTCGGGGCTCGATTTCGCGCTCACCCTGATCGGTCGGATTCGCGGCGACGCGGCGGCGCAGGCAATCCAGCTCGCGATCGAATATGACCCCGCCCCGCCCTTTCCTGGCGGCCACCCTGATCGCGCGCCGGCCGCGGTCACCGGCGGATTGAAAGCGCGCGTCTATGACGCCGCGGCCGCCCGGATGGAGGCAGCGCTGCGGGGTTGAGGGTGACGCCGCCCCCCAAAGCGCGCTATCAGCCTCAATATGCGGGAAAAGGAACTGCGTTTCGCACTGATATGCTATGGCGGCATCAGCCTTGCCGTTTACATGCACGGCATAACCAAGGAAGTGTGGCGGCTCGCGGCAGCGTCGCGCGCCTTTCATGATGGCGAGACGATCGAGGGATCGGGCCGGGTCTATCGCGACCTTCTTGCGGACATTCTTGCAAACACCAACATCCGCCTGCGAGTCCTTGCAGACATTGTCGCAGGCGCGAGCGCGGGCGGGATCAACGGCGTCTTCCTTGCGCGCGCCCTCGCGACCGGGCAATCGCTCGATCCGCTCACCGAATTGTGGCTGACCGACGCCGATGTCGACCGGCTGATCGACCCCGATGCGCGGCCGCTTTCGGCGGCCACGAAATTCTGGGCGGTGCCGATCGCCGGATGGGCGATGAAGCGACGCGGCAACGTCATCGACCGCACCGTCGGCGGCGCAGCGCAGGAGGAAGTGCGCGCAAAACTGTCCCGCTTCGTGCGCGCCCGCTGGTTCGAGCCCCCCTTTGGCGGCGAGACATTCTCCAACCTGATTCTGGATGCCTTCGACGCGATGGATGGTGGACCGCGCGGGCCCGCGCTGGTCCCGGCGGGGCAGCCCGTGGACCTTTTCGTATCGGTTACCGACTTTGCCGGGCACAGCATGCCGCTTGCGCTCAACAGTCCGGCGCGCGTGACCGAGCAGGAGCACCGGCTCGTTATCCATTTCCGGCACGACGGCCGCGCGGGCAAGCGCCTCGACGACGTTCCCGGCCTCGCCGCGGCAGCGCGCGCGACCGCGAGTTTCCCGGGCGCATTCCCACCCTTTACGCTGCGCGAGATCGACGCGGTGCTCAAAAAGCGCGGCATCGCCTGGCCCGACCGCGCCGACTTCATTCGCGTCCAGCTGCCACAAAGCGATGAAGCCGATCCCGCCGACCGGGTGCTGATCGACGGATCGGTGCTCGCCAACGCGCCCTTCCGGCCGGCCATCGCGGCGTTGAGGCAGCGGCCTGCACGGCGCGAAATCGACCGGCGCTTCGTCTATATCGACCCCAAACCCGATTATCGCTCGATCAGTTTCAACCGCCACGGCGACCCTGTCGAGGGCGGGGAGAAGAAGCTACCGGGCTTTTTGACCACCATCCTCGGCGCGCTCTCCGAAATTCCACGCGAGCAGCCGATCCGCGACAATGTCGAGGCCATTGAGGCGATGTCGCGGCGCATCCGCCGCATGCAGCATATCGTCGACGCGATGAAGGTCGAGGTCGAGGAACAGGTGGCAGCGCTCTTCGGCACCACCTTCTTTCTCGGAACACCGACCCCGGCGCGGCTCGAACGGTGGCGCACCAGGGCGCAGACCGAGGCTGCGTCGCGCGCGGGTTTCGCCTATGCGCCCTACGGGCATCTCAAGCTGTCGGCGATCGTCGAGGAATTGGCGCGCGTGATCGACCGGTTGGCCCCGGCCGAGGGCGCCGTTCACCGCGCCAACCGCCGCCAGGCCCTCTGGGACGAGGTACGCGCGCGCGGGCTCGACCGGATTTCGGGCAGGAAGGGCGCGGGCGCAAGCCGCGATGCAATCGATTTCTTTCGCACCCACGACATTGGTTTTCGCATCCGCCGCCTGCGCTTTCTGGCACGCGAGCTCGACGCCGCGGTCGAAGCGAAGCGCGACGAGCGCGATCCCGCGTGCGAGGCCATGCGCGAGGCGATCTTTGCCGCGCTCGGCATCTACCTGGAACGCGAGGGGGACAGCTGGCTTGGCGACCTCGACATCCCTGATGATGCGGGACTTGGCGCATGGATCGACGCGATTGCCGACCGGCGGGATCTCGTCGCGGTCGATGGCGAGGCCGATGTGCTCCTCGCCAAAGCGCTGGGCGCGCTGCCCAAGGACGACCGGCGGACAATGCTGCTCGCCTATCTTGGATATCCATTCTACGACATCGCGACGCTGCCGCTGCTGCAGGGCGAGGGGTTTGACGAATTCGACCCGATCAAGATCGACCGCATTTCCCCCTCCGATGCAACCGCGATCCGTACCGGCGGCGCCGCCGCGATGCTCAAGGGTATCGAGTTCAACAGCTTCGGCGCCTTCTTCAGCCGAGCCTACCGGGAGAACGACTATCTATGGGGCCGGCTCCACGGCGCCGACCGGCTGATCGACATCGTGGCCTCGAGTGTCACTGGCGACGGCGCGATGACCGCAGAGGCGCTCGCGGACCTC
This sequence comes from Sphingopyxis sp. 113P3, assembly GCF_001278035.1. Lineage (NCBI taxonomy): Bacteria > Pseudomonadati > Pseudomonadota > Alphaproteobacteria > Sphingomonadales > Sphingopyxidaceae > Sphingopyxis > Sphingopyxis sp. 113P3. The sequence goes on from NZ_CP009452.1 coordinate 3,195,879, forward strand.
AAGCGGCAGGCATTCCATGCGATCCTCGACGAGGAGGAAAGCCGGTTGCCGCAGGTCGCTGCGCTGATCGCCAAGCTCAGGGAAGAGATTGGCCCTGTCCCGCCTGTGCGCGAAGGGCAAGGGGCGACCGGGTGATGGGCAAGACGGCTTAATCCGTCAGATCTTCCCACATTTCCTTGATGCGGCCGAAAAAGCCCTGGCTCGCGGGACATTCCTCGCCCGTCTCGGTTTCGCGGAACGCCTGGAGCAATTCCTTCTGCTTCGCACTCAGCTTGGTCGGCGTCTCGACATCGATCTGGACCACAAGGTCGCCGTGGCCGCGGCCATTGAGCACGGGCATGCCCGCGCCGCGCTGGCGCAGCTGCTTGCCCGACTGGATGCCTGCAGGGATGCGGATGTCGTGCCGGCTGCCGTCGAGCCCTGGAATGCTGATCTCGCCGCCGAGCGCTGCGGTTGTGAAGCTGATCGGGGCCCGCGTGAACAGCGTGGTTCCTTCGCGCTCGAAGACCCGGTGCCGCGCCATGTGAAGGAAGATGTAGAGGTCGCCCGGTGCTGCGCCGCGCGCACCGCTTTCCCCCTCGCCCGACAGGCGAATGCGCGTACCCTCGTCCACTCCGGCCGGAATGTTGACGGTCAGCGTCTTGCGCCGCTCGACGCGGCCTTCGCCATGACAGGCGGTGCAGGGGTCCGCGATGACCTCGCCCGCGCCCTGACAGGCGGGACAGGTGCGCTCGACCATGAAGAAGCCCTGCTGAGCCCTCACCTTGCCGTGACCGCCGCAGGTTCCGCAGCGATGGGTGGACGTGCCCGGCCTGGCCCCGGAGCCGTCGCAGGCGTCGCAGCGCGCGGCGACGTCGACCTGGATTTCACGGGTGCAACCGGTGAAGGCGTCCTCGAGCCGGATTTCCATGTCATAGCGAAGGTCAGCACCGCGCGCGGGGCCACGCTGCTGCTGGCGGCCGCCGAATGCCGATCCGAAGATCGATTCAAAAATGTCGCCAATGTCACCGAAATCGGCCCCGCCGCCAAAGCCGTTCGCTCCGCCCTGGACACCCGCCTTGCCGAAGCGATCATAGGCCGCCCGCTTCTGCGGATCTTTCAGGCAGTCATAGGCTTCGTTGATCGCCTTGAAGCGCGCCTCGCTATCGCTGCACCCGGGATTCTTGTCCGGGTGATATTGCATGGCGAGCTTGCGATAGGCGGCCTTCAGCGCCTTGTCGTCAGCGGTCCGGTCGACTTCCAGCAGTTCATAATAATCGATGTCGAGCGACATTCTCAAAAGCCCCTACTTCAACCCGTCACCCCGGCCAAGGCCGGGGTCGCTGCCGGTCCGCCGAAGCGGCTTGCGGGAGCGATGCCGGCTTTCGCCGGCATGACGGTTGAAGGTCATCCTTACTTCTTGTCGTCCTCGACTTCCGAGAATTCGGCGTCGACGACATCTTCGTCGGCCTTGGTCTCGCCGGCTTCGGCGCCGGGCGACGCGGCGGCCTGCTGCTCCTTCTCGTAGATCGCCTGGCCAAGCTTCATGGCAACCTGCGCGAGCGCCTGGGACTTTTCGGTCATGACGGCGGGGTCGCCGCCCTCGACCGCGGTCTTGGCTTCGGCGATCGCCGCCTCGATCTCGCCCTTCAACGCCGCGTCGACCTTGTCGCCATGCTCTTCAAGCTGGCGTTCGGTCGAGTGGATCAGGCTTTCGGCGTTGTTCTTCGCCTCAGCCGCCTCGCGACGCTTCTTGTCCTCTTCGGCGAACTGCTCGGCGTCCTTGACCATCTGCTCGATGTCCGCATCCGAAAGCCCGCCCGAGGCCTGGATCTTGATCTGCTGTTCCTTGCCGGTGCCCTTGTCCTTGGCGTGGACCGACACGATGCCGTTGGCATCGATGTCGAAGGTCACCTCGATCTGCGGCACGCCGCGCGGTGCCGGCGGGATGCCGACGAGGTCGAACTGGCCCAGCAGCTTGTTGTCCGCCGCCATTTCGCGCTCACCCTGGAAGACGCGGATCGTTACCGCGGACTGATTGTCGTCCGCCGTCGAATAGACCTGGCTCTTCTTGGTCGGGATCGTCGTGTTCCGGTCGATCATGCGCGTGAACACGCCGCCCAGCGTCTCGATACCGAGGCTGAGCGGAGTCACGTCGAGCAGCAGAACGTCCTTGACGTCGCCCTGCAGCACGCCCGCCTGGATTGCGGCGCCGATGGCGACGACCTCATCGGGGTTCACACCGGTGTGCGGCTCCTTGCCGAAGAAATCCTTCACGACCTCGCGCACGCGCGGCATGCGGGTCATGCCGCCAACGAGCACGACCTCGTCGATTTCGCTCGCGCTGACGCCGGCATCCTTGATGGCCTTCTTGCAGGGCTCGAGCGTGCGCTTCACCAGATCCTCGACCAGCTTTTCAAGGTCGGCTCGGGTGATCGTCTTGACGAGATGCTTCGGCCCGTTGGCATCGGCAGTGATGAAGGGCAGGTTGACTTCGGTGGTCGCGGCGGAAGACAGCTCGATCTTCGCTTTTTCCGCAGCTTCCTTCAGCCGCTGCAGCGCGAGCTTGTCGGTGCGCAGGTCGATCCCCTCGTCCTTCTTGAAGGTATCGGCCAGAAATTCGACCAGCTTGCTGTCGAAGTCCTCACCGCCAAGGAAGGTGTCGCCGTTGGTCGATTTCACCTCGAACACGCCGTCGCCGACTTCGAGAATCGAAATGTCGAAGGTGCCGCCGCCAAGGTCATAGACCGCGATGGTCTTGTTGTCCTGCTTGTCGAGGCCGTAAGCGAGCGCAGCCGCGGTCGGCTCGTTGATGATGCGAAGCACTTCAAGGCCTGCGATCTTGCCCGCGTCCTTGGTCGCCTGGCGCTGCGCGTCGTTGAAGTAAGCGGGAACGGTGATGACCGCCTGCTCGACCTTTTCACCAAGATAGGCCTCGGCGGTTTCCTTCATCTTCTGAAGGATGAACGCGCTGATCTGCGAGGGCGAATAATCCTCGCCGCCCGCCTTGACCCAGGCGTCGCCATTGTTGCCCTTGACGATATTATAGGGGACGAGTTCCATGTCCTTCTTCGTCATGGGATCGTCGAAGCGGCGGCCGATCAGGCGCTTCACCGCGAAGACGGTATTTTCGGGATTGGTCACTGCCTGGCGCTTCGCCGGCTGGCCGATCAGCCGCTCGCCGTCCTTGGCGAAGGCGACGATCGACGGTGTCGTGCGCGCGCCTTCCACATTGTCGATAACCTTGGGCTTGCCGCCTTCCATCACCGCGACGCAGCTGTTGGTGGTGCCGAGGTCGATCCCGATCACTTTGGCCATAATATACACGTCCTTGTTGTTTTTGCGGCGCCCTGAAAAGGCACGCCCGTCGTTGATCCCATGCAGGGTTTCTGGGCGCGATATAGGTGCGCTAATCCTTGGCACAAGGGCTTTGACGGCTTATCGATGACGGGCAAATTTCAGTTAAACCCGGAGTCTCCCGATGAAGCCCTTCGCCGTTGCCCTTCTCACCGCCGCCGCCCTGCCTCTTTCGGGATGCAGCGAAAATCTCGGTCAGGGGCCGGTGCTGCACGTTGCGAGCGGCTATATCGAGATGGGCGCGACCCCGGACCGTCCGGCGGCAGGCTATTTCACCATCAAGGGCGGCCCTCGCGCTGTCGAATTGATGGCTGTGAGCTCGGACCTTGCCCAGCGCGTCGAGATGCACGAAACCGTCAAGGAAAATGGCGTCGTGTCGATGAAGCCGCTACGCAGCGCGCCGGTGCCCGCAAAGGGCGAGCTTGCGTTCAAGCCGGGCGGCAAGCATCTGATGATCTGGAACATCAACGGGGCCGCGGTGCGGGCAGGCAAACTGCCGATGATCTTCGTTTTCTCGAACAACAATAATGAACGCATCCTCTTCGACCTCACGATCCGGAAGGCTCCGGGAGGAGGCGACGCGAAGGGCGCGGCGATGGATCATGGCGCGATGGATATGGGCGGCACCGAGGCCGACAAGGCAGCAGGAAAAGGCGCGGCGGACGCGGCGAAGAAATAGCGGCGCATGGCGCGGCCATCGCGCAGCCTCACGGACGGCGAGATCGCACTCGCCCGGAGTGTGTTCGGCGAGGCGATCGACTATGCGCGGGTGCGCGTGTGCCACCACAAATGGGCTTTCTTCCAGCCGCGGCGCGTCGTGATGGCACCGATGGGTGCGCTCCACTTTCATCCGCACGGCGACCTTTATGTCGAGGATTTCAGCGCCGCACCGCAGTCGCTCCAGGGTCTCTTCATCCACGAGATGACGCATGTCTGGCAGGCGCAGACGCGTGGCCGCTGGTATCTGGTGCTGATGCGGCACCCCTTTGCAACCTACCATTACAGCCTCAAACCCGGCTGGCCGCTCCACCGCTACGGGCTCGAACAGCAGGCGGAGATCGTGCGGCACTATTGGCTGATGACAAAGGGAGTGACCATCGGCGGCGCGCCCGGGGCGGAAGCCTACCGGGCGATCCTGCCGTTCGGCAAGGCGCCAGGGGTGACGCCTCAGGGCTATCGCATTTGACCGAGGATGGTTTTGGCGAAGGCGTTGGACCATCCGGAGCGTTTCCGTTTTCTCCTGATGGAGATATCGGGTCTGGCGGTTCGCAGGACATTGAGGGCGAGCTTGCGCAAGGTTGCGAGATTTTCGGGGGCATGGTCCTTTCGGCTGCGGGCGCGATCTTCATCGAATGTCATGTCGAGCACCCAGTGGAGACCATTTTCGATCGACCAGTGGGATCTGGCGGCGGCAAGATATTCTTCCGGGCTCAGCGTCCGGGATGAGAGATGATAATGGCGGGTCGTTGTGGTCTTTCCATTGCGGGTGACCGTGGCCTCGATCATGCCGAGACAGGCAAGAGCGGGCATGTCCACCGGTTCGGTGCAGGCGCGCTTGGGACCGTGCAGCCAGCCAAGGTCATGGCTGACAAAAGCCCGCCGCTCTTCGAGACGTCCATGATCGGCATCGCTTGTCTCAGTCGTGGCGAGACCGGCAAGGATATCCGGTGCAGCGAAGTAGCTGGCCACCGCCTCATGCAGGGCCGGTCTGTTCGCCTTGAGACGTAAGAGATAATCGCCGCCACGATCGAGGATCAGCTGCGCAGTCTCGGTCTGGCAGTGCAGGGCATCGGCGGTGACAAGCTGGCCTGTGAGGTCCAGGCATTCGAGGAGCGCTCTTGCGGCAAGGATTTCGCTGTCGCCTTCCCCCGGACGGAAGCTTTCCTGGCCGATGACGGTGCGTGTCGACGAGGCAAAGGCCGTCACCACCGCCAGCGGCGATCGGCCGGCTGCCGTGTCGAACGAGCGCCGCAGTGTCTTGCCGTCGATGGCGACAACACCGGCACCCGCTTCGCCAAGAGCGGTCAGAAACTGCTCGAAGCAGCGTGCAAAGGCTGCCGGATCCAGCAGCCGGAAAATCCGGGAGAAGGTGTCATGGCTGGGAACCCCATTCTCAAGGCGCAGAAACTCCCGGAACAGATCCTCGCGATCCACCGCGAAATCCGCAAAATCCGAACAACTCTCCGCCCCGCAAATCGACGCCGTCAGCGCCATCGTCAGCACTTCCAGCAGATCGTGACGGCGCGCGTTGCCCGTTCGCGGATCGCGAAGATCATCAAACGCCGCGGCAAACCAGGACATGGATATCCTCCTTACTATGAAGGACACCCAAAGAATCCATATCAACTCATCGCGCTACTATATTTTCAAATGCGATTCCCCTGGGTGACGCCTCCCCTTTGAGGCTCCTTCGCAAATCGAAAAGGGCCGGAGAGTTCCCTCCCCGGCCCTTCCTTGTCAGCTTGCGCTGAGCGGTGACGGCGGACCTTAGAAGTCCATGCCGCCCATGCCGCCCATGCCGCCGCCGCCCATCGGCATCGCCGGCTTGTCTTCGGGAAGCTCGCTCACCGCCGCTTCGGTGGTGATGAGCAGGCCCGCGACAGACGCAGCGTCCTGCAGCGCGGTGCGCACGACCTTGGTCGGATCGATGACGCCGGCCTTGACCAGATCCTCATAGGTATCCGTCGCGGCGTTGAAGCCGTGGTTGGAGTCCTGCTGGTCGAACAGCTTGCCCGCGACGACAGCGCCGTCGAAGCCCGCGTTTTCGGCGATCTGGCGGACCGGAGCCTGCAGCGCGCGACGGATGATGTCGATGCCGCGGGTCTGGTCTTCATTCTCGCCCGAAAGCCCATCGAGCGCCTTGGTCGCATAGAGGAGCGCGGTGCCGCCACCCGGGACAATGCCTTCCTCGACCGCGGCGCGGGTCGCGTGGAGCGCGTCGTCGACGCGGTCCTTGCGTTCCTTCACCTCGACCTCCGACGCGCCGCCGACCTTGATCACCGCAACGCCGCCGGCGAGCTTCGCCAGACGTTCCTGCAGCTTTTCACGGTCGTAATCCGACGTCGTGGTTTCGATCTGCGCACGGATCTGCTCGACGCGGCCCTTGATCGCATCGGCTTCGCCCGCACCGTCGACGATGGTGGTGTTGTCCTTGTCGATGGTGACGCGCTTGGCCTGGCCGAGCATGCTGAGCGTGACATTCTCGAGCTTGATGCCGAGGTCTTCGCTGATCATCTCGCCCTTGGTCAGGATCGCGATGTCCTGCAGCATCGCCTTGCGACGATCGCCGAAGCCCGGAGCCTTGACCGCCGCGACCTTGAGGCCGCCGCGCAGGCGGTTGACGACGAGGGTCGCCAGCGCTTCGCCTTCGATGTCCTCGGCGATGATCAGCAGCGGGCGGCCCGACTGCACAACTGCCTCGAGGATCGGCAGCATCGACTGGAGGTTCGACAGCTTCTTCTCGAAGATCAGGATGTACGGATC